>JALYSE010000182.1 GCA_030854955.1 Fibrobacterota bacterium | reverse complement strand
GGCCCGACCCCGGCACGTTTGACCGAGAGCATCACTCCTCCGCCTGCAGCGCGATGAAGTCCGTGCGTCCCTTGAAGAACACCTTGAATGCAATCTTCTCCCCGGGCTTCAACGACTTCACCACCGCAAGCAGCTTTTTCGGGTCCTCGACCTTTTGGAAGCCGCCGTCGGACTGTCTCTTGAAGTTGGACAGGACCATGCCCTCGACCAACCCGTTCTCGGCGGCGCTGGAGCCGTCGGACACACCCGTGATCACCACGCCGTTCTGGTCGTTGGGGATCGAATACTTCACGCGCGCTTCCTTGTCCAGGGTCCCGAAACGAATGCCCAATTTCTTCGAAAGGAAACTTCCGTCTCCCTCGTCCGGTTCCGGCGCGCTGACGGCATCGTCTCCGGCAACTTCGCTTTCTTCGGGCTTGGCACCGATCTTCAGGCCCATGGTGTTCCGTTTCCCGTCCCGCAGCACTTCAAAATCGTACTTTTCGCCGGGCTTGAGATCCGCGACCATATTGCGCAGGTCCGAGGCGTCCTGCACCACGATACCCTGAACCTTGAGTATGATGTCGCCGTCCTTGAGTCCGCCCTTGGCGGCCGGGCCGCTCTTCATTACTTCGCGCACCAGACAGCCTTGGGTATTGGCAAGGCCCAGGGCATCCGCCAGGTTTTCCGAGACGTTGTCGATGCCGATGCCCAGGTAACCGCGCGTGACCTTGCCTTCATAAAGCAGGTCCTCGGCCACCTTTACGGCCATGTTGATGGGAATGGCGAAGCTCACACCCATGTAGCCGCCCGTGCGGGTATAGATGCTGGAATTAATGCCCACCACTTCGCCCTTGAGGTTGACCAGGGGACCGCCGGAATTGCCGGGATTCACCGCCGCATCCGTCTGGATGAAGTCCTGGTAGGCATCGCCCTGCTGGACCTGATCGCGGCGGCCTTTCGCTGAGACAATGCCCGAGGTCACGGTGTTCTGGAGCGCGAAAGGATTGCCGATGGCCAGTACCCATTCGCCGATCCCGACCTTCTTGGAATCGCCGAAGACGACAACGGGCAATTCATCGGCGGATGCCTTGATTTTAAGCACGGCCACGTCCGTCTTCTTGTCCAGACCGACGACCTTCGCCAGATAGCTTTTCTTGTTGATGAGGGTGACCTTGACGATGTCGGCGCCTTCGACCACGTGGGCATTGGTGAAGATGTAGCCCTGCTTATTTACGATGAAACCTGAGCCGCCGCCCAGGGGGATGTTGCGCTTGGGGGATTTGTCCTCCGGACCGCCGGGCTGCGGGGGCATGCCGAAGAATTCGAAGAATGGATGGTTGAGTTGCTTGTCCTGCTCGGACCATTTCTTTTCCGTGTTCACACTGACGACGCAGGGCGAAACGGCTTCAACAACCTTGGCAAAAGCGCCGTTCAGGAGTTCGATCTTGGCCGCGTCTGTCTGCGCGGGTTTGCCCTTTCCCAACTCCAGCGAGCCCCGCTTGGGGCGCGGATCTTCTTTGGCATCCTTGGCATCTTTAGCGAAGCCCGCAGCACCCGGTAAGGAGCCTGCGAGCAGGATGGAGAGAGCGAGAATTGGAGCGTGGCGGTTGCCCATCATGATTGGTCCCTTTCGGCAGTTTCTGTACTTTACAAAATCGCATTCAAGCAAGCGGCCATTTACAGGAAAAAAATTACAAAAGAAGCGTTTCCTGATCTCATCGGCGGCTGCCCGGACCCTGGTCCGCGGCCGGTACCGCCCTTCCAAGGGGGCCAAACTTATATAGTTTTTGCGCTTCCCGTCCCCCGTCCCCCGACGGTGCTCCGGGAGTCCGTCGGCCGCTCTTGGGACGGGGCTCAGCCCCCGCGGGGCGGACGCGGGCAAGCACGCATCACAGGAGTTCCAGTATCATGTCTCAAGCGGATATCGGCCTAATCGGCCTTGCTGTCATGGGCGAAAACCTAGTCCTCAACATGGAAAGCCGGGGATACACCGTTGCGGTGTTCAACCGGACTACGGCCAAGGTGGACGAACTCGTCAAGGGACGGGGCAGGGGCAAAAATCTCGTCGGCGCCCATACCCTCAAGGAACTCGTCGACTCGCTCAAGAAGCCCCGCAAGATTATGATGATGGTCAAGGCCGGCCCGGCCGTGGACGATCTCATCGATCAATTGACTCCCCTTCTGGACAAGGGCGATATCCTCATCGACGGGGGCAACAGCTATTTCCCCGACTCCATCCGCCGCACCAAGGACCTTGAAGCCAAGGGTCTGCGCTACCTGGGCGTGGGCGTTTCCGGTGGCGAAGAAGGCGCCTTGAAGGGCCCTTCCATCATGCCCGGCGGCTCCATCTCTGCTTGGCCGGAACTGAAACCCATCTTCCAGGCCATCGCGGCCAAGGTAGGCCCCAACAACGACATTCCCTGCTGCGAATGGGTGGGTTCGGACGGCGCAGGTCATTACGTGAAGATGATCCACAACGGCATCGAGTACGGCGACATGCAGCTCATCTGCGAAGCCTATTATATGATGAAGGTGCTGCTCAAGATGTCCGCGACCGAAATCGGCGAAGTCTTCGCCGAATGGTACAAGGGCCCGCTTAATTCTTATCTCATCGAAATCACCCGCGACATTCTCAGCAAGAAGGATTCCGAAACCGGCAAGCCCCTTGTCGACGTGATCCTGGACAAGGCCGGACAGAAGGGCACCGGCAAGTGGACCTCCCAGAACGCCATGGACTTGGGCGTGCCGATTCCCACCATGATGGAAGCGGTGGTGGCCCGCAGTCTGAGCTCCATGAAGGATGAGCGCGTGGCAGCGTCCTCCAAGCTTCCCGCACCGGAGATGACCTTCAACATCGACAAGGCGAAGTTCCTTCCCGCCATCCACGACGCCCTCTATGCCTCCAAGATCATGTCCTACGCCCAGGGTTATCAGCTCCTGCGCGCGGCCGCAAAGGCTTATAATTGGGATTTGAACTATGGTCAGATCGCCATGCTCTGGCGCGGCGGTTGTATCATCCGAGCTCAGTTTCTGGAAGACATCAAGAAAGCCTACGATGCCGAACCCAACTTGGCCAATCTGATCCTGGCGCCCTATTTCACCGACGTCATCCGCAAGTGCCAGTTGAACTGGCGCTTGGCCGTGGCCGAAGCGAGTAAGAACGGGATCGCCATCCCCGCCTTCAGCTCGGCGCTTTCCTATTATGACCAATACCGCAGCGCGAGCCTTCCGGCCAACCTGCTCCAAGCCCAGCGCGACTATTTCGGCGCGCACACCTACGAGCGGATCGATAAGCCGGGAACCTTCCACACGGAGTGGCTGCAGTCCTGATCGAAGGGTGAACATGAATCCTACCCCAGGTAGCCCTCCGACTCAAAAGGCGTACCACGCCCTTGCGGAGGAACTTGCCCTGACGATTCCATCGGCGCTTCTGAAGGTCGCCATCGTCCTGGCCGCCTTGGCGGCGACCCTCCATTCCAAACCCGCCGGTGCCTGCCCAGACTCCGATCCGGAAATCCGTTCAGCGGCCTCAGAAATCCAACGCGCGGAATCCATCCCCGTCCTATCCTCCGCGTTCAAGGGCTTGCGCACCACCCGGGATGAGGTGGTGCTCCGGGAAATGCGCAACCGGGTCGGCGAACCGTTCACCTGCGAAAAATGGGAATCGGAACGGGCCCGTCTGGAGGACTTGGACATCTTCGCCGAGGTCGCCTTGGAAACGGTCGCAACAGATTCCGGTGTCGTTTTGACCTATGTCTTTCGGGAGCTTCCGCCCTACATCCCTTTCATCGCCGTCTCCAAAACCGACCAGGACGGCTTAAGCCTGGGTCCGGCGCTGGCTTCCCTGAATTTCCTGGGCCAAGGCATCCGCGCGGAATTCATCACCCGTTTCGGGGGCACCACGGAGTTCCAGGGATCCTTGAGCTCGACCCGTCTTTGGAACCTTCCTCTGCAATACGACCTGGCCGTGCTGCGGGTGGATGGCTACAACCGATTCGAATCGTTTCATGAGGATTCCTGGAGGGCCAAGCTTGACCTAGCCCAGGGATTGGGGGCTTTTGGGTGGTCCGAATCCGCCTATGTCATCTACGCCGGGGAGCTATTCTATCTCCAGGATGGACAGGGGGATAGCGGGGTCCTGTTGTCCCGAAACGGCGACCTGGTACCGCGGTTGGCGACGGGAGTCAAATGGGATGGGCGCGATCGCAGGCACAATCCTCGCCGCGGGGTTTATCTAGAGTTGCGTGTGACCCAGAATGGAGGCTTCCTGGGCGGGCCTGCCAACTATCGTGAGTGGCTTTCGGATACGCGCGCCTACCTGCCTTGGCACTCCCGCAATACGCTGGCATTGGGGGGCCTTTACCAATTCCGCGATGGAATCATGGGACGCACCTTCGGTCGGTATGATCAATTCCATGCGGGCGGGGTCAATACCTTGCATGGCTACGGAAATGACGCTTTTCGGGGTAAAAGCGAATGGATCCTAAGCGCAGAGAACCGGATGGATTGGATCCGGAAGCGGACTTTAAGGGTTTGGCGGTGGAGTGCTTATTATGGCTTGCAGGGGATTTTGGGATGGGAAGGCGCGAGCCTCTGGGATCATAATTCGCTTCTGGAGCGGGATTTCCATGCCGGAATGTACGCCGGCGTACATATTCTGGTTGCAGGAGCCGATCGGATCCGTTTCGAAGCCGGGTCAAAATCCGCAAAATTCCAAGTAGAATTCGACATCGGAATTTTTGACAAGGCCGATGTGCAAAGATTTAGGGCGCGCTAAAAAGAAAAGCACAGGGTATATTTGAATTTGATATTCGAACTAGGTATTTTGCACCCCGGTCCCGAAAAGGGGTTGGTCTGGCGTAAATTTCCCAGTTCCTCGCTTTTTTTCGCGGAGGCTTAGCTATGAAGGTCCTGTTCCTCAACCCTCCTTATTTCCCGATGTTTTCGCGGGAATCGCGGAGCCCCTGTGTTACCAAGTCGAGCACTCTCTACTGGCCCATGTTCATGGCGTACGCCGCCGGCTGCGTTGAAGAGGACGGGAACGAAATCCTGGTCATCGACTCTCCCGCCATGGATCTGGATTTGGAAGGCACTCTCGCCAAGATCCGCGAATTCAGGCCCCAGTTAGCCGTACTGAACACCTCCACGCCTTCCATCAACAACGACATGCGCGTCGGCAAGGCGATCAAGGAAGCGGCCCTCAAGGACGGATACGAGTGCGGCATCTCCATGATGGGTACCCATGCCACCGCCGAGCCTCTGGAAATCCTGGAACGCGAGCTGGCCATCGATTACGTCATCTCAGGCGAACCCGACTATACCGCCCGGGAGCTCGTCCGCTTCCTTCGCGGTGACGGCCCCGACGAGAAAAAGAAGATCCTCGGCATTTCCTGGCGCAAAGGCGAGGAAATGGTCCGCAATCTCGACCGTCCCAAAATCGAAAACCTGGACACCCTTCCCTGGGTCAGCAAGGTTTATCGCAAGCACCTGTTCTCGTGCTATAAGCGCTATTTCTACGGCGCCAACATCAATCCGCTGATCGTGATCCTGTCGGGCCGCGGCTGTCCCTTCCGCTGCACTTATTGCGTGATACCGCAGACCCTTACCGGGCATACGTATCGCAAGCGGAGCATCAAGGACGTGGTGGACGAAATGGCCTACATTAAGGCCGAGTTCCCAGATCTAGGCGAGATCTTTTTCGAAGACGATACCTTCACCGCCCATCCCGCCCGTACCGCCGAGCTGTGCCAGGAAGTCATCAACCGCGGCCTCAAGGTTACTTGGTCCGCCAATGCCCGCGCGGACGTGAAGTTCGAAGTGCTGGATGTGATGAAGAAGGCCGGTTGCCGCGAGCTCTGCGTCGGGTTCGAATCCAGCTCCATGGACGTGCTGAAAAACGTGAAGAAGGGCTTGGCCAACGGCATGTCCGAGAAGTTCATGGATTCGGCGAACAAGGCAGGCATCCTCATCCATGGCTGCTTCATGGTGGGAAACCTGGGAGACACCAAGGAAACGATCCAAGGCACCCTTGAGATGGCCAAGAAGCTGAATCCCAACACCGCCCAATTCTATCCCATCATGGCCTATCCCGGCACCACCGCCTATAACGAGGCCCGTTCGCGCGGCGAGCTCGCCAGCGAGGACTACGACAAGTGGCTGGACAAGGACGGGCAGCATAATACCACGGTCATCCGCAAAGGGTTGACCTCTCAGGATCTCGTCGACTTCTGCGACCGCGCCCGCCGCGAGTTTTATCTGCGACCCGCCTACATCTACAAGCAGGCGGTGATGGCGCTGACCAACAGTCGCGAGCGCTATCGCGTGATGCGCGGAGCCGGCACCCTGGTCAAGCATCTCTTCAAGAAGCACGGAGCCCCACAGGAGGCGAGCACCTATGCCGCCGCCGTAAAGCCCCGCGTCGCCTCTTCCCACAGTCATTCCGCTCAGGAAACCCTGGGAGAAGCCAAAGCCGCGGTCAAACCCGTCAAGGCTGAGGCCGCAGTCAAAGCCTGAACCCGGTGGCGCGCTACCGGATAGGAGTCTTCGCTTCCGGCGGAGGCTCCAACCTCCAGGCCATCATGGACAGGATCCGTTCCGGGGAGTTGCCGGCGGACCTGGCCTTCGTCCTTTCCAACAACAGCAAATCGGGAGCTTTGGCCCGGGCCCGCCAGTTCGGGACCCAGGCCTTCCATGTGAGTGCTTTCACCGAAGGCGGAGAAGACAAGGCCGTGGCCCGGATGATTGAACTGGCCAAGGTCAACGCCATCGACCTGCTGGTCCTGGCCGGCTATATGAAAAAGGTCCCCGACCCCCTGTTGGACCTTATGAAGAACCGGGTCGTCAATGTCCATCCCGCCCTCCTTCCCGCCTTCGGCGGAGAGGGATTCTATGGGCACAAAGTCCATGAAGGGGTGGTGGCCAGGGGCTGCCAATTCACGGGGATGTCCATCCATATGGTCAACCAGGTCTACGATGAAGGCCAAATCGTTCTCCAGCGCATCATATCCGTCGTTCCCGGGAGTTCTCGCGACGCCGTGGCAGCCGATGTTTTGAAACTCGAGCATGCCTATTTCTGGCAGGTGGTGAAAGCCTTCGCGGTAGGCGAAATCAAGCCCACTTCCAGCGATGAGGCCGGCAAGGCCGTGGACCTGGGCCGCTTTCTGGACAGGTTCCGCACCGTCGATTAGATTCAGGCCCATGCGCTCCCCATTGTGGAAGTTTGACCGCGCCATGCTAGACGAGTTCCCCATCTTATGCGGCGTGGACGAAGTAGGCCGGGGCCCCTTGGCCGGTAATGTGGTGGCTGCTTGCGTCATCCTGGATTTCCGCGCCAAGCCCATCATGGGCCTCAACGATTCCAAGAAATTGTCCGCGCCGGTCAGGGAAGAGCTTTCCGCCGAGATCCGGGAGCGAGCGGTGGCGTTCGGCGTGGGGGAGTGTTCGCCGGAGGAAATCGATCGGCATAACATACTCAGGGCTTCCCTGCTTGCAATGCGCCGCGCCCTGGAGGCGATGGGCTTGCCGCCCGGCCTGCTCCTAGTGGACGGCAATCAGCGCATTCCAGACATCCATTGGCCCCAGCGTACCCTGGTCAAAGGGGACGGACGCTCGGCCTCAGTTGCCGCAGCGTCCATTGTGGCCAAGGTGGTCCGCGATCGGCAGATGCTGGAGATGCACGCCCGGTATCCGGATTACGGGTTCGATTGCCATAAGGGTTACGCGACTCTGGTCCATAGGGAGGCCATCAAGAAGCACGGCATCACGCCCATCCACCGGAAAAGCTTCTGCGAGAACCCCATCGAGTCGGAAGACCTTTTCGCCCAGACCATTCCCGGCGACGAAGAGCTATAATCAAGCCCGTGGATTCCGAATCGGAGAGTAATACGGGCGTGGCTTCCGTACCCAGGGCCGCGAAGGGCGGGCGGTTCCGGGTGCCGACCCCGATCAAACATTTCCTCAAGATCGCCATCGGCGCCGCCGCCATCTGGGGCCTCATCCATTCGGGAGCCCTGGATCCCGCCTTGGTCGCTCAAGCTTTCGTCAACCATCCTTGGTTCTGTTTCGCCGCCTTCCTCTCCTATCTTTTCCTGGTCCAATCCATGGCCTGGCTCCGCTGGTTCCTGCTCCTCCGCCAGGCCGGTCTGAGGCCGCACCCGGGTCGTGTTTTAAGCCTGCAGATGATCGGCCTGTTCTTCAACAGCCTGATCCCGGGAGGCACGGGCGGCGATCTCATCAAAGGCTACTACCTCTTCAAGGAATATGGTGCCCGTGACAAGTCCCTGGCCCTGACTTCCATCGTCATGGATCGGTTTGTAGGCCTTTACGCATTGCTGAGCGTGGCCATGGCCATGACCTGGCTCAATTACGATATGTGGAAGGACTCGCCGGTGATGCGCCTGAACAGCCTGTTCTATGCCGGGGTCTTCACGACCATCACCTTGACCATTGCCTTTTTCTTTTCCCCCTGGTCCAAATGGTTCCTCAGCCATCCGGAAATGCACAGCGCGCCCGGAGGCAGGTTCCTGCGATCCCTTTCGGATTCCCTGCTCGTATACCGGAGCCGGCCCTGGGGCTTGCTGCTGCCCTTGGGCATTGGCATGGTGGTGGATTTCGGGCTCATCCTGCTCTACTTTTTTTCCGCGTGCGCATTGGAAATCGACTTGCCGCTTGCCGTGCAAGGCTTCGTAGTGCCGACCCTGACCATGATCAACGGAATCCCCATTTCGCCGTCGGGACTGGGAGTGGGGGAGGCCGCGGGGGAAATGATCTACCGTAACCTGGGTGTTGCGGAGGGGGGCGGTGAGGTGTTGGTCCTGGTGCATATCTTTGTGCTGGGGACTTCCCTGTTGGGGGCGCCGTTCTATTTCTTCTATCGGGCTAAGGATCCTAAGAAGGAATTCGGTAAGGAAGCAAAAGTCGGTTAGACGTCGGATGCGCTCAAAAAGAAACCCAGATTTGCGCTTTTTTCGGGTTTGGACTCCGCTCGAGCAAGGCTCCCGTGATTCGCATCACCCTCCGTATTCTTCAAGCCCTGGTCCCAAGCCCGATTCATCCTCTTGGAATTAGCTTTAACTCCGCGCACCCTTTAATGTCAAGAGCCCTGCATGTCCCCATCCAACCCAAATAACGGGAGCCCCTGGCTCAAACCCCTGGCCAGGCCCGTCAGGCCCGAAGAGGCCTTGTCGAATCCAAGCCAATGGAGCAAGGTTACCCGAACCGAGGCCATGAGGGATTTTCACGATTATCCCACCGTGGTCGTTACGCGAGTCTTTGGATTGCTTTCTTCAAGATGGCTGGATCGAGAACACCCCTGCATGCGCGGAAATGCCCCTTATGACCTGGGCGCATTCCAATATTACAGGTTCAAGGAACAAACCATGAAATCCTGGGGCGCGGGTCGAGGCGGATCGGCTCCAAAAAGGGTTCAGCAAGCGGATCAGTATGCGGCCGACCTGGTTCCCGTGGAAGAATCACC
>JALYSE010000181.1 GCA_030854955.1 Fibrobacterota bacterium | reverse complement strand
GGAGAGGAGTGCGAAGCATGTCAATAAGCTGGGACGACGAAGAGGCAACCCCCACACCCACCGCCAAAGCCGGAGCCGCTGTGGCCGAGGTCCCGCGGGTCCAGGAAGCACCCGCGGCGCCCGTCGTGCCGGCGCCTAGGACCCTCATCATGCCCGCGGGCGTGAGCGGCCTGAGCGGCCAGGAGCAGGCCTCCGCCGCCGCCCTCCAGGCGGCCGCAGCCTCCCTGGCGGGCACGTCCAAGCTGGGCTCCCTCCTTGGAGAGAGCACGGGCCGGGTGAAGGTGGACGAAAAGCGCATCATCAATTGCCGCGCCGATCTCAACCAGCTGGTGCCCATCAAGTATCAATGGGCCTGGCAGAAATACCTGGACGCTTGCGCCAATCATTGGATGCCGCAGGAAATCAACATGTCCAGGGACATCGAACTGTGGAAGAGCAACGAGCTCAGCGAGGACGAGCGCCGCATCGTCAAGCGCAACATGGGCTTCTTCTCCACGGCCGATTCCCTGGTGGCCAACAATATCGTGCTGGCTGCGTACAAGCACATCACCAATCCCGAGTGCCGCCAATACATGCTGCGCCAGTCCTTTGAGGAGGCGCTGCACACCCACGCCTACCAATACATCATCGAGTCCTTGGGCCTGGACGAGTCCGAGATCTTCAATATGTACCACGAAGTGAATACCATCCACGGCAAGGACGCCTTCGAAATCTCGCTTACCCGCGAGATGCTCCGCCCTGATTTCGAGACGGAGACTTTCAAGGGCGCCCAGACCTTCCTGGAAAACCTCATCGGCTATTACGTAATCATGGAAGGCATCTTCTTCTATTCCGGTTTCGTGATGATGTTGTCCTTCCAGCGCCAGAATCGGCTGCCCGGCTGTGGCGAACAGTTCCAGTACATCCTCCGCGATGAAACCATGCACATGAACTTCGGCATCGACGTGATCAACCAGATCAAGATCGAAAACCCGGACCTGTGGACCCCTGCGGTCAAGGAGAAGTCCACGGAACTTATCCGTAAGGCCGTGGAATTGGAAATCGCCTATGCCAAGGACACGATGCCGCGCGGCATCCTGGGCCTGAACGCCGGGATGTTCGAAGACTACGTGCAATACGTTGCCGATCGCCGTTTGGAGAGGATCGGACTGCCGAAGGTGTATAACGCCTCGAATCCTTTTCCGTGGATGTCCGAAATCCTGGACCTGAAGAAGGAGAAGAACTTCTTCGAGACCCGGGTGACGGAGTATCAGACGGGTGGAGCGCTGAACTGGGATTGATTCGGTTGCAGTAATAACGGAAAAGAGATTCTAGGTAATGTGGGGCCCGCGGTTAGCGGGCCTTTTTTTGGTTCGCCCGGCATGGGCGACACCTTGAGGGTGCAAGTCCCTCGACAAGCAGGTCATAGCGAGTCAAGCGAAGCGCAATTGCGGTAGGGCGACCAACCGTGGGGAGGAAGCGTGGAGCGAAAGCGCTGGATGACGAACTGAAATCGGATATCAGGAGATCTCGCCTTATGCCTGAAAGGGAAACCCTTCCTCTTGCACATCGGCTTTGGTTCTGGGCATTTCTAAGTGAAAAAGGATTCAATCCCTAGGGCTTACCTTGCAGTTCATCCGGGTTGATTTGTTACCTTACGGACAACCAATTGAAAAATCAACACTGAGGCAAATCAATGGAAAAATCAGACCAGAATCCGGATAAGGCCGAACCAGCGAAAAACGACCTGGAAAAAATACTTAAGGAGAAATTCGGTGATCCGAATTTCGGAGGATTGATGAATTCCATCGTTGACCAGATGCTTAAGGGGCTTGCGGAAAACGATGACAAAGCCAAAACGAAGGCGAAAAATAATCCCCTGCCTTGAGCGGGGTGTCGAATGGGCTTATTGAATAAAGGAATGGATGAAATGCAAAAAGCCAAGATCACTGCAAGCGCCCCGATTCTCCTGGTCGCCGACGTTCAAAAGGCCTCGGCTTATTATCGCGACAGGCTTGGTTTTAGGATTGATCAGTCTTATGGTGAACCGGCTACTTTTGCCATCCTGTCCCGGAGCGATTACCAGCTTTTCCTGAGCGGCGTCGACGAGCCAAGGCTTATCGTGCCGAATCACAAGGTCGTCCAGAACATGTGGAACATTTATTTCTGGGTCGACGATATCCAGTCCCTGTTTTCCGAATTCCAGATAAACGGTGCAATCATTGATTATGAAATCGAGAACAAGGGAAACGGTGTCTTTGAGTTCGGGATCCAGGACCTGGACGGCTATGAAATCGCCTTTGCGGAAGTTCGGACCGGAAAATAGTTCGTAGCCGAAGCTAATCGGGCCCTTGTCGGTTTCCTGGAACTTAATCTTCGCATCTATGCCGAAGGTTGTGACAGCTCCCCGGTACCTTACGTGGAGGGTTGGTTTGTCGAGGAGGCGTGGCGGGGCAAAGGATTGGGGCGGGCCCTGATGGCCGCGGCGGAGGATTGGAGCCGGGCCCATGATTATCCCGAAATGGGATCCGATGCCTTGGCAGAAAACCGTGACAGCCGAGAAGCCCATGCTGCCATGGGTTTCAAGGAAGTGGAAACCTTCGTGGTTTTCCGGAAACAATTAAAATAAGTTCCCATTGGAAGCCAATGGCTTCTGTGCCCCGCCTCCGTTGATCTCCACAACAACGGAAATCCGTCACCTAACCTTAAATTCCAGGCCTTCCCCCGAATCCCGGCTTATCTTGGGAGGGGACGCAGCGCCAAGGCGAATTGAAGTTGCAAGCGAAGGAGTGGATAATATGGGGACTGCCATGAGACTTGAAACCGGAATCCTGATCCTCGCGGCTGCATGGGCCGCCCAAAGCCAGACGGTTCCGAAACTTCCCATCGGAATGAACATCCAAACCAATTGCTATTATTGCCAACCCATTTTTCTGGATGCCATGAAGGCCTCCGGAACCTGGATCACCTTCAATGCCGAGGGGGATTCCCCCTGGGATACGGGGCTTAGGGACAGCCTGCCGGCGGATTCCAATGGCTACCTCTTGGAGCTTCCCTTCCCGGTCGGGAGCAAGCCCCAGATTGTTCGCAGCATGTTGAACGATTTCTACCAAGGCGACTATGCGGTTCTCCACGACGGGGAGGGCGACCTGTCCATCGGCGGACGGACCTCAACCCGCAAGGACGGAATCCTCCATGTGGAGCTGTCTGGCAAGGGACAAAACGTTTGGCTCAACATCCATCGGTCCAAGAAGGGCAACCCGGTCCGTAATCTCCGCATCCTTCCGGCGGCCCAGGTTTCCGCAGCCACGGTCCCGACCTTCCATCCCGGATTCCTGAAGGGGCTCGGATCCATGCAAGCCTTAAGGTTGATGGACTGGATGAACATCAACGCGTCCTCCCAGAAGAAATGGGCCGATAAGGTCAAGGTGTCCGAATATACCCAGGCTGGGGAGCGGGGTATCTCCATCGAATATGCCCTTGAACTCGCCAACCTGTTGAAGTCCGACCCTTGGTTCAGCATGCCCCACCAAGCCGACGACGATTATATCCTTCGGTTTTCCCGGCTGGTGAAGGAAAAGCTGCATCCTTCCCTAAAGGTGTACGTGGAGTATTCCAACGAGGTCTGGAACTGGCAATTCGAACAGGCCCATTGGATCGGCAAGAATGCCGCGGGAGCCGATCCGGCGATATCGGCCGCATTGCGCCAGGTGGGCAAGACCTATTGCCAGGATGAGGCGGCCTATTGCCATCCTGAGAAGGACGCCCATATGATGGACCGGACCTTCCGCCTCTGGCGAAACGTCTACTCGGGGGCCGATACGGCGAGGATGGTCCGGGTGGCCGCCGTGCAGCATGCCTGGTATGGGCGCCCGGAAAAGCCGATGGGGATCATGGGGTCACCTGGAAGGGTACGAGACCCTGGACAATCCTGAGGGCATCAAGGCCTCGGCGCCCAAGTACGCGGCTCTCCTGGACGTCAACACGGCGAAAAACAGACCCATACCCATCCTACGTGGGAAATTCGTCCTGGTCCCGCCTGGGGCTTCCCTGGAGGCCTCCTGGTCGCATGGACAGCTTCTCACCGCGATGGATGGGCTGCGCGAAAACCCCGTCACCTTCCGGTTACTCAGGTCGAATGGCCGCGAGGTCGTAACCATCCCCGGTAGATACCGGGAGGGCCGGTGGTCAGGGTCCTGGAAGCCGCTAAGGGCTTACAAGGATCCGCTGTGGGTTAAGGCAACTTCCGGTTCCAAGGTCTTGGACACCGCCAAGATGCCTTCGCGCTGATCGGGCGGGATCGATTCCTGAAAGTCGTATCCGGAGGCTAGGGGCAGGCTATCCAGAAGGTTGCCTTTGAGGTGGAGGATTTCCAGGGATGCCAAGGCGCCCAGGGAGGCGGGAAGGGCCTTGATGCGATTGTGGTAGGCCCATAACCGTACCAGGCTCTTCAATCGGCCCAGGGACTCCGGAACGCTGTCGAGGAGATTGTCGTTCAGCGTGAGGTTTTGCAGCCGGGTAAGGTCGCCGATTTCCACGGGTATGGACTTAAGCGCGTTCCAGGAAACATCCAGTTGGATGAGCCCGATCATGCGGCCTACGACATCGGGGACCTTGGTCATGCCGTTGCGGTCGAGGGAAAGCTCTTCGAGGTCGGAAAGTTGGGCGAGGGTGGTCGGCAGGTCCACCAGGCCGGTCTTTCCCAGCAGGAGATGCCTCAGGGAGGAGAGGCGGGGAATGTTGCCCGGCAGGGAATCCAAGGGAACGCGCTCCAGGGATAGCGTCTTCAGGGTCCTAAGGCTGTCCAAGGTGGGCGGCAAACCCGCGAGGGGATTTCCATCCAGGTAAAGGGCATGCAGGAAGTCGAGCTTGTCGATCGATTCCGGCAAGGTGACGAGTCCCCGATCACGCAAGATGAGGGTACGGATGCGGTTATCCTGGACCCCGATGGCATCGGACCAGGTCACGGTGGAAAGGCCTGCCTCCTCCTCTAGCAACCGGACCCAAACTCCCGGCTTCGTGTCAGTCTCTGCCCTAAATTGGCTCCTTTCCGGGGTCAGGGCGCTTTCCTCGCCGCATTGACTTATGACGGAGTGCCGATAAAGACGTTTAAACGGGCTTTGATTCGTCCTCAAGTACTAGAAAGCACTTGGCTTAGATATTCCTTGGGATGCGTTGCGTTATAATGGTTATTTAAGACATCAGTACTCAATTCCCTCAAATTTATTGGAACTATTAATAGCGCCGCTGGCGCGATTCTCCGGAAAGATTCCGATTCTGCGGTTGATTGACGACAGGATAACGTACGTGTTACCCTGGTTCTTGATCATGGGTCGGACTGTTTCTGAACCTAATTAATGCCATTCCGGAACTTGCAGATAGTTCCGGAACGGCAACTCTAAACGCAAGAGAACGTTACCTTGTAACATGTTCAATCCGCTGACAGTGCGTAGCGGATAGGAAATTACGATGCTCCAATGCAGGAGAAACCTACATGTTACCTGAGACTTCCACTATGACAGTATCCCACCCGATTCTGAAAAAAACCATCCCGCTGTCGGTGCTTCAAAAGGCTCCCACGGGAATCCAGGGCCTTGACGAAATCACGCTCGGAGGCCTGCCTCGGGGACGGCCGACCTTGGTGTGTGGAAGCGCGGGCGCCGGAAAGACCATGCTGGCCATGGAATTCCTCGTTCGTGGAATCCAGGAATTCGGCGAGCCGGGAGTATTCATCGCCTTCGAGGAAACGCCGGAAGACCTGGCCAAGAACGTGGCCTCCCTGGGTTTCAATCTCAAGGAACTGGAAGCCGACGGCAAGCTGGTGGTTGATTACATCCACATCGACAAGAGCGAAATTTCCGTGGCCGGCGCATTTGACTTGGAAGGGCTCTTCATCCGATTGCAGCTCGCGGTGGAATCCGTGGGCGCCAAGCGTGTGGCAATGGATACTCTCGAAGTCCTGTTCGGAGGATTCGATAATGCCGCGCTATTGCGCGATGAAGTGCGTCGGCTATTCCGCTGGCTCAAGGACAGGGATCTGACCACCATCATCACCGCCGAGAAGGGCGAAGGATCCCTGACCCGTCAAGGCATGGAAGAATACGTTTCCGACTGCGTTCTCATCCTCGATCATCGCATTGTGGATCAAATCTCGACGAGACGCCTGCGCGTCCTGAAATACCGCGGATCGGTGCACGGTACCAATGAGTACCCATTCTTAATCGATGAAGGAGGCATTTCCGTGCTTCCCGTCTCTTCCATGAGCCTGGACCATAAGGCCCTGAAGGAGCGCATTTCCACAGGCATTCCCCGGCTTGATGCCATGCTGGACGGCCAAGGCTATTTCCGGGGCAGCACCGTGCTGGTCTCCGGAACCGCTGGCAGCGGCAAGACCAGCATCGCGAATTTCTTCGCCAATGCGGCCTGCGCGCGGGGCGAGCGTTGCATTTACCTCGCCTTCGAGGAATCCCGCTCCCAGATCCTCCGGAATATGACATCCCTGGGATTGGACCTGGAGCAATGGACGAAATCCGGGCTACTTCAGTATCATGCCTCCCGTCCATCCGTATATGGGCTGGAAATGCATCTGGTCAAAATCCATAAGCTGATCCGCGAATTCCGTCCCTCGGTCGTGATCATCGATCCGGTTACCAACCTGGGCGCGATGGGTTCCAATAGCGAAGTCAGCTCCATGCTGATCCGCCTGCTCGACTACCTGAAAGGCGAAGGCATTACGGCACTCTTTACCAGCCTTACTTCGGGCGATAGCGGCACCGACATGGAATTAACGGATGTGGGAGTCTCCTCCCTTATCGATACCTGGCTTTTGCTTCGTGATATCGAGAATAATGGCGAGCGGAACCGAGGCATGTATATCATCAAGTCCAGGGGCATGTCCCATTCCAACCAGATCCGCGAGTTCGTCCTATCCAGCTCGGGAATCGACCTCAAGGATGTCTATGTCGGTCCTTCCGGCGTGGTTACCGGCTCCAGCCGGCTTACCATGGAAGCCCGGGACCGGGCTTCCGCCCTGTCCTTGCAACAGGAAATCGATACCATGAAGCAGAAGATGGACCGCAAAAGGCAGGCAATGGAAGCCCAATGGCTGGCTATGCAGGCTCTGTTCCAGGCCGAGGAAGTCGAGATCAAGCAGCTTATCGAAGAAAAGAAGAGCCTCCAGTCCCGTACGGCCGATGACCGCGAGGAAATGGGCATGTCGAGAAAATCCGATTGAAACTTTCCGGTCCCGTACTGAACGAATCAGGAGCTCTAATGAACGTTGAAAGTCGCGAACCGGCCTATGCCAGCTCCTCCAATTCAGAGGATTCGGAAACCTTTCTGCTCAAGCTGTACGTGGCCGGGCAGACGCCGAAATCCCTTACGGCCATCAAGAATCTCAGGAAAATCTGCGAAGATCATCTGAAGGGACGGTACGAGATCGAGGTCATCGACCTGATTGAGGAGCCGGCACTCGCGCGCTCAAACCAGATCCTGGCGATTCCGACCTTGGTCCGAAGTCTACCGACCCCGATCAGCAGAATCATCGGAGACCTCTCGAATGAAAGCCAGGTCCTTATGGGCTTGAATATTTTGCGGATGAAATAACTATGACGGTACCCTTGGACGAACGAATAGTCAAGTTGGAACAATCCCTGGCGGCTGCCCTAGCCAGGCTCAAGGAAAGCGAAGCGACCTTAGACGCTTTATCCAAGGGTGACGTGGACGCGTTGGTAGTGTCTGGGGAAAACGGCGAAGAGATCCATAAGATCATCAAGGTGGGGGGCATCGCCGATTCCCTCTTCAATCTCGTGGACAATCCCACCTTCATCGTGGATTCGAAAAACCATATCCTGCAGATCAACAAATCCGCGAAAAGGATTTTCGATTCCATCCGGGAAGCCACCCCATTCCATGAAGCCGTCCGTCTGAGGCCCATGGGAGTAAAATCCGGAATGTCACTCGAGAAGGCCCTGCCGATCGATTGGTTATCGACGGGGATAACTGCGGCCCCTATTGATATGGCCTACCAGCTTGCGGATGGGGAAATCCGCTATTTCCAGATTGACGCCAAGCCTATTTACGATGCCGTAGGAGGTTTCAACGGCGGACTGGTCATCCTTTCCGATATCACGGATCGCAAGCGCGCGGAAATCCAATCCGAGGTGCGCAACGGCCAGCTGCGGTATCAACTGCAACTCACCCAGTCCATCACGGACAATGTCACCCAAGGCCTGATCCTGATGGATCAGAATTACACCGTCGTCCTCCAGAACCGCGCCTCGGCCAAGCTGATCGGGCTCGAGGAGAATGCCATTCTCGGGAAGAGTTTTTTCGATCACATCAGATTCGAGCCGGATCCCGATTCCGCATCTCCGTTTCCGGACTTCTCTTCGGGCAGGCCCTTGAATTCCGGAGCGCAATCCTTCCGCGCCTTGCTTGTCCAAGCGGACGGAACCCGCATCCCGACCCATTGTTTTCACTCGATCCTCGCTACCGGCGACGGAAGCATCCTGGTCATCAGCGACATCAGCAACCAGCTGCAGGCCGAAAAAGCCATGGTGCACCTCGTCGAAAAGCAGCGGCAGTCGCAGAAAATGGAAGCCATCGGCCGTCTGGCCGGAGGCATCGCCCATGACTTCAACAACCTTCTCCTGGCCATCCTGGGATTCACCGAGCTTTCCCTGATGGCGAACAAGATTCCCGCCATCCATGACAATCTCTCCGAGGTCAAGAAGGCCGGGGAGCGTGCTGCGGTCCTGACCAATCAGTTGCTGGCCTATAGCCGGAGACAGGTTATCGCCTTGAACGTAAGACCGATCAACGATGTGGTGGAATCCTGCCGCCGGCTATTGGAGCGCCTCATCGGGGAAAACATCAAGGTGGATATCGATCTGGCCCCGGTCCTGCACAAGGCCAACATGGATGAGGCTAAAATCCAGCAGGTGCTCATCAATATCGCATTGAACGCGAGAGATTCGATGCCGTTGGGCGGAACCCTGGGCATCCGCACCTATGAAACCACGCACACGAAAAAGGACGATACCGGAATCGTGGGAGAAGTGCGGAAGGAGGGCGGGGAAGGCCCTCCCCCCGGAAGCTACGCCGTCATAGAGGTGAGCGACACCGGGCACGGTATGAGCTTCGAAACCCTGGACCGCCTTTTCGAACCCTTTTTCACCACCAAGGAATTCGGCAAGGGTTCAGGCCTGGGCTTGTCCACGGCTTATGGAATCGTGCGCCAGATGGATGGATTCATCCAGGTTTTCAGCGAAGTGGACAAGGGTTCGGTGTTCAAGATCCTGCTGCCCATGGTCGCTGGACCCGTCCAGGTTATTTTGACGCCCAACAAGGTGATGCCGGACTCGGGCGTCGGGGAAACCATTCTGGTTGTCGAGGACGAAACGGTAGTACGCAAGTTGATCGTGCAAATCCTGGTCCACAATGGATACAACGTGATCGACGCCTGCAACGGTTCCGACGC
>JALYSE010000180.1:8107-9491 GCA_030854955.1 Fibrobacterota bacterium | reverse complement strand
GTTCAGCACTTCCACCCAAGCGCGTTGGATGGACTTGGCGCGCAGGTAGGGTCCCTGAGAACCGTCGATGCGGGGCACAGTTTCGCCGAACGGGCTTTCCACCACGTCCAGGAAGCGCGGTACATAAATGCCCTTGAGAGACGACAGGTCGCGGAGGATCTGCTCCCGGGTCCAACCGGACTTGCGTCCCTGTCCGATGCGGCGTAACACTTCCACGGCGAGGATTTCTCCGTCACCTATCACGAACAGGTCGAAGAAGTCCGCAACGGGCTCCGGATTGGCCATGCAAGGCCCCCCTCCAATGACGAAAGGATCCTCTTCGGCGCGATGGCCGCTGAAAGCCTTGACCCCGCCCAATTCGAGGACATAGGGCACGTTGGTGTAGTTCAGTTCCGTCTGCAGCGAGATCCCGATGGCGGAAAAAGTGGAGATGGGCCGGTAGGATTCCAAGGCATAGAGCGGGATGCCTCGTTCGCGCATCTTTTCCGCCATGTCCGGCATGGGCGCGAAGGCGCGCTCGACGGCCAGGTCCGGTTCACGGTTCAGGATATGGTAAAGAACCTTGGTCCCGTTATGGGACATCCCAAGTTCATAGGCATCCGGGAAGACCAAGACCATGGAGGCCAAAAGGCTGGCCGGATCCTTGACCACTTGGTTGTTTTCCCCGCCGATATAGCGACCGGGATTCTTGACGAA
Source organism: Fibrobacterota bacterium (assembly GCA_030854955.1). Classification (GTDB taxonomy): domain Bacteria; phylum Fibrobacterota; class Fibrobacteria; order UBA11236; family UBA11236; genus Chersky-265. The sequence goes on along the minus strand of JALYSE010000180.1, from coordinate 8,795 downwards.
GGGGAGAATCTTCTCCAATTCGTCCAACATGGGAGATTTATGCATTGCCATCCATTCGGGGTTTCCGCCTTTCGTATCGAAAGGCACACCTTCCGTTATGGAAGGCTGGGCCGGCGTTTTCCGGTCGGAAAGACCGGGGCAGAAGCGGCGCCGACCGCGCTGGGAAATATAGCTAATTTGCCCAACCGGGATTCTCAAGGGACGTCCCCGAGAGGCCATTGCAGCCACCTCCATATTCAAGAAATCGGATTTTTTGTACTATTTTAGGCGACCCATGCCCCCCGGACAAAAAAGACCCAACAAGACCCTGCTGCTCGACCAGGCTAAATGCATTTCCTGTGCCGGCTGCGTGGGCACCTGTCCGGACCTGGCCCTGGACATGTTCGGCGTGGATCTTCAGGTCTTTCAGGACAAGTGCACCTATTGCACCATCTGCGTTCGTTTCTGCCCCGTGGGAGCCCTCTCCATCATCAAATCGGTCGGTCCGGGCACTGGATTTCCGGCCCCTGCCGCAGCCAAGGTCTGATCCCGATGCCCGCGTCCAACAAATATGACGTCGTCGTCATCGGCGCCGGTCCGTCGGGGAGCCTTTGCGCCCGCAACCTGGCCGCCAAAGGCTACTCCGTACTCCTGGCCGAAAAACGCCCGGTGGTGGGCATACCCGTCCGGTGCGGCGAGGCCACAGGGC
>JALYSE010000180.1:3357-8097 GCA_030854955.1 Fibrobacterota bacterium | reverse complement strand
GGCGGCGCGCACGGCTCTCGAAATTCATGACGGTGAATGAGGACTATATCGAGACGGATCTCAACGGCGTCATCCTTCACGGGCCGGGCGGCGTCAGCATCCGATACGACAAGCCGGACGTGGGCCTGATGATCGACCGCGCCAAGTTCGACCAGGACGTGGCCCGCCAGGCCCAACGCGCCGGAGCGGAACTTTGCGTGAGCACCCGGATCGAAGGCATCTCTGCGGTCAAGGGCGGCGTCCGCGAGCTCACCGTGGTGGATGAACTCACTAAGGCCGCCTCCGTCATTTCGGCCAGGATCGTGGTCGGCGCCGACGGTGCCGAAGCGTTGAGCGGCCGCTGGGTCGGCCTCAAGACGCGCCAACTCCCTCCCCAAGTCTGCTCTGCCATCGAGTTGCGCGTGGACGCCATGGACGCCAATCCCAACCACCTCACCTTCTGGCAGGGCCACGAGTCCATCAACAAGGGATACGTGTGGGTCTTCCCCAAGGTCAAATCCAAGGTCGTCAACCTCGGTTCGGGCGTGCTCACTCCCAAACTGGGCGAGAAGAACATGTTCGACCTGAGCATGGAATTCAAGAACCGCCTGTTCCCGGAGGCCAAGGTCTTGGAAGTGCACGGCGGAGCCGTGCCGGTCAGCGGAAATCTGGAAGAGTACGTCGAGGATCATTTCGTCCTCTGCGGCGACGCGGCCCATCACACCAATCCCTTGACCGGCGGCGGCATCATCAGCGGCATCCTGGGAGCGGAACTGGCTTCCAATTGGATCGAAGCGGGCCTTAAGGCGGGAAATCTGTCCAAGGAATTCCTCAGGCAATACCAACATGATTGCTGGGTGCAGTTCGGCAAGAACCATCGCCATCAGATGCGAATCCGGGACTTCGTCATGGACCTTCCCCTGCCCGCCCAGACCGCTTTCTACCGCATCTTCCGGGAAATGGTCAAGGGCGATCTCTCCTTGCCTTCCAAGGTAGTGGGCTATGCCCGATTGCTGGGACTGGCCGCGGGAAATTGGAAGACGACCAAGAAGTCCTTCTTCACCTGAAGGAATCGGGCGGCGGCATCAAGGCCACGCTAACGTAATCTGGCCCTAGCACCTCGTTCAAAGGTTTCAGCCAATCGGTGAAACCGGGACTGGCCAGGGTCGCCTCCACTACTCCGCTGCCTTTGTGACAGACCGCCCGGGCCCCGCATAACAGGGCCTCCATCACCGCCCGGCCATAGGGTTCCGGCTCGCGCGTGCAGTGTAGAAGAAGGTCGGTCCGCTCCAACAGTTTCTGTACCTCATCCGCCCCATTCACCTTCCCCATGAAACGCACGTGAGTCGAAAGCCGGAGTCTGACTGCCAGTTCGTAGACCTTGTCGCGGTACCTTTCATATTCCCTGGCCGGATAAATCACGTCACCAATTATCCAGAACTCGGCGTCCACGCCCGCGTCCAGCAGCTTGCGGGCGCAAGCCAGGAAAAGATCCTGTCCCTTGTAAGGAGCGAAGTAAGCCAGGTGGGTGATGATCCGCTTCCCACCGGGTTCCCGCCGATCCACCGGGGTACGCCGCATTTCCACCTCCGGATACCGGACCGTCGCACCGGGAAAATCCTTCGCCACCGCGCGGCTGTTGGCCGAGACCCGGCACCCGAAACGGGCCGAAGCCAGGGCGATGGCCTTCCTGAGCGCATGGGGGCGCAGGAAATCACGGACATCGAACAGGAGGCGGGACCCCAGCCACGGGGTAAGCGGAAAGCATGCGGCATGGCTTTTGACCCCGCTCGACCAGACCCGTTCCACTCCAGAGAATTCCCGCCGCAAACGGAAGAGATATGGAAGTAATCCCGGCAGGACCAAGGGCAAAGCGTACCATCGGCTTTGGGTCAGTGCCGCAAGACCGCGGGGCCAGGGGATCACGCGGTATTCCCATCCGCGCGCGGCCACTTCTCGCGACAAGGAGCCTAAACCGGGAACCAAGAACAGGGGTTTGACGCCGGAAAGGTCGGAAAGGGAGCGGGCCACCTCCGCCAGCAGGCTGGTTTCAGCGCCGCCCATTTGCGGGTTCGAAGCATGGATGACGAGGGGACGTGCACGCCCCGCCCATGGCGGCTTGGCCATGGCAGTCCGGCTCACACGATGTCCCGGGGGGCTCCCGTTCCGCAGCCGTTCTTCCAGATCAAGTTGATGCGCATCAGCCATTCCCGTTCTTCGTCTGAGATCTCTTCGTAGCGGGCGACGGCGTAGAGTTCTTCCACCTTTTTCATGATATCCCGGCCCACGACGGTTCGATTGAGAAACATGTTGAGGACGATGCAGAAGAAGTAGGTTCGCACCAGTACGCGTCGTGGGACGTCCTTGTGCTTCAACTGGTTCACGAAGCTCACCAAGCCTTCCTGGTAATATTTTTCGGAGTTATTGAAGTTCAGGGCTCCTTGAAGCGTGGTGAAAACGCCCGCCTGGCAAAAGGCTCCAGGCTTTCCAGCCAGGATAAGTCCATTGCAGCACTTTTCCGCAAGCACCAGGGAAACGACAACCGTTTCCTTATCCCGGTGGGGATGATCGAAACGGGGGTCGACGTCCAGGGCGTCGGGCACCAGGCGTTTGCGTATGGAAATGGAGCGGGCGAGGATCTTCTTGGATTCCTCGTTGTAGGGATAGGCCGCGGCCTTGCTCTCCGCGAAATCCATGGGATCGGACGACGCAAAAAAGCAATACGGGCAGACCATCACCAGGGTCTTAAGGTGATCCCAGTCTTCGTAACCGGACTTGCTGGCATATTGCGGAAACGATCCCCGGTTCCAATCCTCGTGATAGGCATCCTTGATGGGAAGGAAAACCTGGACATTTTCGAACCCGCAGATGTAGCAGCATTTCCGGGCGATGCGAAACGGATATTTCTTTCCGGTGGCCTTGTTGGTCGCGGCTTCTTCCACGTTCATGGCGGACCAATTGGATATGGCCTGTTGGAGCATATCGGCAAGCACCCCGAAATCCAGCGGCTTGGAAAGGATGGCTACCACTCCGAATTCCTTGGCTTCGGCTTCCACAGTCTGGCGCGGCTTCGCCGTGGCGACGATAACGGGCAGCCGTTTTCCGGTTTGCTCCATTGCGCGCAGTACTTCGAAACCATCCAACTTTGGAAGCACGATGTCGAGCAGAATCGCGGAGAAACCAATGCCGCCATCCAATTGGCGGATGGCCTCTTCGCAGTCATGCGCCAGTTCGACGCGGAAGAATGGCGATAAGCGTTGTTCAATTACCTTGGCGAGAACCCGGGAGTCCTCCACCACAAGAATTGCAGGTTTTTCGGAATAGGCCATAGTTGGGTCATGCTCGGCTGGATCGCACGCTAGGGCGGCGGGAATAAGACTTACCTCAGGATTTTATGATACGGAAGGCCTCCCGGTCAAAGTTGCAACGGGATTTTTACTAACTTTCCACTTGGAACAGCTCCCGAATGGAGAGGCGAAAGAACTGTATTCGGTCAACGGCCGGCCGTTCCCCTCGGCAATGGGGATCAGGGGCCGATGATTTTCCCATTTATTGACATCAATATGGAATTTGGGCCTCTACAAAGATTAGAATGAGTCGCAGGAACCATGCTCTTTCTGATTTGTAATAACGCCCGATTTCCGCTTAAAATCGGCATGAATATCGTCGGCAGAGATCAAACCTGCGACGTATTCGTCCCCGATCCGCACATTTCCCGCAAACACCTGTCCATCTATGTCGTCGGGGACGGAACCATCACCATCATCGATTTAGGTTCCACGAACGGGATGGTCATCAACGGCGAAAGGGTCCCCAGCGCGATTCTGCATCCGGGCGAAAGTTTTACGGTCGGGCAAACCACCTTCCTGGTGGACGATTAGCCCGCACTCCGGCTCCAGGGTGGGGCCGTGCCCTACTCCTCTTCCATTCCTTCAATATCTTGACCCGGTTCGCCATCACGGCCAATGGCCTTGGTCCAAAACACGGTTTTGCGTTCCATGGCCTTGGTGAAAATCAAGGTTCCCTGGTTCCCGCCGGACAGCTTCAGTCCGGCCCGGAACTCTTCGGGTATGAGGTTAACGCCCCGCTTCTTGATTTCCAGGCGGCCGACCTCCTCCTTGCGGAGGAACTCCTTGATCGCCTTGTGATCGTAAGGCAATTCCCGTTCGATCCGATAGGCTTTCAACAATGGGTGGCGCACAAGTCCGTTGCCGGAAAGGTAGGCGATACGCGGATCGATTTGCCAAAGTTTTAACCGCGAGGCCAAGACGCCGAAAAGGTGGGCGCGCACCACGGCCTTCACGGGCTCATACAGGTACTCGCCGGGCGCGCCCGACTCGCCGAAGGTGTCCGGCAGATCCGCTCGTAAGGCTTCCACCGAAGCGCCATAAGGCAGCTCCACTGCGCGCACCAAACCAGGACGGCCCAGATTACCCGTCCACACGACCGCCTCCAGGCATTCGTCGCGAAGCCCGAGGTATTCCCACTCGAAGGATTCCAGGAATTCCGGAAACGCGATGCCGGGCCCGAGCTTGATGGCCATGCCGCCGTAGCGGACCGTCAGCTTTTCCATCACCTCCCATCCGGGAGACATGTCCTGATCCTGCCAGCGATTGGACTTTCCAGCGGCGCGTCTCGCCGGGTCCAGCAATGCGACATCCGCGCGCACCGGGCTCCGCGAAACATCAGCCACGACGGCGTCGGCGCGACGCCGCAAGGAAACATTGTGCCGATAGGCCGCCAAGGTATGCCGGGAAAGGT
>JALYSE010000180.1:0-3347 GCA_030854955.1 Fibrobacterota bacterium | reverse complement strand
CGCCACGCGGATGGTATCGGGGATATGCAGGGAGTCACCACCCAATCCGCAACATAGATCGGCCACGGTCCGGACCCCTTCCGGAAGCCGGGAGGCCTTGTACGCCGCCAGTTCGGAATGGGTTAACTGCTCGAGGCCCAGCGGGGTGAAAATCATGTCCATAGCCAGTGGGCACTTGCGCGCGGCCTTGAACCTCAGCTTACGTTGCTCAAGTAGGGCAATCCGATTGGAAGCGGGCAAATCGCGCAAACCTGGAGATCCGGAGATGGCCAGATCATCGCGCGGATCGGCGCAGATTGTCCGCAGAAGCCCTAGGGAAGCCGGTTCCAGCAAAAATGCTATTTTCAAATCTGCACTGATCGGACCCAATAGCCTGATTTCCCTAGTTTAAGGTTTTAGCGAGGAATTTGAGGCCAAAGCGCAAAAAGGTCCCGGTTATGGCGATAAATAGTCCGGCAGGCCTTGACCTAAGGGGCCGAGATCCGATCCAGGATATATAATGATGAAGGGTGGCGGCGCGCTCGATTTCCATGAGGTAAGGATAAAAAAATAGGGGCGATGCTCCAGTGCTCCGGTCGTAAAGTAAACCGGCACCGCTCACATAAAGTTCTTCGCGTGGAATGCAAGCACCTTCGCAGCGAGCGATCGGTCCCGATTCTTGGACGCAACCCATTGACTTGTATCGATATCCAACCTCACGGAATCAGCCGATGGCGCGCGGTATTCGAGCGATCGCGCTCCCGGGCCCGTAAATACAGGCTTCCAGGGCCCACGCCTCCAGAGGTTAAGTTAGCCGAGAACAGATATTATTCCACTTGACACGCCTAATGCTTAGCAATAGACTTAATTATAGGAGTGCCCTGGAACTTTGTATTATCCTCATAAAGGAGTCAGGAGCGAAATATGAAACCCCTCTACGTTAAATGCCCGCACTGTAAAGAGGTCAGCGAACTCTTTCTGGGATCTGAGGCCTACATGATTGTGCTTAACTGCCCATCCTGTAACTCCGCCTTGATGTACTACTACGGCAAGACCTTCGAGAGCGACGAGAGCGAGATCGAGAAGATCCAGGGTAACCTGCAGATGACTACGGTGCAGGGTATCCTGAAGAACATCAACGCTCGGGAAAACACGAAGAGCCATACTTCGTTGATCGTGAAGCCTGCGGAAGCGCGAGCCACGCACAAGGCCGGAGCGCCCGTTCGCGACGCCCCCTTCAAGGGCGATGACATCACCAACCTGAAAATCGATCTCAACCGCGTCCAGGACGTGAACGACTTCATCCAGACTATGTGAACCTGAAGGGCATCCGCCCTCGGGCCACCGCACTCCTCATCAAAAAAGCGTCGCGCTGCGGCGCTTTTTTATTTGTATCCGTTTAAATCGTAATCTGCATCGATCAAATCGCGGATATCGGAACTGCCTCGGGATCGGTCCGCGGGGAGATTCAAGCCAAGGGGAAATGGCAGGCGACGCGCGCACCGATGGAATGCTCCACCAGTGGCGGCATGGCCGTTTCGCAAATCTTTGATCCCTTGTTCAGATAAACCGGGCAACGGTTGCGGAAGGGACAACCGCCCTCCAGCCTTTCCGGCTCCACGTCCGGATAGGCGGCCAGAATTTCGCGAACCCGGACATCCAAGGTGGGCGTGGAAGCCAGCAGCAGGCGGGTGTAAGGATGCCGGACTCCGTCCACGGTGAAATGCTCCACCCTCGCCTCTTCGACCAGGTAACCCATGTACATGACGCCGATACGATCCGCGAGGATCTTCACCAAGGCCAGGTTATGGGAGATGAACAGATAGGAAAGGCCTAGATGGCGCTGGAATTCCTTGAGCAGGGACATGACCTGGCTTTGGATAGCCAGGTCGAGGCTGGCTACAGGCTCATCGCAGACCAAGAACGCAGGCTTGGTGATGAGCGCCCGGGCGATGGTCGCGCGTTGTTTTTCTCCTGAGCTCAGGTTGCTGGGATACCGGGCACCATGGGATGGATCCAGTCGCACCTGCTCCAGGGCTTCCGCTACGCGCCTGCGCTTCTCGGCAGGATCCAGGCGGCCTTCGCGTTCAAGTCCTTCAGCGAGGATGCTTTCGATGGTCATGCCGCTGTTGAGCACGCCCTCAGGGTGCTGGAACAACATGCGGATCTCTTGGCGCAGAACGAGCATGCGGGTGCCGGATTGCTTGAGCAGGTCCTGGCCCTTGTACAGGATTTGGCCGCCATCGACGCCTTGCAGGGCCATCAGGGACAGGCCCAGGGTCGATTTACCGGAACCGCTCTCCCCCACCAGACCGTAGGTCTTGCCTTTAGGAATGGACAGGGAGATGTCGTTCAGCGCCAGGAAGGAACGGGTTCCCTGGGAGAACCGTTTTCGCAGACCGCGCACTTCGACGATATTTCCGCCATCGTCCTTGGCCGCAGATAGCTTGTCGAGGTTCGCGGCCGAAGGAGTACCGGGCCCGTGAGCCTTGCTCAGGGAAGCGTAATGGCACTTGGACCATGCGCCGGCCGCGGCTTCGGCGGAATCGCTTACCAGGGGTTGCGATCCCACGCGTTCCGCCGCGATGCTTTCAGCCTGGCCCATAGGCTTGTGCTCTTCGCAGCGCGTCCGTTCACCGGCGGTTAGGCTCCCCCTATAGGCCGCGCACATCTCCCGGTAAGCGCAGCCCTTGCCGCCGTCTGGATTGGCCGGTGGCAAGGGCAGCTTTTCTCCAAAGCGGGAAAAGGAGTCCAACAGGGAGGCCGTGTAGGGATGCTTGGGCGAGGTCAGTACCTTGGCCGAAGGGCCGGTCTCGACCACCGATCCACGGTGCATAACGTAGATGCGGGTACTGATCTCCTGGATGACGCCGATATCGTGAGAGATGATGATGATGGAAAGCCCATGCTTGTCCCGCAGGGTGAGGAAGAGTTGCAGGAGTTTGGCCTGGGTGGTCACGTCCAGGGACGTGGAAGGCTCGTCCGCGATTAGAAGCTTGGGCTTGGCGCAAAGGGCCATGGAGATCATGACCCGCTGGGCCATGCCGCCGCTGATTTCATGGGGATGAAGGCCCCAGAGGTTTTCGGCGTCCACCAGCCCGACATCCTTGAGCAGGCCCACACCCACTGTCTTCATGGCGGCCTTGCCGCCTGCGGCGACATCGGTCCCATGGCGATCCAGGTTGCGTTCCAGGGCCTCCAGAATGTGCTCGCCCACGGTGTAGAACGGGTCAAGGGAGGCTTTGGGCTCCTGGAATATGGTCGCGATTTCGCGCCCCAATACTCCGCGCAATTGGTGGCGTTGCGCGCGCTGAAATGGGATATACCTCTTTTCGACGTTATCGCCCTTGCGGGTGATAAGCTTCCGC
>JALYSE010000179.1 GCA_030854955.1 Fibrobacterota bacterium | reverse complement strand
GGGTACATTACCTCACCTCTCGTCCCGAGGCAGAAGGGGTGTTGGCCGAGATTAAAGCGCGTGGCGGCCGCGGCGGTCTGGTCAAAGGGGACATGTCCTCCAAACGGGATATCGCCGCCATGGCGGCCAAGGTCGGCAAAGAATCCGGACGCCTTGATGCTCTCGTCAACAATGTCGGCATCTACCGGACGGGGGAAATCGTCGGTTTCGCGGTGGAGGATTTCGAAGCCACCTTGGCGACGAACCTGATCGGGGCGTATCGCCTGATCGACCGGACCCTGGGCCTGTTTCCGACGGTGGGCGGCAGCATCGTCAATATCGGCTATTCCGGGGTGGAGAACCTTACGGGGTCGACCCACAACACGGCCTATCTCATTTCCAAAAGCGGTCTGCTCATCCTGACCAAGTCCCTGGCCCTGGCCCTGGGCCCGCGCCGCATCCGGGTGAACATGGTCTCCCCCGGAATCCTGGCGAACAGCGTGGAATTGCCGAAGCGGCCGAGGGACTACATTCCCCTTGGGCGCCTGGGCGAGTGTGAGGACGTCTGCAACGCCGTGCAATTCCTGGTCGACGACAAGTCCGGTTACATCACGGGAGCCAACCTGGACGTGGCGGGCGGTTACATGCTGGGCCTAAGGGAACTCGAATTGGACCGCGGATCCTGATTCCGCGATTGGAGGATTGAAAATGCCGCTACCCGCATTCCGACGTTCACCGACGGACAGGAAGGTCGCCGGACTCTTCGGAGGGTTGGGCGAATCCTTCGCAATCGATGCAACCTACCTGAGGTTGGGATTCATCCTTTTCGCCCTGGTAACCGGCGTATTACCTGCCTTGATTGCCTATGCAATCGGATGGGTGATTACCGTGGAGGGACCTCCGCCGGGCGGGGAGTCCGGAAGCGGCATTCCTCCGGAGTCCTGAGCTCAGGCTAGTCCTCCAACCCCAAAATAGCCAGAAGAAGGGGGCGAGGGGTGGGGGTTCAGCCTAAGGCGCGCCGACGCGGGTAGCACTATTCCAAGGAGGTGGAACGCTGCGCTGGGCTCCCCGACCCGGCGAAAGCGTCTCCGTATTTTGGGGTTGGGGAACTAGGGACGGATCCGCGTCCCAGTTGCCTGTGCCGCCCAATCTGCTCTTTCACAGAAAGAACGCCTGCCCTAAAGTCATGAAAGGTTCCGGAAATCTTGGGACCGGCACGTCCTTTTCTTTACAATAGCCTGGAATCCACTTATAGAGGTCATTTGGTCGCAGAACACGGCCTTTGTATTTCTCCTCGCGAGAATTTTATTTACAAGCATATCCAGACGGGTTCGGGCCCTTAATCGCCCGCCCATCAAGCCGCGCGCTCGGGAAAGTGAGGGTAGTATCAAAGCCAAGCAAAGGGACGTAGCCAATACCCTGGAAACCATACTTTTGGTCGATGATGAGGATTACATCCGGGAGCTTGTTTCCGCCATCCTCACCATCGAAGGATACAACGTCGTCGAAGCCGGAAGCGGTCCTCAGGCCCTGAAGGTGGCCGATGAATTCGAAGGGAAAATCCATCTTTTGCTCACTGACGTGGTAATGAGCCCCATGAGCGGCAGCGAGCTCGTGAAGCAGATCACCCCGCGCCGAGAGGACATGAAGGTACTCTACATTTCCGGGTTCCCGGACGACGCCATCGTCCAATTCGGCATCAACCAGTCCAAGGTTTCCTTCCTGGCCAAACCGTTCACTCCAAAGGTCCTGGTCCAAAAGATCCGATCAATCCTGGATTCTGTTCCCGTACAGATCTGATCCGGGATTAAGCCATCCCGGCTTCCCCAGCCCGGTTATTGATGGCGAACTGCGACTTGAAGTATGTTTAGCCTTTGGGGTGAACCCTGAGGGAGACCTGAAATGGCGGGAAAAGCATCGGATTGCCCTTCAGTATGGGGTTATATCGAGGGCTATTACGGCCGGCTTTTCGGCTGGGAAGAGCGCAGGACCCTCATCGAACATATCGCTGCTCGGCGGTTGGAGGGGTCGGAAAAAAGGGACGGGGCCTACCTTTATGCCCCCAAGGAGGACCCCCTCCATCGCCGCGATTGGCGCATACGCTATCCTGCCGAGTGGCGCAAACGCTTCAAGGAATTGACCTTAAAAGCCGCCCGTCGCGGAGTCGATGTTGTTCCCGGCATGGCGCCCGGACTTTCCTTCGACTATTTGGCGCCCGACGATTATGAAGCCCTGCTCAGCAAGTTCCGGGATTTTCAGAAACTGGGTTGCCGAACTTTGGCTTTGCTGATGGACGACATCACCCCCGCCCTCCCGAAGAATTGCCGCAAGGCCTTCCGCACCCTGGGGGAGGCTCACGGCATGCTGCTCCGCCGATTGTGGGCCGATCTGAAGCTGACAGGCACGGAATGCCGCTTGTGGTTCTGCCCGACCGTTTATACGGATCAATTCGCCTCGGGACCAATCGGTAAGGATGCTTATCTGCTCGATCTCGCCGCCACCATGCCGGCCGGGATCACGGTGATGTGGACCGGACCGCGCATCATCGCCGAACGGCTGGATGCAAAGGCTTTGGCGGAATTGTCGCGGATGTTCAAAGGCGACGTGCTGATTTGGGACAACCTGTATGCGAACGATTATTGCCCGAACAAGATCTTCCTGGGCCCTTACGAGGGGAGGACCCGCGACGTCTGGAAGCTGACCCGAGGAGTGCTCATTAATCCCACCGGCCTGCCCGTGACCGACCGGCTCCTGCTGGATCTGCTCGCGGCCTTCCGGGATGGCAAGTCGCCCGCATCGGCCTGGCGCGAGATCATGGTCAGGTATTCGCTTCCAAAGCAATTCCTGACGGTGGCACCGTTCCTTGCCTCCCCCTTTTTCCGCCCGGCACCTAAGGATCTTATGCCGAGAAAGGTGGCGGCGTTACACAAGGCCCTGAAAAGCCTGATCTGGGATTGGAAGGGGAGTCTCCACCAGGAATGGTATCCCTACCTTTTCATGCTCGATGCCGACCTGAAGGCTTCCGCCCTGGGCAAGGACAGGCCGGACGAGGCCTGGGTACGGAAACGGTATCCACCGTTGTTGGCGGAGATACTGCTCAAGAAAACCTGAGGCCAGTCGTTTGCGGCCGCGCCGATGCGCCAGCGAATGCCCCGCCGCATAGTGGCCGGTCGGGACCGCTCGGCAATTGTAGCGCTCGCTCGAGTGGCTCACAGCCCGCGAACGGCCCATCAAGGGCTGTGAGCCACCTATTCGATATCAACAACTCTGGGCTGTTCGTTCTCTGAGGTGGTAACCGCTAGGAGGGAGCGGTGTGCTCGTTTTACTATTTTCGAAGGTTCACAAACACCTTCCAGCGGAGCGCAGAAATGGAAAGACAGAACATATCCACCGGGTCAAAATGGGAACCGATCATCGGCTATTCGCGCGCGGTGCGCGTAGGCAACCAGGTCTTCGTTTCCGGAACCACGGGGTCGGACGCGGCAGGCAAGGTGACGGGCGATACCTACGCCCAGACCAAACAGGCCCTTGAAAACATCGCCGCTGCATTGAAGCAGGCCGGCGCCTCATTGGAGGGCGTGGTGCGCACGCGCATTTATATGACGGACATCTCCCAATGGGAAGCTGCGGGCAAGGCCCATGGCGAGGTATTCGGCGAGATACGTCCCGCCACCGCCATGGTGGAAGTGAAAAGGCTTATCGCTCCCGAAATGCTGGTGGAGATCGAGGCCGACGCCATGATCGTAATTTCCTAGGGGTGATCGCAGCGATCTTCCTGTTGATCCTCGTTGTCTGGACGCGGGGCTGAAGGCCTATTCTTTCGCATCCTCATGACAGGAATACGAGTGTGGAAACGACGAACATGAAGGATACTCGGTAATGTCCTATTCCAGTCTCAAGGACGCGGTGGATGATCTCGAGCGCACCGGTCAATTACGTCGCGTGACCGGGGAAGTCGATCCCCATCTGGAAATGGCCGAGATCCAGCGGCGCGTCTATGCGGCCCGGGGACCGGCCCTGCTTTTCACGCGGGTCAAGGGCACGTCATTTCCTTGTCTTTCCAATCTGTATGGCACGGAAGGGCGGACCCATTTCCTGTTCCGGGATTCCCTCGAAGGGGTCAAGGCCCTGCTCGGACTGAAAGCGGACCCGATGGCCTGGACCCGCCACCCCTGGCTGCATGCGCGGGTCCCCTTCGCAGCCTTGCACGCCCTGCCGCGGAAGGTTTCCAGGCCGGCGGTGGGAGAATGCGAAACCTCCATCGACAGCCTGCCGCAAATCGTATCCTGGCCCAAGGACGGCGGGGCCTACGTTACCTTGCCCCAGGTCTACACCGAGCATCCTGACCGGCAGGGATTGCGGCACTCCAACCTGGGCATGTACCGCATCCAGCTTTCCGGCGCGGGTTTCCGTCCAAACCGGGAATTGGGTTTCCATTATCAGATCCATCGCGGCATCGGCGTGCACCACCATGCGGCCATCGCTCGTGGGGAGAAGTTGAAGGTGAGCGTCTTCGTGGGGGGGCCGCCCTCCCACGCCTTGTCTGCGGTCATGCCACTTCCGGAGGGGATGCCGGAAGTGTTCTTCGCCGGCATGATGGCGGGCCGCCGCTTCCGCTACGCCCGTAGGAACGGGTACCTGCTTTCCGCCGACGCGGACTTCTGCATCACCGGCACCATCGATCCGGCCCGCACTCTGCCGGAAGGTCCGTTCGGGGATCACCTGGGGTATTACAGCCTGGCCCATCCTTTTCCCGTGATGGAAGTGGAAACGGTCTACCATCGCCGCGGCGCCATCTGGCCGTTCACGGTGGTGGGCCGGCCGCCGCAGGAGGATTCCCACCTGGCCGAACTCATCCACGAATTGGCGGGCCCCGTACTACCTGCGGAGATTCCCGGCTTGCATGGCGTCCATGCGGTGGAGGCGGCGGGTGTGCATCCGTTGCTGCTCGCCTTGGGCAGCGAGCGTTACGTTCCCTACGCGGTGCGCAAGCCTCGCGAGCTCCTCACCCTGGCGAACGCCGTACTCGGGTTCGGTCAGCTTTCGCTCGCGAAATACCTGATCATCGCCGCGCGCGAAGACCAACCCGATTTGGATCTCCGCGATGTGGGCGCTTTCTTCCGGCATGTGCTGGAGCGTGCCGACTGGAACGACGACCTGCATTTCCAGACCCGTACCACCATGGATACCCTGGATTATAGCGGGACGGCGCTGAATGCCGGATCCAAGCTGGTGATCGCCGTTGCCGGGTCCAAACGGCGAGAATTGTCCGTGGACGTCCAATCCGAACTGGAGCAGAGCCTGCCGGGAGGATTCACGAGGATCGATTCGGTGATGCCCGGAGTGCTCGCCATTTCGGCCCCGGCCTACCGCGAGGCCGTTTCCGCGCGAGTGGACGTGGAAAGACTGACCTGCGATTGGGAGTCTCGGTTCGGGAACCCCGGCAATTCTGGGTATGACGTGCTGGCGGGATTTCCCCTTATCGTACTGGTCGATGATTCCGCCTTCACCGCGAAACGGTTGGATAACTTCCTTTGGATCGCGTTCACCCGTTCGGACCCGGCCAGGGATATCCATGGCCTCTGGTCAGCGACCGTGGACAAGCATTGGGGCTGCCGCGGCGCCCTAATCCTGGACGCCAGGGTCAAGCCTCATCACGCTCCCGCCCTGGAGGCGGACCCCGCCGTGGCCCGCCGGGTGGAATCCATGGCCGCTCCCGGTGGAAGCCTTCACGGCCTGATTTGACGGTAAATCCGGTGTTTGTTCCGAGCCTCAGTTTTCAGGTGGTTTGCATTCATGGTTGAGGGTCACCTTCCGTCTTCTCCAAAAATTCCGGGAACCCTGGGCAAACACATGGCTTCCGAAAAGCAAAGCCCTTTCAGAACTCAGAACTCAGTACTCAGGAATCAGAACTCAGGAATCAGAAATCAGGGCTTTTTGCCTCCGGGCCGGCCAAGACTTAGTTTTTGCCTCATGCAAGAACGTACCCTGGCAGCAGAATCCGAAGAATCGCGCGCGGATTGGGAAATCGAATCCTCCTGGAAGGAGCGTCTGTCCCGAGAGTTCCGAAAACCCTATTTCGCGGATCTAAAACGGTTCCTCAAGGAGGAAAAGCGGGACGGATCGGTGGTGTATCCTCCCGGTTCCCTGATGTTCCACGCCTTCAAAAAGACGCCCTTCGACGCCGTGAAGGTCATCATCCTGGGACAGGACCCGTACCACGGTCCAGGTCAGGCCCATGGTCTTTGCTTCTCGGTCCAGCGCGGGGTGAAACCCCCTCCCAGCCTCGTGAATGTCTTCAAAGAATTGCACAAAGACGTGGGCTTCAAGATTCCCGATCACGGAAACCTGGAAAGATGGGCGGAACAGGGCGTGCTGCTCCTGAATGCTTGCCTCACGGTGCGCGCAGGCCAACCCGGATCCCATCACGGGAAGGGTTGGGAAGCCTTTACGAGCGCCGTGGTGAAAGTCTTGAACGAAAAAGAAGGCCTGATCTTTCTGCTTTGGGGCAAGCCGGCCCAGGAGAAAGGGTCCATCATCGAGCCGGCGCGGCATCATGTTTTAAAGGCGGCGCATCCGTCCCCGTTTTCCGCCAACCGGGGATTTTTCGGTACGAAACATTTTTCCAAGGCCAACGCAATCCTGGAGAAGTCAGGCCGGGTGCCGATCGATTGGCAGGTCTAGACCTGGGGGCTGGACTACTGGGGCCTCTGCGGGTGCGGGTAGGGGCGAACTTCAAGGCAACGCTGACGTTGATGCTGGGTCGCGGTCTTGAAGGCAACCTTGGTCATTGAGCTGGGGCGGCTCGCGCATTATTCCCTGAGAGTTCAATTCTCCGATTCACCTGCTCGCCGGGCGAGCCTGGGCCGGCTGTCCATAACCGGCAGAAATTCAGGTTCGCCCCCGCACGCACCTGCGGAGGTCCGATCCGGACAAACCCACGGTTGGGTTCCTTTTGGGGGGAGGGGGGCGGGAGAAGAGTTTCGGTTGGGGTGCGGATTTCGGGGGTTTTGGCGGATTGCGTTTGGTGATCTGCGGCCGGTCCACTACATTTACTTCCGCTCATGAAAGATCCATTACTGTCGGAATACGACTTCGTCGTGATTGGAGGGGGCCCGGCGGGGCTTTTGGCCTCCTTGACCATCGGCCTTGCCAACGCCAAACGGAACGGCGCCCGGCCCTATACGGTGGCGTTGCTCGACAAGCGGGATCCATGGCGGGAGCCGGTTTCCTGCGCGGAGGCGGTTTCGGCCCAGGGGCTGCGCGATCTGGTTCCGAAAGTGGAGCCGGGGTGGATCCGCGAGCCTATCGATGGGGTGGTTTTCATTTCGCCAAACGGGACTCGAGTCACTTTCCGGCATCCCGCCAGCGGGCTTTTGATCGACCGGGCCTTGATGCACAAGAATCTGGCGGAAGAGGGCCGACGACTCGGGACGCATTGCAATTTCAGGACGCGGGCGGTTTCCGTTTCGCGTTATGAGAATGGGCGGCGCACCGTCAAGTACGAGGGCGATTCGTCCGGGGAGATCAAGGCCAGGGTCGTAATCGATGCCAGCGGGCCGGGACTGGGGTTCGGCCAGGGGGAGAAGATTACTCAGGGCAATTTCGACGTGGAGCCGGCCCTGTTCGCCTTGGTCAGGGGAATCGAGTATCCCACCAATTACATCCAGATGTTCTTCGGCAAACGCTATGCGCCGGGTGGATATGCCTGGCTTTTTCCGCGCGACAAAAACGTGGCCAATGTGGGCCTGGTGATCGGAAAGAAGTTTTCCAAGCAAGCACCCGCGCGCAAGACCATGATGGACTTCATGGCGCAGGTTTACCCCGGGGTTACGGTGGAGACCGTCCACGGCGGCGTCATTCCCTGCGGCTATACCCATGAGCCATTGGCGGTGGAGAATCTTTTCAAGGCGGGGGACGCGGCCAACATGGTGAACCCCATCAGCCGCGCCGGCATCTTGGAGGCCATGAAAGGCGGCCAATTGGCGGCCGAAACGGCCATGGCGGTCATCGAAGCGGGAACGGAATCGGAGAAGCAACCCTATTACAGGGGATACAAGGAAAAGTGGGACCAGGCCTATGGCAAGGCCAACCTGCGCATCCATAGAGCCAAAGGGGCTTTTTCCGAAATCACGGACGGGACTTTCGACAAGGCTGCGGAAAGCTTGGCGCGCATTCCCACCGAAAAAGTGACCATGAGCCGGATTTTCCTAACGACGCTCTGGAGCACGCCGTCCCTCATCTGGAAGATGCGCAGCCTCATTTCCTAAGGCCTTGACCCGCACACCTGGGATTCGACTCTAGGGCTTCGCGCCTTCGGGTGCGGATCCGCCCGTCTCCGGGGGCGCGCAGATATTGTCGTACTTGGAGAAGTCGATCCACTCCACGGGCTCATCGCCCTCCACAATCACTAGTTTGGCCTCTTCGGGACCTTCGCTACCGGCGGGATAGTTCGGGAATTGGTTGCCGGCGGGAGTGGCGGCCCAACTCTTGAGCAACGGGTCCAGGTACTTCCACGATAATTCCGTTTCGTCCGAACGGACGAAAAGGGTGGGATCGCCCAGGATCGCGTCCAGAAGAAGCCGTTCGTAAGCGTCCGCGCTCGTGTCGAAATGATCGCTGTAGCAGAAATTCATCGAGGTATCGGAGAGTTCAAAGCTCTGTCCGGGATTCTTGGTTGTCAGTTCCAGCAGGATCGCTTCCTGGGGCTGGATCTTGAAGACGATGCGGTTGTTGTTGAGGGATACGCTCTTGTTGTTGAAGAGGATCCTGGGGAGCTTTTTGAAGGTGACAACCACTTCGGTACCCTTGCGGCCCAGGCGCTTGCCGGAGCGGAGGTAGAAGGGCACGCCGGCCCAGCGGAAATTGTCGATGTTCATGCGGATGGCGACGAAGGTTTCCGTGCTGCTGTCGGGTTTGACGCCCTTTTCCTTGCGATAGTCACCCACGGGCTTGCCCTTGATGGTTCCCGATCCGTATTGGCCGCGGATGGCCACGGGCGGCTGGGTGGAAAGGTCCAAGGGGCGCAAGCTGCGGAGAACCTTGACCTTTTCGTCGCGGATGGCGTCGGCGGAAAGGCTGACGGGCGGCTCCATGGTTACCAGGGAGAAGATCTGCATCAGGTGGTTCTGGATCATGTCCCGCAGCAGGCCGGATTGATCGAAGTAGTCGGCTCGGTCCTCGGCACCGAGGATTTCGGAATGGCTGATCTGCACATGCTCTATAAAATGATGGTTCCACATCGCCTCGAACACGGAGTTCGCGAACCGAAATACCAGCAGGTTCTGCACCGCTTCCTTGCCGAGGTAATGGTCGATGCGGTAAATCTGCTTTTCCGCGAAGCAGGAAAGCAGGTTCTCATTCAGCTCGGTGGCGCTTTCGATATCCTTTCCGTAGGGTTTTTCGACCACCAGGCGGCTCCAGGGGCCTCCCTTGGGCGGATGGACCATGCCCCCGGTCTTGAGCGCTTTGGCCACTTCCGCGTAACCCTGGGGCGGAATGGCGAGGTAAAACAGGTAGTTGGGGGCGATGCCGTTCTCACGGCAGACCAATTCGCA
>JALYSE010000178.1 GCA_030854955.1 Fibrobacterota bacterium | reverse complement strand
AGTCGTAGGCGGGAGCGAGAACATATATTCCCTTACCTGGATCCCGAATCAATGAGAAATTCTTCAGGTGCGCATCCCCATTATGGATCAGGTAATTGAATAGTACGAGCCGGAAAAACTTCTCCACTTCGATTGCATAGGGCGCGATGAAGGTCTGCATCAAATCCGCGATTTCCTGATAGCTTGAATCGTATTTGTAATGCAGTCCGTCCGTGTCCTCGGAGCGGCCGGCCAGCTGAGCGAAATCCTCTTGCTGCGACTTGCTTCCATCCACGTTACGGTCGAATCTCTTCGTCAGATAGGCCGGCTCCCCGTCCTTAAAGAAAACCAAGGCATTGGCAGCAGTGTTCAAGCCGAAGACCTGTTCCGCGATTTGCATGGTGACGTGTTCGTTTGCAGGCATTTCCTCCATGCGATCATATTCGCCTTTAGGAATTGGCTTCAGAATGTATTCTCCGCCCTGGTCCGTCAATTCCAGGTTTTTCTTGTTGAGTTTGAGGGAGTGTTTGGTCTGAACTCCCGAAATTGAGATGCGGTTGCCTTGGCTCAGTTTCGCGGAGTTGAACTCGGGCTTGGAGAAGGGGAGGATGGGCGAGATGGTTTTTCCGCCGAACAATTTGCGCAGGCAGGCTCTGCAAAAGGATTTGTGATCCGGCTTGAGGCAGCCGGGGCAATTATGGATGTGCATGGTCATCCCGCACGGTAACGGCGCCTATGGTTTCGGTATGGGCGGTCTTCAGGAGCCGGGTGAAGTGGTCCTTTTCATCGATTTTGAGGTTGCGGCATTGGTTGCTTTTGTTCTCGCCTTCGGCCAAGAGACCGTAGAAGAAAGGGAACAGGGTCTTGGATCGGTATTCCTTCGTACTTTTGGGGAAAGTCAGGCTTATGGCAGGCTTGGTCCCGTCCAAATAGTAGCGGTCGTTGTATGCAAAGAGGTAGCCTTCCTGGGTCTCCGTCAAGGTCCCTGCCAATTCCGCATTGAGGTAGACCTGTGCTTGCCTTGATCTCATTGGACGCGTTCACTCAACTTCAAATCCCATCCCAGTACTTCCAGGATCTTGTACACTTGGTTCCAGGTGGGATTGCCTTTGCCGCTCTCCAGTTGCTTAAGACTTCGCAGTGAGACCCCGGAAATCTGCGAAAGTTCTTTCTGGGTAATTTTCAAAATGCGTCGGCGTTCTTTGATGGATTGAGCCAGATTAATCATTATTTTGTCAGAATCAGGTGCATTTAAGTGCCTAAATAGCGGTTCTTTTATCTAATATACAGCTTTGTATTCAAAAAGTGTATCGAAATGCTCTTTATGGTTTGTTTTAGAGTTATACCTGGAATTTTTAGTGAAAAATCGCCTTCTTGGTGTATTAAAATACTCCAATAAAAAAGTACTGCGATTATAATGTCCTCTGAAAATTCGAATCGGTGTGGTGCTTCTGTTCATCGCAAGTGCTTTCGCGGCCGGCCAATTTCGAATTGTCGGATTGGGAAAAGGAAAAATTCATTTCCTTCACCCTTGGGAAAAAACTGGTATTACCTCTTTACCATTGAAGACGAGACGTATCCCGATAGCCTCGTGCGGCTTGCGGCATTGAAATGAGGCCTAGTCATCTGATCGAAGAGAATGGACGGCCCATTTTCTGATGTAGCGCTTCGATAGGCGCGGGTACGTCAAAATCCATATGCAATCGCTTTGTGGTCTGGCGCATTACGATTCCGATTACAATCACCCGAATGCATACTAGTATGGGCAAGCCTTCCACGTGATGCGGGAGCTGAAGCTGAGGTATTCCGAAATGCGGAAAATGTTCCTCAGAATGGCCTTCAACGTGGGAGTTTATCATTCATCACCATCAGGTGTCAGTGAATGGCAAGCGGGATGACCCGCCCCCGGTTCAAAGTAATCGGCGGACTCACACCACATTCCGCCCCATCACGATGGGCTTGAGTGGACCAGGCGTTTTCTTGCTGATAAGTCTCGTGTCGGGAGTGGCCAAAACCCCTCCTGTATGATACCTTATTCCAGCGCGAACTCTTGATTCCCTTCCGAGAGGATTTCCATGCCCCTGGTTCCGATCCGCCGTCTCCTGCCGTCTGCAACCCTCGGAGCCTTCCTCTTTGTCTTCCTGGTGTCTGCTGTCATCGCGCACGCCGGCGCCACCCTGAACATACTCACGGCCGCCCAGTCCCACACCGCAGGCTGCGACTATCTCATCATCACCGACAGCACCTTCACCGCCCAAGCCCAACGCCTGGCCAAAATGCGCAAGGACCTCACCCCGATTGTCGCCACCCAGCCATGCATCGCCCAGATGGCCGACATTTACCGCAATCACCCTCCCCAGGGACCCAAATGGACCTCGGTTAAGGATTTCCTCAAGGCGGCCAATGCCGAAAACCAATCCGGCCTGGCTCATGTGGTCCTCCTGGGCGATGCGTCCCTCCATGCCGACTCTCCAGACAACCATGTGCCCACCTATACAGAAAAGAGCCGGGCCTGGGATAGCTGGAGCGGCCCGGACACCGTCTATTACGACACACTCATCAGCGATGACGCCTATGCCTCCTTCTTTGATTCCAACGGCTATGACAGCCATCCCGGCCTGGAATTCGCTATAGGCCGGATTCCTGCGCGCACTGCCGGGGAGGCCGACGCCTATCTCGACAAGGTCCAAGCCTATGAGGGCCAATTCGCATATGGTCCCCAAGCCTTCACCTACGGCTTTTTCAGCGATGACGATTTGCAAAGAGGATCGATGGACGACCTTGACCCGATCTCCCTGATGCCCGAATTTCACCAGGAGATCTGGGATGGCTTGCGCGTGAAGCCGTTCGTGCGCCGCATGCTGTCCATCGAATTCCCCATCCAGGCCGATGGTACTAAGCCCGCCGCGAAGGATTCCACCCTGGGCCTTTTCAACGCGGGTCCGGCCCGGGTCTACTTCATCAGCCATGGAAGCAACTATCAACTCACCGATGAGAAAATTTTCGAGGTGCCCAAAGACCTGGCGCGCCTGCGCGCAAAACCCTTGCAGCCCATCGTATGCATGCTGTCCAGCACCACGGCCAAGTTCGCCCATCCGGAATCTCCATCCATGGGCGAACAGATGCTTTTCCATCCCCATGGCGCCGTGGCATTCCTGGGAGGCACCATGCCGACCTTCCCACGTCCCAACAACATCCTCTTCATGAGGTGGAGCGCCAATGCCTTGCTTGGGGGCACCCTGGGCCGCACCTTTGCCGCCGCGAAGGATTCAACCGATGATTCCGGCAACAATGCAGCCTACGTTTTACTGGGCGATCCCGCCTTGACCCTGCCCGTTCCCGCTCTGGACCTGGTTCCCGCACCCGGTAGCGGCGCGGGCCGGCTGGTGCTTCAGAACGCCGGGGCGTCGGGCGATTCTGCGTATTTCCAACTGGTGCGGATCGACTCCCTGCCCTTCAACGATGTCATCCATCCCTTGAATGGATATCAGAAGGATAGGCTCTACATCCGTGAAGTCATCGTGGCTGAGGGCCGCGCTGCTCTTGGGGCCGGGGGATCGATTTCGTTCACCTTGCCTTCCGCCGGGGATCCGAAGCAGGCGGCGGTGAAGGTGATGACGTGGAGCAAGGTCGGGATGCGGTATGGGCACTTCGCGTTGGAATCCTTAGGGCAGGTTGCCTTAAACCCCGTTCGCGCGCGTGTTCCC
Organism: Fibrobacterota bacterium; assembly: GCA_030854955.1. Classification (GTDB taxonomy): domain Bacteria; phylum Fibrobacterota; class Fibrobacteria; order UBA11236; family UBA11236; genus Chersky-265. Next base: position 5,873 of record JALYSE010000178.1, on the reverse strand, counting down.
GGGAGGGAAGGGTATCGTCTGATGCTGCGGGATGGAAACCTGGTACTGGAAGGTAATGGGCGGCGTGTGGGGCTCGACGGCCGAAACGTTCAGCCTTTGATCAGGCGCAGCCGATAACTTCCCCGCGCGGTCTTGAGCACCGCGATATACACTCCGGCTTGCAAAGGGCTCGTCAACGCCAACCGGCCGGGCCTCACGGACTTCAAACCCGATAGCGTGCGGCCGCGCCAATCGACGATCCGCCCAGCCACGGACCCCTCCGCTTCCAACCCCGTCACTTCCAGGTTTCCCTGAACGAAACGCGCGGATACCTTCGGGTGGATGGCGGCCGTTTCCAACCGGCCGGATACCGGTATCGGTCGTATCTTTTGCACCGCCGCCGCAACATCCATTTTACCGTACCCCCATAAGGAATTGGGGGCGGCGAGAGCCCCCGTAAACTCGTCCTTGTAGGCCGACTCCGTCAGAATCGTTTTCACCTGGGCGGGGGTCAACTTGGGGTTCATTTCCAACAACAAAGCCACCGCGCCCGCAGCCACGGGTGCTGCCTGGGAGGTCCCCTGCACGGCCAAGTACCGTCCGGTCAATTGGTTCTGGGCATGATTGGGCCAAATGACAATGGTCGGCAATTGCCATACCGCCGGGCGGGTCAACCTGGAGCTCATGGCACCTGTGATGCTGCGTCCCGGTGCGACCAGTTCGGGCTTGATACGTCCGTCCAAGGTGGGACCGTGACTGGACCAGTAGGCCAGCTCTCCCACCTTCTGATCGATGTTTTCGGCGAACTCGACACCGAGGTGGTTGGTATACACGTTCTTGGAGACATAGGCGCCCACCGTTAGGATGCTTTTGGCGGTGCCTCCGATTTCGCTCAGCGAATAATTGTTGTCGCCCTCCTGGAAACCCTTGATACCCAGGGATTGGAGCGGCGAGCTCGCCGCGTTCCAGACATGGACCTTACTGGAGCCTACCAGACGGAAACCCACCCACAACCCCTTAAAATCGGCCAATGAATCCTTAGTCGTCGCCTCCAGGAACAATTCCGCGTGGGGTCGTCGGTTTCCTGGGTTCGCCCTCTCGGTCTGGAACGTTACGGCGATAGGGACCTGCATGTTCGTGTTTGGATCGGTCCAGAGCAAAGTATCGAAAACGGGCCGTCTCCGCAAGGCGGAGGTGGAGTAGAAGACGGAGGAGGTTTTATACGCGAGGCTGGCCGAGTCCATAAGCATCACCTGGAACGCGAAGTGTTTGCCTTCCTCGCCCCACATGTCAAAGATGGCGGGCAGTTTTCCGAAGCTGCCCAGGGTATCCGCAGCTCCCAGGGTCATTTCGGCATGCAGCTTTTTGTTGCCGTCATTGCCGATGGCTCCTACGATGATGTGGCCAGGACCGGACAGGGAGTCGATGAAGCGATCGAACATGGACGTGCCGTCGTGTGGGCCGCTGTGCTGGTTGCCCAGGCTGAGATTGACCACACAAGGCATTTTGAGCGAGTCCGCCACGTGGAACATCCATTGGATGCCGTAGATTACGTTGCTCTCCAGGCTGTTGGATTTGTTCTTGGTGCTCAGGTTGACGCCCAACAGGTACGAATCCGGTGCCACGCCGTAGTAGGGGTTCCCGGAACCGGAACCGGCGGCCACGCTGGCCACGTGGGTGCCATGCATGTCGGTTTCATTCTGGCCGAAGTTGGGGTCGGCCTGCAATTGGGATTGATTGCGGACCTGGCCGAGGCCGTAAGGGGCGTTCCCTTCCTTGGGCAGGTTAGGATCCCAGATGGCGAGAAAGCGGGTCTTTCCCGCCGAGTCCAGGAAGGCGGGATGGTGGGTGTCGAAACCGAAGTCCGCGAAGCCGACGATCACGCCTTTGCCGCTCACGCCCTGGGGATTCGCCCAGTTGCCCCAATTGAGGATGCCATCGACACGGCTGAGTCGGCGCGCGGCATCCATGGTGGGATGCACGGATCGGGAAGGACGGATCTCCAGGATTCCGGGAGCGTCATAAAGCATCCGCAGGGTGGCGGGGTTGCCTTCCAGAACGGCGAAGCCCTTGAAGCCATCGATAAGCCGCCAGCCGTAGGCATCCAGGATGCTGGCGTTGAAGTCGCCTGATACGGTGGCCATAGCCTGCTGGCGCTGGCCTTCGGGCGGCATGGGATAGGCGGTGGAGGCGCTGGGCTTTGCCAGGGCCGCTCGGGGAGCATCGAGGGTGAAGGTGCCCAGGAACCGGCCCAATGAGGCTGCCCGGATCGAGTCCGGGGACCCGAGAGCAATCCAAAGGAGGGGCAGGATCGCCACTCGAGAAATCATGGTCATACGCATAGTCCCTTGGAAGTACTTAACATCCAAATTTTACCCATTGGCAACCATGCGTAGGCAAGGGAAAAGAGGCCCTGGTGAAGGCAATATGTCCGCTTTGTGAAGAACTGAGGGACCAGCCTTATTCTCCCAGCCCCACCATCCGGATCAAATGGATCGCATTGGTCGTCCGCGACACCCCATCCTCCATCCTATAATCGAAGCGGATCTTCCCATCCTCATATTGCTCCTGGAAATGATGGTTCCGGAAACTCTCCGGCTCCAGCTCCTCCAACCGCGCCAGCTCCAGATCATGGGTCGAAACCAGCCCCGCAGCCTTCAGCCCATGCAACTGCCGCAGTACCGTCATCGCCCCCTCATGCCTATCCTTAGAATTGGTACCCCGGAAAATCTCGTCTACCAGGAACAGTACCTGCTTCCCGCTCTTCGCGGCCTCCACGATGCCTTTGATCCTCAGCAGTTCCGCATAGAACGACGAGATCCGTTTTTCCAGATCGTCCTTCAGACGCATGGAGGTGTACACCTCCAACCGCGCGCAACGGAACGCCTGCGCGCAAACGGGAGCCCCTGAATACGCCAGCACCAGGTTCACGCCCACGGTCCGCATCAGGGTGCTTTTGCCCGACATGTTGGATCCGGTGATGATGAGCACTTCCCCGGGCTTTCCGATCCGCAGGTCATTGCCCACGCGCACGGTCTTGGGGATAAGCGGATGGGCCATTTGTCCGGCGTCCAACAAGGGCTCACCTTCATGAAGCTCCGGGAACACCCAATCCGGATTCTCGAAAGCCGGGAGGGCCAGGCTCGACAGGGTTTCCAGGGCGGCGAGGGTATCCAGCCAGGTGCGCAGGCTCTTGCCATTCTCTCCGCGCCAGCGGCGGAAGGCCCATAGCCATTGGATATCCCACAGCAGCAAGGCGTTCACCAGAAAGCTGAGGACGGGGTTGAGACGGGTCTCCATATGCTCGCCAATTTGTTGCAGGCGGAGGATGGCCGCAGAGGCGTGAGGGCCCTTTCGCGTTTTGAGCCGGCCTGCCAAGGATTGCAGGGCCGGCCCAGTGAATCCCGCGCCCTCGACGGCGCGCATGAGGTCTAGGTAGATTTCCAGGTTCTTGACCTGGCGCGCAAGCGCGACCTGGATGCCGCTGTTCCGGCGTTGGTAGAAAGCGGCGATGGCCAGATGCACCAGGAAAGGGGGCACCAGCAAGGCGGACAGGCCGTATTGGGTGAGGATGTAAAGGGCCAGGGCGAAGGAGAGGATGGGCAAAAAGCGCAGGATGGAGACGACTCCGGGGGAGGGGAAGATTTCCGTTTCGTCCTCGGCCCAGGAAAGCAAGGTTTCAGGATCCTCCTTGACCGGCGGAGCCGGGGGAAACCCGCCAGCGGCCTGGAAGCGTTGGCGCCAATCCAGCTTGGGTGCCAGTTCCCGGACCATTTCCTGATCCGTGGCGATGCGTTCCAGGGAGCGCGGCGGTGCCGTGAGCAGGCGGCGGAGGTGGAGCCGGCCGAACACCGTCTGGGCGGCGTTCATCCATTGGAACAGAGACGCGGGGCCGAAGAGATCCAGATCGGAGGCATATGGATGCGCATCGTCAGCGAACTCACGGCCGTCTACCGGGAACTTCGTCCATTGCCCCTGGATGCGCTGGATGCCTGCATCGTTGAGGCCGGTGAGTTGGGCGCTGAGCTTTTCCCTGGCCAGGACCTTTTCATGCCGGACCATCAGGATGATGAATGCGACGATGCCGGTCAGAAGGATGGCCAGGGCGGGGATGGCGGAGTCCTGAAGAATGAACCACAGGAATCCGGCGAAGGCGGCCAGGGCGACGGCCAAGCGGATATTGCTGAGGGTGTTGGCTGTCTTCCGGGCGGAGTCCAGTTCGGCGGCGAAGGTGGCTCTGCGGTCCTGATAGGAAAGAAGGGGATCTTGGGTCATGAGAGAAAAATAGGCTCGAATCATCCGCTTTTGGAAAAAACCGGCATTCTGCCTGAATTATTTCCGTATTGTCGCTCTGGTGAGCCCCATCACTGCCCCGGAATGGGGTAATGACTAGTTTTTCCGGATATGCCTAAGTTCAACGGAAAAACCGACGAAGTCCTCAAAGTCCAACTGAAATCCGCTTTGCTGTCCGCGAGCTGGGGACTCGCTGCCGTTTCCATGGGGGGGAGGATCCCCATCGAGGTGGAAACCCAATTCGTCGCCGACGGATCCGACATCAAGGTCACCATCAAGGATGTGGAAGGCGGCGTGTTGGAAACCCTCACGGGCAAAACCTATTCGAACTATTACCGCGCCATCTTTCCCCTGACCAAGCCCAACAAGACCGGCGGCATGTTTTTCGAAGTCGAGATCTCCGCCCATGGCCTCAAAGCCGTGGGCCCCAAGCTCCGGGTCCTGCCTCCGGTGCAAATCACCGAAATGAAATGGGCGGATGAAAAGGGGGCCGCCCTGAAGGAAATCTCCGATGGGCAGATTGCGGAATTGAGCGCCAAGGTGGCCGGGCCCTTGGACGGTACCGAGGCCTACATCGCCATCAAATGCAAAAAGGAAGTGGATCGGGAGTCGGACGTGGGTACCTACCCAGTTAAAATAAAGGACGGCAAGGTCACCGTCAAATGCGCGGTGAAGATTCCCGGCGGTCCACAGGATATTGCCATCCAGAAGCAGTTGGAAAAGCTGGGGCTCGAATATTTCCAGCCCACCTTCCTCTTCGAGGTGGGATGCCTGGGAACGACCGCCAAGTCCGCCGAGCTGAAGTCCATAGCCTGGGTGACCTTCACCTTTGGTCCGGCCGCAGAGGGCGGTGGGGCGCGCTCGGCGGTCCTGGTCATGCCCGATGGAGCAGAGAAGAAGGAGTCCATTCCCAAGGATGGAATCGTGAAAATCAAATCCCTGTCCCCGGGAAAGATCCAGGTCAAGGACGTGACGGAAGAATAGGCCAGGTTCAAAGGCCCAGGCGCAATGACGGCGTAACGCGCTTGGCCGCAGGAAGGGCTTCCATCAGCCTTCCCAAGCCATCCACATAAAAGGCCGCCTCTTTCCCCCGTGACCCGAGCCTCTGCCCCTTCATCCTGATTCCGTTGGTTCCCTTGCCCGTGAACTTCATCGTATCCACCGGAGCCATGGACGCCAGCACGTAGCCCAGGGTCGCCACCAGCCCCGCATTGTAATCGATGCACCCTTCCGTATGCTGGTAGCTCTCCACATCGTCCTTATATTCCCCGGGATTCAAGGTCCCGCCCATCAGGATCCCCGCCTGCGCGTTACGATCCGGAATCGCCAGGGTACTTTTGTCCCCCGGGTTGGCGTCGTTCAGATACACATTGCGATGATGGGGCTTCCGCGGCGACTTCGCCCCGAAACCCACCAGAAAGGATTGGCCCGCCGCATTGGCGCCCAAGACATAGTCGAGGTTCTTGAAGGCGAACGGATCCACCGCCGCTGTTCCCTTGAGTTTGGCCGCCAACGCCGCCGCGAAGGCTTGGTTCATGGGAAATCTCAGGCGCCCCCAGCCGTCCCCCGTGGCCCCGACTCCTGCCGAGGTCACGTTGGCC
>JALYSE010000011.1 GCA_030854955.1 Fibrobacterota bacterium | reverse complement strand
GCGATCAGCTCTACACCGGCCGCGGGCAGGACGGGGAGAATTACCAGATCGGATTCGTGGACATCTGCGATCGCCCCTATCCGGAAATGGTCGCGGCCGCGCGGAGGTTGTCCGCCCGCTTATATGTGACACGCAGCGAAGGGCGGATTACCCAGCCCGTAAGCCTGCCGGTACCCAAGGCCATGACCTTGCAAGGTCCCTTTCCGAAGGTCCCCGTTGACGCTTTGGGGCGGCGCTCGAGACCCCTTGCCGGTTTCGGCTTCTTCGGCTTGAACTGACACAAGCGGACCTGGTCCGATCCGCGCCCTGCACATCAAGGTGATTCCGGACCTGAGCCTGCCGGAACCGTCCCTCGGAATCTTCGCGTAGCGGATCCACATGGGAGAACCATCCAATCCTTGCACCCTTTTTCCGGAAGGTTATCCATACATCCGATTTTTATCCGTTTGATTCCCCTGGCCGCCTCGGTCGTTTTCGCCGGCTGTGCGGGCCATTGCGAGGAAATGTCCCAGAATTACCGCAGGCTGGACGCCATTGAACGGGAAATCGCATCCTTGGAGGCCGCCCCACCGGAACGCCAGTCTGCGGCTTCGGAAAGAGCGGAAGCCTTACGTAGGGAAAGGCGATCGCTGCTCATCGACAATGACAGGAACCTGGAAAAATGCCGGCCCACGGTCAAAGACAGGAATCCCAAACCGGAAAATTATTGATTGGGAACGGATACGGAACCAGTGTCGGAACCGGGCTGTTTGCCTACCGGACCTCCGGAACGGTCCGACCATCGGTGGAATGCGCCTCCGTGAATCCCCCGCTCCATGGCCATGCGAACAGCACCCGCTTTCCGTCCCGCTGGAACATTCCCCGATTCGGCATCCCCGCGGTTTTTTTCCACCCGGGGCCCTCCCCTGACCGATCGCAGCCACCGTGCCCGCCTCATAAGCCCCGATATCCATGGCCGCCTGGACCGGCCGCGCCACGGGTTCCCTTGAGACCGCCGCTGCGGCATTGATGAGGACGCTGCCCGCAGCCGGTCGAAGGTCACCGGTACCGAAGCCTGCGAATCCCGGATCCGTACCTTGCAAGGTACCCTTCCATTCGGAAGGGACGTTGGCGGCCCCGGTGGTGATCCAATTGTTGCTTCCGGCGATGACGGCATGACCCTGGGTCCAGGCTGCCTCGGCGACCCGCATCATGTTCACCCCGCCGCCGGGACGGTGGAAGACGTTATCGTGCATCTCCACGCTTTCCAGGCTGTCGAAGCAGCGAAACACAGCCCCGGTGCCGGCGATGACCGTGTTGTGACGTCGAAGCCCTGGAAGACGTAATGGTCGGCGCCATTCTTGTAGGGAGCGTCGGTTTTGAAATGCACGGTGTTGGTCCCGCCGGATAGTACCGGACGCTTTCCGTCCGCCCGCACGCCCATGATGACGATGGGCGCCTGCTTGGTGCCGGGCCGCGAGAAGATGACGGGGTAAAATCCTTCTAAAAAGCTACATTTGAACCCATAGATTTCGCCGGAAACAAGGTACGAATTCCCTTAAAATTGGAAAAACATGAGCATTCTGACCCATTGCAAACCACGCCAATCGGTTTTTGCTGCGGATCGGCGCGCCACGGTCCTTAATCTGGAAACCTTTCTCAAAGGTCAGGTAAACGGCTCAGAGTTTTTCGAAGAAAACTATTTCACCAACGGCATGCTCACCTTGGTGGAGCGGGCCTTTCGGCATATCTCCGGCACGGGCGCAGGTTCGTCCGTTTTCCAGCTTTCCCAAGCCATGGGCGGCGGTAAAACTCATAGCATGATTGCCCTTGGGTTGTTGGCTCGCGATCCCGAATTGCGCCGGAAAATTCTCGGTGCTCAGGATCCGGCTCCCAAGCTTGGGCGTTGCCGCGTAGTCGGCTTCAACGGCAGAAATACCGATGCCCCCGGTGGCATCTGGGGCTCGATCGCGGAACAGCTCGAAAAGAGCACCCAGTTCGCTCGTTATATCGCCCCATTGCTAAGCGCGCCCGGGCCGGAAGCCTGGAAACAATTGCTTGGCGGCGAACCGCTTATCATTTTCCTGGACGAACTTCCCCCCTACCTGGAATATGCCGTTGCCGTCTCCGTCGGTAATTCAGATTTGGGCGTCGTGACGACCGCGGCCTTGGCCAATCTTTTCGTCGCCGTCGCTGAAATGGACAACGTCTGCCTGGTTCTCTCCGATTTGGCCGGGACCAATTTCAGCATTGGGCAAGCCAGTCTTGAAACCTCCTTCAACCGGGCCGTCCAGGGTATCACTTCGGAATCCAAACGCATTGCCGTGCCGATCACGCCGGTCAATCCCAACGGTGACGAACTCTACCATATCCTTCGTAAGCGGCTCTTCGAGCGCGTCGCACCTGAGGCGGAAGTACAGCGGGTTGCCGGAACCTATCGTGAAGCCCTGCGCGATGCGGGTAAGATGAATCTTACCAATACTTCGCCCGAAGCCTTGTACACCCGAATCCTGGACGCCTATCCCTTCCATCCCGATTTGCGCGAACTCGTGGGCAAGTTCAAGGAAAATGACGGCTTTCAGCAAACGCGCGGCGTAATACGCTTGATGCAAATGGTAGTGGCCCAAATCTGGAAATCGGGGCAGGCGGATAAAATCGAACTTATCCATCCCTATGACTTCGATTTGAATATCGATGAAATCGCATCGGAAATCCGCACCATCAATCCCAACCTGAGCGAAGCGATTGCCCATGATATCGCCCACGGTGGTGATTCCGAAGTGGAACAGGTGGATGCCTCCAACGGAAACACGGATGCTTCGGATGCCGCCAAGTTGATCCTTATCTCGTCCCTATCCACCACTCCCGGAGCCATTCATGGCTTGCGCGAATATCAATTGGTGGATTGCCTCCAGCGCCCCGGACGGGATCTCTCTACGTTCAAGGCGAACGTTCTGGACAAGCTCGCAATCCGCGCCTGGTATCTCCACAATTCCGCAGATGGGCGCTTGTTTTTTAAAAATCAACAGAACCTTGCAGCCAAACTCCTGGCAACTGCGAATTCCCTTCATCCGGAAACCGTCGATCGCATGTTGAGGGAACACCTGGAAGAGTATTTCTCGGCGACCCTAAAGGACTGTTACCAGGTCGTCAAGGTTCTTCCCCCCTTGGACGAAGTCCAAATCGATCAGGAAAAGACCACCCTGATTATCACACGTCCTGGCGGCCAAGCGAACCAGCTCCCCATTTCCGCGGACTGGCAAGCCTGGTGGGCACAGCAACAGTACAAGAACCGGGCACTCTTTCTCACAGGCTCCAGGGATACGTTCCAGAAGGTATTGGATACCGCGAGGCAATCCCGGGCCTTGCAAACGATTGAGGATGAGCTCAAGTCTGAGAATACCCCTACGGATGATCCGCAGTGGCGGGCGCATGACACGCTTGAGGATCGCGTCAGATTGCAATTTACGGCCGCGCTCAAGGAAGCTTTCGACCAAATCGTGTATCCCTCAATCAACTCGGCCCTCAGGTCATCCGGGACCGATCTGGCTTTCGCGGGAAATCAAAATGGCGAAGCCACCATCCGCAAGACCCTGGAAGGCGCGCAGAAATTCACGGCCAAGATCGATGACGATAGCTTCCGCACTCGCGCCGAAGCCCGGCTGTTCGACTCTGCCGAAACCAAAACCGTGCTCTGGTCAGAATTCAAACGCAAGGCGGCTGTGAATACCACTTGGCCCCTGCATCGGATTTCCGCCCTAGACGATCTGAAAGCCGACTGCTTGCGTCGCGGAGTCTGGCGGGAAGAGGGCAATTACATCCGACGCGGACCCTTTCCGCCCGCCGTACCCGAAGTCGCCATTCGCGAACTATCCGTGCAGGAGGACGATGGTGGATACACCTATCTGAAGATCGAACCCTTGCACGCCCCCACGGTCGTCTATGAATCCGGGGACGCCAACCCCACGCGCTCCTCCAGCCCCGTACAAACCCCCACGCGCTTCGAGGCAACCGGCTTGCGGTACCGATTCCTGGCTTTTGATCCCGCCGACATCGCCAGGGAAAGTGCCGTTAAGGAATGGACGGCGAAAGTCCGGCTGAAAGGCCAGGCAAACAATCGGGGCGATCATTTTGAGGTGATCCTGTTGGCTTTGCCCAAATCGAATGGCATTACCATCCGGTACACCCTGGATGGATCGGCGCCCTCCAATGTGGGCGCGGCCACCTATGACGGCCCCATCCGAATTCCGGCGACCTGCCGCGTCGTATGCGCCCTTGCGGTGGCGTCGGAGTACGGGGTCAATTCCGAGATTCTCCGGATAGTCATCCCGCAAAAGGGACAGGAAGAGCGCACGCTGGACAAGGCTATTCCGGCCCGTTGGCATCAACAGACGAAGTTGGACGACGCCGCTTCGGTGTGGAACTTCGTGAAACAGCTTGAGGATGCCGCCGGGGTATCGGCCCATGACATCAGCCTCACCGCGGAAAGCGGCGACGGCCTGCAACATCTGGATTTTTCCGGATCCCTAAGCCAAGGTTATTCCGGGCCCGAAATACGATCCATCGCGACCCGGTTGCAAGACATCGCCGGAGGCGGAGCCTTGCGCTTGGGGATGGGTTCCCTGGGATTTCCCACGGGCCAAGGACTTTTGGATTGGCTTAAGGCCACCAACCAACTGTTCATCCCTTCCACGGTGGGGCAATAATCCATGGGACGCTCGGCACCCACATCCACCCGTAAAATCATAGGCCTGGGTTTTATGCCCGAGGAAGCCCGGCATGGGTTTCTCATCGACATCCCCAAAGGGAGCGGGGATGCGGATCAGATTTGCATTACGGAACATCGCGGTTCGGACCTCGACCATCTGGGCGTCAAGGTGGCAAAAACTCTATCTCCCAACGATCCGTCCTTACGAGTCATTCTGGACCGCGCACGCTGGCTCACCCTGGCGCCGGTATTCTGGGAAGAAGCCAATCGCAGGTTAAGAGCAAACGGACTGCCCGTCGGCAAGTTCCAGAAGAATCCTATCAAGCCCGTACCCGTTCACCCTTCCCTGGGCAAGGAACTGTGCATCCTGTGCTGGGCGGTGGAAGATGCCCCTCAGGACGATATACCCAATGCCCTGCGCAATTGGGAGGCCCTGGCTCCGGAAGAGCGCTGGTGGTTGTATACCATGACGATTGCCACTACGGGCCAGGCCCTCCAGAAAGGCTTGGGCTGGCGCAAAGCGCTTCGCGCCGCGATTGCGGATAATCCCTTTATCAAAGGGGAGGGACAATCCCCGCGCGCGCGTCGGGAACTGCTCGGACATTCACAGCTTTCCCTTTCTCTATGACATCCTCTATTTCCTCTACCCGTACTTTTATCGAGGCGCAATTTCCGATCGCGCGCCTCTCCGCCGAAGCGTATAAAGAGCGGAAAGCCAACAACGGGCAAACCTTGACCCGACTGGGCAAATGGTGGGGGCGCAAGCCGCTCATTCTGGTACGTGCCGCCATCGTGGGCATGTTGATGCCTTCATCCGACGACCCGAAAAAGGACCGGGATATTTTCCTCAAGATCCTGACCATGGATGATGAGGGTACCTTGAACCGCTGGAAAGCCAACAACCGCTTTAATCTCATCGAACTGCGGAATCTGGCCACCAAGGAAGAAGCGGAGCGCTGGGTCGCGCTGGAAAGGCAAATCAAAGTCGCTTCGGAAAAGGTTCAGGGGCTTCGTCAGGAATTGACACAGGTGGTGAACGGCAATACGGCAGAACTAAAATTCCGTCGGAAGGCCATCAAGGACGCGCAGGAAGAGGAAAAAAATCGCTCCATCGAATTACGGACGTACCATGAATCGCTGCAACCTCTCGCATTCAATCGATTGCCCTATGCCGAACGGATAACCCGTTGCGAGAGGCCGGAGAACGTGTTGGGCCCGTTGGAAGCAGCCTGGAACGATATCAACGTCCATCTTGGGATTTCGGCAAAAAGCCTGCCGGACCTGGTTGAGCAATTAGGAAAACGGACTTTCGGGCATACCCCCCGGGTCGGCGATGCCTTTTGCGGAGGTGGCTCCATTCCTTTCGAAGCCGCACGCATCGGATGCGAAGCCTTTGGTTCCGATTTGAATCCGGTGGCCGGGTTATTGACTTGGGCGGGCCTGAACTTATTGGGAGGCGGACCCGAGGTTCAAGCCGAGGTGATCCAAGTCCAAGCGCAAGTCCTGGCTGCAGCGGACAAGCAAATCACCGAGTGGGGCATTGAGCACAATACCCAAGGGGAGCGCGCGGATGCTTACCTTTATTGCGTGGAAGTAAAGCCGGAGGGCTGCGAGTACTATATCCCCCTGGCTCCAAGCTGGCTGATAGGGGAGAAGTCAAAGGTTGCGGCGCGTTGGCATCGCGTGGAGGGGTCGGACCGGCTACAGCCGGAAATCGTCACGGTTTCGGATGCCGAGTTGAAAGCGTATAAGGAAAAAAAGGGCGCGACCGTGGTGGATAGCCGTGTGATCGATCCTTTCAATGAGAATCGTTCCTGGTCGTTGGAGGCCTTGCGTGGCCAGGACGGGTTGCGGCAATGGACGAATGAGGATTTGGTGCCGCGGCCGAATGATGTGTTTCAGGAAAGGCTGTATTGCGTTCGGTGGGTGAAAACCATTCCGGAAACCAATGCTTTGGGTGAGACCGTCCTCAAATCGGTGCGACGATATGCAGCGCCGAACAAAGACGACGAGAACAGAGAGAATCTGGTACTTAAGCTTTTGAAAGTAAAATTTCCTGGATGGCAGGAACTTGGATATGTTCCTTCAAAAGAGATACCTGAAAAGGGTACTGAAACTGATCGGCTATTTCGTGAGCGTGGATGGACTCATTGGCACCACCTTTTTACACCACGCCAGTTGCTCGTGAATGGTTTAATGTCCTTCCAGTCTTCGATTTTTTCAACGACGCGGGTCCAAACCTCAACAAATTTGCTCGGAGTTGGAAGGTTAGCGAACTGGAGTGCAAAGCTTTGCAGGTGGCACGCAGGATTGGTTCACGACAAAGGAGAGGACGTATTCAGTAACCAAGCATTAAATACTCTTTTCAATTATTGTTGTCGCCCGCTTGAACCACTTCGACTTTCATGGCTGATTCTGGACGAGACTAGTCCCAAGCTTAGCGGTAATGGTGTTGTTGCAATAATAGATGCTCGAGATCTTCGTGAAACTTGCGATATGTGGATCACTGACCCTCCTTACGCAGATGCTGTCAATTATCACGAACTCGCGGATTTTTTCCTCGCCTGGTACGACAAACAACTCGCCAAGTCCTTTCCGGATTGGACCCCCGACTCCCGCGCCGAATTAGCCGTACGCGGCGACGGTGATGATTTCCGCCATTCCATGGTGGAAGTGTACCGCAACCTGGCTGAGCACATGCCGGACAATGGGCTGCAAATGGTCATGTTCACCCATCAAGACCCTGCCGTCTGGGCCGACCTGGGCATGATCCTGTGGGCCGCCGGCCTCAAGGCCACGGCCGCCTGGACCATCAGCACCGAAACGGAAGCCGCCGGCATCAAGCAAGGCAACTACGTGCAGGGCACCGTCTGCCTGATCTTGCGCAAACGCGTGGTGAACGAACCCGGATTCCTGGATGAAGTGTATCCCTTGGTGGAAGACGAGGTGAAACGCCAAATCGAATCCATGCAGGCACTGGACGAAGGCGGTGAGCCCAATTTCAATGATGCCGACTACCAACTGGCCGCCTATGCCGCGGCCTTGCAAGTCCTTACGCAATTCGGGACCTTGGATGGCCGGGATGTCGAACACGAAGTCTTCGCTGAACGGGAACGGAACCAGAAGAGCGATTTCCAGGCCGTGATTGAACGCGCGCTGGGCATTGCCTGCGATACCCTAATCCCGGCAGGTCTGGATGGACCCTGGCGCGACCTTTCCTTGGTGGAGCGGTACTATCTGCGGGCCCTGGACATCGAGAGATGCGGGGAGCGGCGACAGGGCATGTACGAGGAATTGGCGCGCGGGTTCGGCATAACCGAAATCAAGCCGCTGCTCAAAAGCGATAAGGCTAACGGTACGCGCATGTTTACCCCGTCGGGATTCGGCACCACAACCCTCGCGTCCAGAAACGGGAACAGTTCCGACGCGCTGCCGGTCAAACGAGGCCGGGCGGCTGCGGCGGGACCGCATCCCTTTGCCTCAGCGTCCTTGCGTCACCTGCTTTTTGCGGTTCGGGAAACGACCGCAGCGGTCAATAGCCCCGAGCCCGGCCGCCAATACCTGCGCGATACCTTCGGCCAGGGCTACTGGGGGCACCGGGAACGGTTCGTGGCCTTGCTGGAATGGCTCGCCGCTTTGGGCAATGCCGCCGGGATGCAAGAATGGTCCGAAGACTCCGAGGCCGCGCGTATTCTCGCGGGCCGGTTAAGGAACGACAATGCGTGATGCATCAGGTTGGTGCCGGAGAATGGGCGGTCAAAAATGAATATTGAAACCTTGCGGGTTAAGAATTTCAAAGCCCTGCAAAACATAGAGATCACCGATCTGCCGGCGTATTGCGTGTTCGTGGGCCGTAATGGAACCGGCAAAACCACATTGTTCCGAGTCTTCGCGTTTCTTAAAAACTGCCTGGAAAAAAATGTGCGCACGGCCCTGAATATGGAGGGCGGTCGAAATGGGTTGAAGGAAGTGCTCAGCCGTGGCCATGAAAATGAAGATTTGGAAATCGAAATCCAGTTCCGCCTCGATATTGCCGGAACCAATCGCCTGGTCACCTACCGCCTGGAAATCGGGGAATCCCCGGACAAAGGCGTTCTGGTCAAGCGGGAAATCCTTCGCTACAAACGCGGCCGTCACGGCTCGCCTTTTCATTTCATCGATTTCACGAATGGCGAAGGGTATGCCATCAACAATGAAGAGGAGTTCGACAAGTCGGATTCCGAACTTACGAGGGAGCCGCAGAAATTGGATTCCCCCGAAACCCTGGCAATCAAGGGATTGGGACAATTCGAACGTTTCAAAGCCGCCTCGGCCTTTCGGCAGCTCATCGAAAATTGGCACATATCCGATTTCCATATCAATAGCGCCCGCGGCGATAAGGAGGAAGAGGATGCGCAACACCTTTCCTCGAGCGGGGACAATTTGCCGTCCATGGCGCGTTACCTGTATGAAAAACATCGGGATGTCTTCGATTCCATCACCAAGCGAATGCAGGAAAGAGTCCCCGGGGTTGCCGAGATCTCCGTAATGGTCACGGAGGACGGCCGTCTGCTGATGCGTTATCGCGACGGCGCTTTTGCCGATCCCTTCCTGGACCGGAACGTTTCCGATGGGACCATCAAGATGTTCGCCTACCTGGTCCTATTGGCCGATCCAAAACCGCACCCCATCCTTTGCGTGGAAGAACCCGAAAACCAGCTCTATCCCGAATTGATGGGAATTCTTGCCGAAGAATTTCAACAATACGCCGAACGGGGCGGACAGGTTTTTGTTTCCTCCCATTCGCCCGAATTCCTGAATTCGGTCCCCCTGGAAAGCATCTACTGGCTCGAAAAGGAAAATGGCGAGACAACGGTCCGAAAGGCATCGGATGAACCCTTGCTGGTCAAGCTGGTGCAAGAAGGAGACCTGCCCGGCTATTTGTGGAGTCAGGACTTGTTGAACAGCAAAAAGCTGCCTAAACAATGACCGGAAGCAAGCCCGCAAGCAAGATCGGTCGCGTAATTTTCATGACCGAGGAAGAGTCGATGAAGCAGGCGCTCCGTCACTTGCTTCCCAATTACTTCCCGGATTTCCGGGAGAATGAACACTGGATAGTCATCGCCCATCAAGGCAAGTCGGATTTGGAGCGTTCCTACCCCAGGAAAATGAAAACGTGGCAGGAGCCGGGAGCCCGGTTCCTGATTCTAAGGGACAATGACGGGTCGGATTGCCGAACACTGAAAGCAAAGTTGATCGAAAAGGTCCCTGCAAATTCACAGGGGTACCTTATCCGTATCGTCTGCCAGGAATTGGAAAGCTGGCTACTGGGAGACCTGGAAGCCTTGGGGCTTGCCTACCCTGATGCCATGAGAAAAGATCAATTTAAATTCTTGGCAAAAAGAGATCCGGACGATCTCACGAATGCGTCGAAACTGGTCGAGCAATTAACCGGGACGGGGTCTAAAACCATCCGGGCTACGGAAATTGCCAAAAATATGCGCACTGCCGAGAATCGTTCCGTAAGCTTTAAGATTTTCTTGAGTGGCGTCACTCATCTGTTGGCGGGATAGCCGATGCCGCTTTCCAGGCATTCCAGCCGTCGCAACAAGCTTGATCGCGAAGTCCTGGAAAATCGTCTGCGGGGAGCGGTTTCCTACGATCGAATCGCCGGATACTTTCGTTCCAGCCTGTTCGAGGTCGCGGGTGAAGCACTTACGGGCGTCACTGGCCCGGTACGCATCATCTGCAATTCGGATTTGGATCCCCAGGACCTTGTCACCGCTGCCGCCGCCGACGCCGCGCTCCGTCGCAGCTGGTGCGAAGGTAAGCCCGAAGAGGCACCGGTCCATGCCCTTCCACGGTATAAGGCGCTTTACGAGGCGCTCACGCAACAGAAAATCGCGGTCCGCGTGCTTCCGGATTCCGCCTTCGGCCTGATTCACGGCAAGGCTGGAATCGTCCGTCGCGAAGATGGCACGGCCACGGCGTTTCTAGGCAGTGTCAACGAAAGCCTATCCGCGTGGCGGCTGAATTATGAGCTTCTGTGGGAAGACGATTCCCCGGAGACCATCGCCTGGGTGCAGGAAGAATTCGATACGCTTTGGAATGATCCCCGCGCCGTGGATCTGGCGTGTTGCCCGTTTATTCCTAGAGATGTCCAACGTATTCTCGACCGCAAGGTGGTTGAGCCTGAAGAACTAAAGGAGGTCCAGGACCCGGTTCAAGTTGCCGCCGCCGCCGCCGTGGAAACTCCTGTATATCGGCGCGAGCAGGGCCTTTGGCCGCATCAGAAATATTTCGCCCGCCTGGCATTGGAACGGCACCGGCTTGGGGGCGCCCGTCTGGTGCTGGCGGATCAGGTAGGATTGGGTAAAACCGTCCAACTGGCCATGGCGGCCCTGCTCATGGCCCTGGACGATCCCGAGGGCGGGCCGATCCTGGTGCTCGCGCCCAAACCCTTGCTGCAACAATGGCAGGACGAACTGATGGAGCTGCTTTTGCTTCCTTCGGCCCGTTGGAATGGCCGTGCCTGGATTGATGAAAACGAATTGGAATATCCTTCCGAGGGTCCGAAATCCCTGGGGAAATGCCCCCGCAGAATCGGCTTGGTCTCCCAAGGTCTGGTAGTCCGTGGCGTGCCGGAAGCGATCCAACAACTCCTGAGCCGACGCTATACGTGCGTCATCGTAGACGAAGCGCACCGATCTCGAAGGAAAAATCTGCCCAAGGTGGACGCCGGACCCGATGAAATCGATGCCAAGGCCGAACCCAATCGGCTGATGCATTTCTTGCAGCAAATCGGCCCCAAGACCAAGAGCATGCTGTTGGCGACGGCCACGCCAGTACAGCTTCATCCGGTAGAGGCATGGGACCTGTTGCATACCCTCTCCCATGGGAATGAAGGGGTTCTCGGAGGCTGGACCCGAACCAGCCCTTGGTACAAGCCCAGTCATTGCTTGGAGGTTTCCACCGGTGACCTTGAGGTTCCCGCCCACGACGTGCGCGAAGCCTGGGAATATGTCCGCGATCCTTTGCCTGCTACGTCCGAAGATCCGGCCTTTGAACGCATCCGACGTAATCTAGGAGCTTCGGATACCCGTTGGCAGTTTCCACCCGAAAGCCTTGAGAAGCTATCACCGGCGATTCGCAAAGTCCATTTGGAGAACGGCCTGCTGCCTTACTATGGCGATCGCTTCAATCCGCTTCTGCGATGCATTGTCCGCCGCACGCGGGCGTATCTTGAGACGACCCTCAACCAGGCCACCGGCGAGTATTTCCTGCCCAAGGTTTCCGTGAGGCTATTCGGCGAGGAAGCCGATGGCGCGCTGGTTCTGGGCGGATATTTATTGGATGCCTATCAGGAGGCCGAGAAATTTTCCCTGCTTCTACAGCAACGGGTCAAAGGCGCAGGTTTTTTCAAAACCCTGCTGTTGCGCCGCCTGGGTAGCTCCATGGAGGCCGGTCGCCGCACGTTAAGCAGGCTTCTCGGGGAAGAGCTGGATACTGCCGCCGATACGGATGAAGACGAAGATGATATCGATGAAGAAGAATCGCCTCAACCCGGTCGGCCACCCCAAGGAGCAAGTGAATTCAAGAATTTCACGGCCGCCGAAATCATTTCCCTGAAAAGGTGCCTGGCCTTGCTCAAGCAAGGTGGAAACAGGGATCCCAAGCTGGAAGCCCTGATGGATTATCTGCTACACACGAAGTCGGGCGGCTCGGGACGATGGCTTGACTTGGGCTGCATCCTGTTTTCCCAGTACTATGATACCGTACGCTGGGTCGGTGAGGAGCTCGCGAAGCGGCCGGAATTCACTGGAATGGATATCGGACTGTACGCGGGCAGCAATCGGTCGGGATTTTGGAATCAAGGCCGGTTCCAACGTTGCGACCGGAACATGCTCAAAGAGCGCGTCCGCGAGGGAGGCCTGAAGCTCTTACTGGGGACTGACGCGGCTTCCGAAGGCTTGAATCTCCAACGTCTGGGAACCCTAATCAATATCGATTTGCCTTGGAATCCCACCCGGCTCGAGCAACGCAAAGGCCGGATCCAGAGAATCGGCCAGATTCGATCCGAGATTTTCATCGCCAATCTCCGCTATCGCGGTTCCGTCGAAGACCGCGTCCATCAGGTGCTGGCGGACCGTCTCGAAGCGATTCATGGCTTGTTCGGACAAATCCCCGATACCTTGGAAGACGTATGGGTGCAGTTGGCGATGAATGATGAGCGGGCTGCGAAGCTACTCATCGATCGGTCTTTGACCACGCGAAATCCTTTTGATATCAAATACAGTAGCGTGCAGGATGACAATTGGGAATCCTGCACCATGGTTTTGGACAGCCGGGCGATGCAGGAACTGCTCTCGAAGGAATGGTAACCATGAAGGTTGCACCGAAAGAAAGCCGCCGCAGAAAGTACTTCCCCAGTCTTCCCGCCTTGGCTAGATTGTTTTATCCATGAACCCCACAATCGTCCTTTCGCTTTGCCTCCTGACTGGTACCTGCTTGAAGGCGCGCGCCGGTGCGTGGCCTGTCCGTCCCGGGGCCGGCAAGGCCGTTCTGTCCGCCTCCTTTCTCAAGGCCGGATCCGTCACCGATGCCGAGGGCGATAAGCGCACTTTTGACATTGAAGAGACGGCTCTGTCGACCTTCGGGGAAATCGGTCTGACCCCCTCCCTGGCCGCGGGATGGTCCTGGTCTCCGGTGAAAAGCGCGGATGCGGATTCCTTCCAGGCCGTGTCCCTGGGCGACCCGGAGCTTTCCCTCTCCTGGCATCTTAAAAGCTCCGGAGCGCTGCAACTTGCCGCCCAAGCGATAACCGCGTTCCCGCTGGGTTCGGATAACCCCCAGGGCTCGCCGGAATACCTGTATGCGGTCTTTTCCCACCGCGCCTTCGCCTTTGAGATAAGGCCTGTGGCGGGCTGGGCCGGCGGCGGCTTCTGGCTCCAAGGCGGGGCGGGGCCGCGCCTGCGCACGAGCGGTTTGGCATCGCAGTTCCATTACAACCTGGCGGGCGGCGGCGGCATCGGGCCGCGTGCGGCGTGGCTGCTCGCCTTCTCGGGGGTGACCCCCCTGGATACTGAACCGGCGGGCAAGCCGGGGGACCAGGAACAATATTTCGGATACCAGGCTGCGGTGGAATACCGGTTCGCGCCCGCCTGGCAGGCCGGGCTTCAGTTCGACAGCATGCTCACCCTGGGACGGGAGATGCCCCTAGGCGGGCGCTTCAACCTCTTCGCGCGACGCGCCTGGAACGGGCCGAGGCGGAATCCAGTCAGGTAACCTCAAGGATACCTGGGCGGCCGGTCCGGTTGCGGATAAATTAACCACCAATTGTGGGCCGGAAGAGTGGCGAGTGGAGGGAGCCGGTTCGGTTTTTTAATCGCGAAACCTTTTAATACCTTTAGTACCTTTTGCGCCATGACCCTCCTGCTGGACCGGAGGAAATTCTGAATTTGGCTGGGACCTCAATGTTCGAATGCTCGCGGAAATGATGTACGAGACTCCACGCATGATCGTCCGTCGCTTCCTGGCCCGGGATTTGGCCGACGCGCACGAAATCCTTTCCGACCCGGAAGTCGCTAAATTCGAATTCTGGGATCCGTACGATATTGAAGAGACTAGGCAGGACCTGGAAATCCAGGGTGCCGTGGTTCCGGGCACCTACGGCGTATGGAATGAATTCGCCGTTCAGCTCAAGGATGGGTCCAGCAAAGATGGAGGCAAGGTCATCGGCAACGTCTCCTTCAAAATGAACGATGAGGTCCAGCGCCAAGCTGAGATCGGCTTCCATTTCAACCGGAACTTCCACGGCAAGGGGTACGGTAAAGAGTCGGTCATCGGACTCATTGATTACCTCTGGGGGCTGGGTGCCTACCGCATCTGGGCGGTGGCGGACACCCGCAACCAGAACTCATGGAAGATGATGGAGAAGCTGGGCATGCGGCGCGAAGGCCACATGGTCCACAATTGCTTCATCAAGGGCGAGTGGTGCGACGAGTACCTCTACGCCCTCTTGGAGAAGGACTGGCCGGAAAAAGGCGGAAACCCGGCCCTACTGCCTGGTACCTAATGAAGGACGGCCCTCTTGGAACTTGGAAATTGGAAATTGGAACTTGGAACTTGGAGCTGGGAGCCTGGGGCCCGGGACCCGAGGCCATGTGATGGGCATCACATAGGGCTCCGCCCCTAGCCGGAATTGACGCAAAAAGGGTAGCTTTGGGGGGTGTTCAAACGTTCGTTCCGGCTTTTCATCCTTTTGGGTCTTACTGCGGCTTTTGCCAGGGCTGAAGAACGCCTCCTCAAGGTGTCCATCAACTTCAATAACGAATCATCCGACAGCCATATGGCGCTCACCCGGGATTCCGTCGGTATCCTGAAAATGGATCCCACCGCCGGGGGGCTGGAACCGGACGACGAGAATGGATTCGAAGCCTCCATCCGAAAACGCGCCCTGACCGCAGGCGAAAGGGACACGGCGGAGATGCTCATAACCCTTTCCCAATCCTGGAGCGGCGCTAAACGCTACGTCTGCGCCAGCAAGGACGGCTACGCCTTCACCATCTGGTCGGATTCGCTCACCCTGCATTGCGACAATTGCTTTTCCTGCACGGAGGGCATCACCATGCCCGAAGCAAAGAAGCTCGCCCGGTTCGGAAAGCTGGCGTTGTGGCTGTACCGCATCAAAGGCGGAATGTAGCCGGCTCCGTGCCCGGCCTCAGGGCCTTTCGAGGAAGAAATTGCCGTAGGTCTCCCCGCGGCACACCGCTGCCAGCTCTTCCGGCGTGTCGGCTCCCACCCACATGCCATTGCGGTCGAGGTAACGGCAAGAATACCCCCTTTCCCGCAGCCAGACCCAGCCCAGCGGCGGCATCACGCTGAACCAGAACTCGCATAGGATGGGTCCGCGGAAACGGCGAAAGAAATCCTCCCCTCCCGCGAAGAGCCCCATCTCCGAGCCTTCCACATCGATTTTGACTGCGGATACCGATTCGGGCGGGATGGATTCGCGTGCCAGGAAATCGTCGAGGCGCATCAGGCGCGTGGGCAGGCGTTGGAAGGAATACCCCGAGCCCGGCTGCGCTGCGGCGGGATAGGATTCTGCGAAGCCCGCCTGGGAATAGAGTGGGACCCCTTGATGGATGGGGATGACGAGTTCGGTCCCCCCGTTCTCACTGGCCAAAGCCAACGGCTCGATGCGCGCCTGCTTGAGCCCCATGGCTCCGATCATGGTTTTCAGGATGCGATGGTGGACCGGTTCGAAGGCGATCACGCGCCCGGACCTGCCGACTGCCCTTGCGAAAAGAGCGGTGGACCCGCCCAGGAAGGCGCCGATGTCCAGCACCAATTGGCCCGGGCGCAGTCTGCCGGCGAAGGCGAGCACGTCCAGGCCGAAGAACGAGGCCGCATACCGCTTGGATCGAAAGGCGCGTAGCAGGCGCAGATAGAACCACAGGGCATGGAGCGCTCGGTATAGACCCGGACCGGAAATTTGGAACAGTCGCCTTTTCAGGCTTTTGATCGGCATCGGATTGATGATACCAATATCGGATGGACCGGGTCGAATGGGAGTGGGCCGCTCGGAAGCGGAACGGCTTGATCAACGGCTATGCGCGTCGATCAGCTCCTGAACGCTTCGATCAGCCGACGGCATCAACCGATTGGCCAATGAGTTGGCCGAGCGGTTTCAGAAAGGGCAGTTCGAATTCAGGCAGGTTGGTGGTCGGTTGCGGCAAACCCGATTCGCTTCCCGCAAGTTTCAAAGGCTTGGGTTCGGGCTTTTCCTGCTTACCGTTCTTCTCATTGGTCGCGTCCCTGGCGTCCTCATGCTCGACCTCAGGCTTGGGTTTGGCCTGGGCCGGATTCTGGGGTGTCTCGGTATCATAAAGGTCGAGATGCTCTCCCAATCCCGCTTCGCCGCCGCCCTTTTGGGGCAGCGGGGGAACGGCGTGCTGCGTTTCCGATTCGGGAACCGGCTTGGTTTCTTCCACTACCGAAGGCTGAGCCTGCGGCAGTGGGCCTTGCATCGATTTGACGACATTGGCTATGGGACCGAAATCCAACATAATGGGGTACCTCTCCTGTTCAGGTTATCGGGTGCTGTCGGGCCCGACTTTAAACTTTTTTTGAGAAAGGCGGCGGGAAGTTTGGGGATTTGGCGATGGGGGCCAAAAAATCCGTGGAAAGCAGGGGATTTGGGGGGAACCCGGAAAGGATCGGGTAGATCCTTCCCGGGCGGAGTCCGGAACGGCTACCTCTCGGAGTGGTAGACGGGCCGGATGGAGCGCCCGATAATATCGGTGCGGAGGTCGGCGGCGACCTCGGTGGTTGACCGGTTTCCCTTCGAAAACCAGGGAGTGGCCCATCCGGCTTGGCCGGGCCGCGTCCAGGAAGCCCGAGCCGGCGCAGATTCAGAACCGAGGGATAAGGCGATACCGTCCTGGCGCAGGAAGTCCAGGTAGGCCAGGTAGTATTTGTCCTTCTTATAGAGGATTTCCAAACTGTCGGTCTTTTTGGCGTGCCGGAGTTTGGCTTCGAATTCAGGCGTGAGGATTTCGCTGCGGCCGACGATCACCCGTTCGATCTTATCCGGTGCGGGTTTGATCTCCAGGGGCAGGAGCTTGTCCACCTGGGCCCGGGGCAGAATCCAGAAGACCTTGAGGCCTCCTTCGATGAAGTAGCCGGTGTACCAGGTGTTGAGGAGCGCGCGCGCTTCCTGGGTCGTGAGGCCCGCCTTCACCATCTCCCCGTGGAACGCTTCCATGGGGCCCGAGGCCGATCCATACTCGGTGGAAGCATTGTCGCGCTTCAGTTTGAGTACCTGGCCCGCCTTCATGGGACCGGAGTACCATACGGTGGCAATCTCGGACTCGTTGCCGGCGGGCCTATCGTAGACCATCACATGCACGATATCCTCGGGGCCTTTGTTGACCACTCTGAAAGTACCATCCGGGAGGAAGTCGAGTCCGAGGGTGGCGGGGAAGTGGCCCAGTCCGCGGTAGAAAAGGAACTTTTCGATCTCGCCCTTCTCGCCACGCAACTGGTTGGCCGTGGTGGACCGCGGAGCCGTCCACTCCAGGGTTTCTCCGCCCAAGGCCGTGGAGGTGTAGGGCAGGTTGGAGGTTGGGGCCAAGACCTTGGCCTTCCAGCCGATATGGCCGGGATAGGGTTCCTTGGCGAAATCGACGGACGGCGCCGTGGGGTTCGTCTCGCAGTCGTAACACGCAGGATACCACTGGCTGATGGTTCCGCCCTGGAAGCGGACCTTGACGTCCACGTCCATCTCCTTGGCGCTGTAGAAATAGAGGACGGGGGTCTCCATCTTCACCGTGACGTTCTTCAGCCGATCCATGGGCGCCCATCCCTTGGCGGCATTGTAATTGAAGTAGGGAAGGCCGTGGACGAACGCAGGCAGCCGGGTGGCGTCGACGTAAAGACCTTCCAATTCCGCTCCAGAACTGGCGTTCAAGGTGGTGAACGTGCCCCATTCATGGACTTCCAGTCCGGATGGAGGGGGGAAAACGGGACCGCAGGTGGGGCAGGCCGCGAGGGACGTCCAAGGGAGCATGACGAGCATGGCGAGCAGGGCGATGGATACCATGAGAATCTCCTGGGTTGCCGCGAGGCTGCGGGGTCAGCGTGTGGTTCTCAATATAGGCCACCTTCCCGCTGATTCGTGGGATTTGAGGTCAGGCTGGACCCGGTACCGTTGTCTCCGGACAACGCCGCCATCGTCCGCTTGACCCGCGCTATCCGGCCAAAAATATTCCGGCTTTGATTTTCAGGCCTGTATCCCAGGCATCCATCCCCTATACTTGCCCAGAAACGCCCATACAGGGACCCCTGCATGGGCCGGGAAAGGGCATCCGGATTTTGCTGGCGATCCTAAGGTTGATGGTATTGGGATGGACGCTGTCGGCGTTCGCGGCTGGGCGGATCTTCGCCGCTCCATGGGAGGATTATTCGACCTGGTCGTATTCGGCCAAGATCCACTTCAACACCACCGCGACCGGCGCGTCCGTGCTGGGCCTTTCCATGGAAAGATTCCCCATCCTTATCCGCCTCGCCTCGCCTTCCAAGGTGCTTGTCCAGAGCCTGGCGGCCGGGGCCGATCTGCGTTTCGCGGATCCGGACGGAACTCCGCTTAATTTTCAGATCGAACGGTGGGATGCTGCGGCGGGCAAGGCCGAGGTATGGGTGAACGTGCCGAAGATCGATGCCAACAGCAACAAGGATTTCATCATCATGTATTGGGGCAAGCTGACCGCCAGGCCCACCTCCAATTCCACAGCGGTCTTTTCCGCCGCCGACAAATACCAAGGGGTGTGGCATTTTGACGAGGCTTCCGGCGGCGCTGTCGATGCCACGGCCAATGGATTCAAGGGGACTCCGGTAGGCGTGATTGCGGGCAATGCGGGCGTCATCGGTTCAGCGTATACGTTCAATGGGGCCTCCAGCCATGTCGCCATCCCCCTGGCGGTCACCAACGGATTGCAAAAGTTCACCATTTGCATGTGGGTCAGGGAGAAATCTCAAGCGAGTGCGGCTGAAATACATAGGAATCCCACCTTGATCGGGATCCATCGTGCGGGCATTACCGGTACGGAATTCGGGCTGGTGTCCAAGAACGGGAAGGTCAACCTATGGCACGGCTATCATACCTATCATTTGGCGTCCCAGGCTTCGGATGTTTCCCTTACTGACGGCAAATGGCATTTCCTGGTCTTGACCACCAACGGCGTTGTCATGGATGTGTTCGACGCGGGCGTCTCGATCATATCCCTGCCCGCGGAAATGGTAGGCATTTCGGCCATGCCCTTCGGCATCGGCGCCTTGCACGCATGGGATGGATCCTATGCCAACGGCTTTAGCGGCGATATTGACGCAGTGCAGATCATGACCGAGCATAAAGGCCCGGAATGGATCCGCCTAGCCTATGAATCCCAGCGGCCCGACGGGAATTTTTTGACATTCGGTGCTCCCGCGGAGCTTCCGCCGCCCGCTCCCACGGCGAATCCGGCCGGCGGCACCTTCAACGGACTGGTCAACGTCACCTTGACCTGCGCCACCGACAACGCCACCCTCTTCTATACCCTGGACGGAAGTGAGCCCACCAGCGCGGGTCGGTCCCACCCGAACGGAGTCGTCATCGCACTCGATACGAGCACCGTCGTCAAGGCCAGGGCATTCCGCAACGGAATCGCTGGCCCGGTGATGACGGAATCCTACGTGGTGCGATCGTCCCCCCGTATCGGTGGTGATACCCTCAAGGCCGGCCAATCCTTTCGCATCGATGCCCGGCGGTTCATCCTTTACCCCAGCCAGGAGGCTAAGGCCTCGGTCCTGCTTTCGCCGGAAGGCGCCTGGAACCGCACGCCCGCCGGCTTCGACCGTTTGGGACCCTTTTTCACCCTGTCCCCCATCGATACCCTGGCCACCTTTCCGGGTCTGCAAGTGGCCGGCGATTCCCTCTCCGGCTTGGCGCTCTACCGCATCGAAAGCGATGGTGCGGTGCATTGGATGCCCTTCAAGGACGGCTTATTGTGGATCCCATCCGCCGGGAGCTATTTCTGGGGCAGGGACATCCAAATGCCCCGGATCCGGTTCGCTGGCACGGATGCCCAAGGCGTGGATTCCCTGCGCGTCTTTTTCGCGGTGGAGGACAATATTTCCAACCTGCGCTGCAACCTCCATGTCTGGAACGGAAAAGCGGACAGCCTGGGATGGCGGCCCGGCACCTCCGGCGAAATCCTGGAATACACTATTTCCCTGCCCTGGGGCGCTAATACCCCCTTGGAAGTACGGGCCACCGCCACCGATGAGACCCTGGTCTCAAACTTTCCCTCCGGTGCGGGCCAGACCTTCACCTTGGAATGGCGCCTATCCTCGGTTTCCATCCCCCTCAACCTCAAGTCCGGCCACCAATGGAAAATGATGGGAATCCCCGTGGCCGTCGAGGTGCCGCTCACCGTGGCCGGGCTCGCGAAAGCCAGCGGAATCCAGGAACTATTCGGCGCGGTTTGGAACCCAGCCGGTGAAGGCAGGTATGTCCTACTCAAGGATCAGGACACCTTGCCAAGGGGCGAGGGCTTTTGGCTCGCTTCCGGCGAAGAGTCGCGGGTGCTTTCCTTTCCGGCTTCGAAATCCATCGCCTCCGATTCGGACGGAATGTTTTCCGTCGGTCTGAGCCAGGGCTGGAACCTGGTCACCTGTCCCTCCGTCCGTCCCCTGGCCTGGCCCGCCTCTCCCAAGGATGGCGATGCCTACCTGCGCTCGCCCCTGAAGGGCTTGAGGGGATTCGACGGGACGGACTTCACGCGTTCGGACTCGTTGCGTCCGTGGGAGGGGTATTATGTATGGTACGAGGGCGGCGACACCCTGATCCGGGTGGGCCCCGGGGCCGCGCGCGCGGGCTCCGCGGCTTTCGCCGCCGCCGGCCCAGTGGCCAAGTCGTCTAATGCCGACGCGGTTCCCGCCCGCGGCATGAATTTGGTTTTCACCTCCGGTGGCGGCCTGCCCCTGGAGATGGGCGCGGCCGGATTCGCGAAGCCGGGCCTGGGAGTCGAAGACGAGCGCAGCCCTCCGCCCAGGGGCCGGAGCGGGGAAACCTGGATCGATCGGGGCGGTCGCGCTTTGGTGACGGACTATGTTCCTTGGGATCCCGCCAAGGCAATGTCCTGGACCGTGGTAGCCAATGGGAAACCTCAGGGTTACCGTATGGAGGTCGCTTCGGTCTCGCTACCCAGCGGCTTCCAGGCTTGGGCCGTATCGCCTTCTCGGCGGGTCAAATACCGGCTCGGCGCCGGGGGTTCCATCCCCGTTACCGGGGACGACACCCTGGCCGTTTACGCCGGGACGCCCGAAACCCTGGCCTCCCTTCCGGATCTGCTTGTCGGCAGGGAGGCTGGCGGCGGATTCTCTTCGATTCTGCGCGCCGTGCCTGGAGGTATGGAACTGATCCTGACCCTGCCGGCTGCGGCCCGGGTGGACGTGCGCATATGGACTCCCGATGGCCGGGAAATCGGCGGCCTGCGTGGTCTCGAATTGGGCGAGGGTCGCCATGCGTGGGGTTGGCCGTCGCTGGCGATCGGCGGTGGGCGGTTGACTCGCGGGGTCTATTTGATCAGCATCGAAGCCCGGGGCATGGACGGGTTCCTGCGCCGGGTGGAAAAGTTCAGCGTGCTGCGGTAACGGCCCGTGGCGCCTTTTCCTCCGGCCAGGCATTGGGGCTATTCGGGTATTTGACGCCCCAATCAGGCGCGTAACAGGGGGTGACGGCGGAGTTTGTGAATATTTGACACCCTTCGTGGTCTGCCCAACATTATATTTTGTGAACAGCAAGATAGACTTGGAGCATATGGAAGAATTGTTGCGGGACAAGGTCTGCCTTCTGCGGCAGAAGATCAAGTCCTCTCAGGACGGCACTGCGCTTTATCGGGAATTGTCCGATCTCCTCCTGAGAGCTGGAAAAATCTCCGCCGCCATGAACATCCTGGAAAAATCTCTGGAATTGCAAACGGAAGGAGAGCATCCCGGCGAATCCGGCCTGCGCCCAGGTTCGGGTCGCGCCTTCACGGGCCGCCTGGATCAAAAGTCCGCTCCTGACCGTATCGGCCAGAACGGAAAATGGCTGTTCGACCGGGGTTTGGATTTCGCCGACGCCTATTTGTATGAAGACGCGGTGGAATGCTTCAGCCAGGCCATGGATTGCGGGCACGATACCTTCGACGCCTACTATTGCCTGGCCGGGGTCTATAAAAGCCTGGAACGGTTTCCCGAAGCCGAAACCCAGTGTCGTCGCGCTTTGGAGCTGAATCCCCGTTTCGCTCCTGCCTATATCCTGCTAGGCTCCCTCCTGAAAAATCCCGGTCGCCTGGAAGACAGCGTTTCCGCCTGTAAAAAGGCGCTGCTCATCGACCCGAATTGCACCGCCGCCTACTATGATCTCGCCTGCTATTATTCTTTGCTGGCCAAACGGGAACAGGCCTTGGCGGCCATGGAGATGGCCTTCTGCAAGGGTTTCTCCGATTTCGATTGGGTGTTGAAGGACCCCGACCTGGAAGAGTTGAGGCGTAATCCCGAGTTCCTGCTCATGCTCCAGTCGTATCGTCCGAAAAACTCCTAAAAAATCGATTTGAAGGTCGGGTTTCGATGCCCCGGTTCCTGCCCTATTTAACATCCGGGCACCCCTTACTTTACGGGCTGTAACATACCTCATTTTTTAGTTCGATCTTCCTTTCATTGGGAACGGTCCCTACCCCCTCCGCAAGTCCTTTTCTATATTCCGACAGCTTTTTCAACAACTTAGCCCGGGAAATGTGTTCCCGGGATGATGGTTCGTTCCAACGATTTTTGAGATGAAGGGTTCACAAGATCCATGAAAAGGGATACCGGTTTTCGCACAGTTCTGTTGATCATTGTCCTGGCGCTGTGCGGCGTCAGCCTCTTTCCGAGCATTCTGGTCTTCACAAAGAGCAATGACGCCCATCTTCCCCTGGAACAGCGGGAGCGGGAGATCTATAAGAAGGAGCATCCCGATGTGGCCTCCAAGGCCATCAATCTGGGCCTGGATCTGGCCGGTGGTACCCATATCATCGTCGAGGTGATGAAGGAGAAGCTGGACAAGGATGCCCAGCTTGACGTCATGGACCGTTCCCTGGAAATCATCCGGAACCGTGTCGATCAATATGGTTTGAGCGAGCCTGTCATTACCCGTTCCGGCGAAAACCGCATCATCGCGGACCTGGCCGGCATGGGCGCGGAAGATGCTCGCCGCCTTATCGGCGCCACTGCCCTCCTTGAATTCAAGCTGATTCCGGAAGGCACGGAGTTCAAACCCGTTCTTGACAAAATTGACGCCTTCCTCAACCGTCGCTCCGGCCAAAAGCCCGAAAATCGCGCCAAGCCCGCGAATGATACCGCCGCCGCAGTCCAGGACATTTTCGGCCGCGTGGTCGGGGACACCGCCGCGGTCGATTCCGCTGCAGCCAAGGACACCACCGGAGCGCTGGCTTCCGCCACGGACAGCTTGGCCAAGGCCGATACCTCCGAAACCGCCGCTGAATTCTATAAGAACCGTCCTTTCGGAGCCTTGCTCGTGGCCATGGGCCGTGACCTGGCTGTTAAGGCAGAGAACGTCAGCAAAGCCAAGCTCATCCTGGAAGACCCAGATGTCCAGGCGCTCATCCCCACCCGCTACCAGATCCTCTGGGGCCGGGAAATTGAAGAACTTGAGGACCGGACCAAGATCCGCCGCCTGTACCTGCTGAAGCGTCGTCCCGAAATGACCGGAGCCACCATTTCCGATGCCCTCCCCCAGCGTTTGGGCACCGGCCTCAACGCCGGCGATGTGGAGGTCAGCCTGACCTTTAAGGGTCTGGGCCCCAAGGAATTCGCTCGTGTAACCGGCGCCAATATCGGCAAGCAACTGGCCATCGTGCTCGATTCGGTCGTCTACTCGGCTCCGGTCATCCAGGGCCGCATCCCGAACGGCCGCGCCTCCATCACCGGCATCGGTGACATGGTGGAAGCCAAGCAGCTTGCCGTCACCCTACGCGCCGGTTCGCTGCCCGCTCCCATGAAAATCGCCGAGTTGCGCTCCGTGGGACCCACCCTGGGCGAAGAGAATATCAAGAAGGGCCTCACCGCGACCTTAATCACCATCATTCTCGTTTTCTTCTTCCTGCTTGCCTATTACCGGCTCTCGGGATTCATCGCCGGCATCGCCTTGATGTTGAACATGATCATCACCCTCTCGATTCTGGGAGCCTTCCACGCCACCCTGACCTTACCCGGCATCGCCGGCTTGGCCTTGACCTTGGGAATGGCCGTGGATGCCAACGTCCTCATCATGGAACGCATCCGGGACGAACTCATGGCCGGTCGTTCCGTACGCTCCGCAATCGAGACTGGCTATGCCCGGGCCTTCCGTGCCATCTTCGACTCCAACGTCACCGTGCTGGGCACCGCCGCCATCCTCTATTATATGGGGGCCGGCCCCATCAAGGGCTTCGGTCTCACCCTCTTTGTCGGCGTTTCCGCTTCGATGTTCACGGCCATCCTCGTTTCCAGGCTCTGTTACGACATCTACATCCAAAAGTCGGATCCCAAGACCCTCTCCATCGGCAAGAGATTCGATTTCCTGCGAAACATCGACCTCAAGGTCATTCCCAAGGCGAGAATCTACGTTGGCATTTCCATCGCAGCCGTGGTCATCAGCATCGTGTCGATCATCGCCCACAAAGGCCTCAATCTGGGCGTCGATTTCACCGGCGGACATGTATACCAGGTCCAGATGGAAACCAAGCCGGATGTGGAAGCCATTCGCAAGGAACTCGCCGAAAAGGGAGGCTTGGAACCGAAGGTGCAGACCCTGGGCGGAACTGGTACCAACGAAATCCTGATCCACGTACCCAAGGGCGAAGATTCGGTGCTCCGCGCTTCAGTACTGGCGGCGGTCAAGAACGGAAAAATCATCCGTGAGGAAACGGTGGGTCCCACCGTGGGCGCCGACCTGAAGAAATCCGCGATCATTTCCATCTTCCTCGCCCTGGTGCTAATGGTCATGTACATCTGGTTCCGCTTCGGCAAGAACGGCCTTGGATATGGATTCGGAGCGGTGATCGCCCTGGGGCATGACGCCATCGTGACGGTGGGCGTTTTCAGCCTTATGAATTGGGAGATCAGTCTGGGCTTCGTCGCCGCCATTCTGACCATCGTTGGCTATTCCGTCAACGATACCATCGTGATTTTCGATCGGGTGCGCGAATTGGTCGAGAAGGGTACCGCTAAGGAAAGCTTCGCTTTCAAGGTGACCCAGGGAAACAACGATAGCTTCGGCCGAACGATCATCATTTCCTTGATCGTGTTGGTTTCCGTCGGCGTGCTGGTCGCCTTCGGCGGAAGTTCAATGCGGGATATGAATCTGGCCTTGTTGGTAGGGGTCATCGCGGGTGGGTATTCTACCATCGCGATAGCGTGCCCGTTCGTCGTGTGGTGGGATCGTCGGCGCACTCGCCCGGCGATGGCCACCAAGAAGTAGCTGCACGGCCCCGGCCCGGCTCCGCATGGCCGGGTCATTTACCGTCCAATAGGTTCAGAAAACGCACCGCCAACTTGGTGATGCGCATATCCATGTCGGACTCCCATCTGCCACCCTTGATCGCCTCAAGCCCCGCTTTCGCATAGACCCGGCTGCTCTCGGTGTTGCCGATGAGGGCGTGGACTTCGGAGATGATGCGGTCGGTTTCGATCCACGCCAGCCGGAATTCCGATTGCCCGCATTTTTCGACTAGGGTAACCGCAACGTGCCGGGCCTGGCAATAGTACACCAGCGCTTCCTCGGGATCGGTCTGGGTCTGGGCGAGGCGCATATGGTCCTCGAGCAGGGCGGGACCGAACTCCCATTCCTTGAAATGGAAGAAGAGGCGATGGCGTAGTTCCAAGGTGATGCGCAGGTAGTCCAGGTCCTCGGTCGTGTCTGAAGAGCCATTTCCGGCCGCGGTGAAATCCCTGGGGGACGCGTCCCCGCTTTGGGCGGGAAGGCATGGGCGGAAGTCCTCAAAGGAAAGGGACAGGCCGTCCAGGGCGGGGGCGGGGGAACCGGGGATTTGAGCTTCGCGGGGAAGGGTTCCGGCGGAGTCGACCAGGCTGAGCCAAGTGGATTTGGAACTGAAGTAGGACATCGTATCTTGTACCTCCTTGTGAAAGACTGTACCACATCTGGTGGATAGGGGCCAGGTCGAGAGGGGGTATAGCTGGCCTAGTCCAATTGGTTTAAAACCAAGGCTTTAACCTCCTGTTTTGGAAAGTTGGGTTCTTCAGGTTGTGAGGGAAAAACCCAAAAGACCGGGGGTAAATCGGGTAAAATCTTTGTCAAGAAGTGATGGGTGTCGGAGCGATCCGGGAGAGCCGGCGCTATGTGCGGCGAGGGTGGTGGCGAAGTAGGATCCCGAGGATGGCCGAAGGGGCCTCACGTATCGGAACGGTTACGGTAGCGTGGAAAGGACGGGGAGAGGCGGGAGGAGGGAAATGGCGCCTTCCGGTTTCCCGGGAGGCGCCACGAATGATCAGTGCTTCGCCTTTTTCAGGATCCAGATCTCTTCCTTGCCGATGCGTTCCTTGACGCTCTGCTTGGGGATGATTTTTTCGGCCATGTCGAAGACGCCGTCCAACCGGGCCATCAGTTCGCCTTCGGAGGTAGGGTGGGGCGGGCCTTCCTGGGACGTGGAGCGAATGATGGGATAGAAGGCCGCAACCACTATCCCGTTGGGCGTGAGCATCTTGTCCCAGACTTCGAAGTATTCGTCGCGGCGTCCGGGATGGATGGAGTTGAAGCAGCAGTATTCAAAGATGATGTCGAACGGCTCGGTACTCTTGGGCGAAAGTTCGAACAGGTCGATGTTCAGGACCGAGAGCTTGCGCTCCTTTTCGGACAGGGCGCTCAGGGCCGTGTAGGCGGTTCCGGAGAAGTCCACGGCCATGGTTTCGTGGCCTCGCGCGGCCCAGGCGGCCGCATCATAGCCCCTTCCCGCGCCGGGAACCAGTACGCGTCCGGTCTTCGGACAGGAGGGATGCTTGAAGAATTCTTCCAGGATGGGACTTGTCTTTCCAATATCCCACCAGGCGTCCTTCTTCGCTTTGTAGAGGTCTTCCCAGTATTCCGGCAAGTTTTGAGTCAGCATCAGGCTACCTTTTTCTGTTCTGTGGCCAGTTGTCCGCAAGCGGCGTAAATGTCGGGGCCACGAGGCCGACGGCGCAGGACTTGAAAATCCCCCTGCGCGAGGATACGTTCGAATTGGGCAATTTCATCGTCGTTGGGCGGTTCCATGTCCGGATTGCCCCGGTTGAGCGGGATGAGGTTGATTTTGCAATGCCGGTGGGACGCGATTCGTTTGAGTTCGCGGGCCGATTCCGGGGTACAGGTCTTGCCCTTGATAAGGATGTACTCGAAGGTGAGCATCTGGCCGGTGAGGCGGATGTATTCATCCGCCGTCTCCAGTAGTTTCTCGATCGGATACCTGCGGTTGATGGGCATGAGTTCCGAACGCACGGCATTGTTGCTGCCGTTGAGGCTGATGGCCAGCTTGAAGTCGGGAGCGCGTACGCCCCACTCCAGGATTTTTGGAACAACTCCCGAGGTGGAGATTGTGATCTTGTCCTTGGCGATGCCGAATCCATCCTGGGAATTGAGGATTTCGCAGGCGCTGGCCACGTTTTCGAGATTGAGGAGCGGCTCACCCATGCCCATGAAGATGGCGTTGCTGACGCGGGAGTTTTCCTTTTCCCTTACATGGCGGGCCACGTAATGGACCTGCTCGAGGATTTCCCCCAGGGTAAGGTTTCGGAGGAAGCCCATGGTGGCGGTGCGGCAGAAGGTGCAGCCCATGGCGCAACCGATCTGGGAGGAAATGCAGATGGACCGCCGGTCTTCCGAAGGGATGAGCACGGTTTCGAAGAAGTGGCCGTCATGGGTCTCGAAAACCCATTTGGTAGTGCCGTCGGTGGAAACCTGGCTGGCCTTGACCTTGAGCACCGAACAGGTCGCGGCGGACTCCAGGGATTCCTGCAGGGCCTTGGGCAGATTGGTCATCTTGGCGAAGTCGGACTCCAAGTTGCCAAACATCCAGTTATGGATTTGGCGCGCCCGGAAACCAGGTTGCCCCAAGGAGACTACGAGCGCCTCCAATTCTTGAGGAGAAGCGCCTAGGATGTGGGTCTTTGACATGCAATGCCAAATTTAACAAAAATTGTTATAACCGGCCGGTTTACGATGGGGCCAGCGGCCTAACAGCCCATATTTATAGTTTATAAGCCCAATATGGCCTCAACCCATCCCCCCCCGTTTCCCCTGCCAAGCAACCCCCAAGCGGCTGTGGCCTTGATACGCACCTGCGGGCCGGACCCGGAATTCCTGCTTCTGAAGCGCGCCACCAATCCTCAAGACCCCTGGTCTGGGCATTTCGCCCTTCCCGGTGGTCGTTGGGAGAAGGGTGACAAAGATCTCCTGGATACCTGTGTCCGGGAGACTTTCGAGGAATGCGGCATCATCCTGGAAGCGGGGCACCTGGTGCGGACCCTGCCCATGGCGGTGGCAGGGGGGCATATAGGCCGACCCATAGGAGTGGCCCCTTTCCTGTTTGAAATCCCGGACAAACCCCCCGTTTCCCTGGCCGATGAGGAGATCGCCGAATTCCATTGGCTGCCCCAGAGCTACCTGCTTGATCCAGCCAATCGACATCGGGCGGCCATGAGCCTGTCCCATCCCGATGGGGAATTCCCCTGCATCCGGGTGGGAGCGGAAGGTGGGGCCATCTGGGGGTTTACCTACGGCGTGCTGGAATCCCTGTGGGAGTCCGCCCTGCCGTGAAGAAAATCCTGCTCCTCGACTACGACCATACCCTGTACCCTTCCACTCTTTTCACCTTGAAAGCGGTGGACGATCGCATCAACCTTTACATCCGTACCTACCTGGGAATGACGTCGGACGAAGCCGACGCATTGCGGATACACCTCTGGGATACTTATGGCACCACCCTGAAGGGGCTGGAAGAATTGCACGGGGTCGAGCGCGAACATTATTGCGATTTCATCCACGCCATTGAAGCGGAGCATCTCCCGCCTCCCGATCCCGGCCTGCAGGCCTGGCTGTCCCGAATGCCGCACCCCTTCTACATCTTCACCAACGCCCGTATGGACTGGGCCGTGCGCGGACTGAAGGCCATGGGGCTGGGTGGCATGCTTCCCGAAGCCATGGTCGCTGAAGCAGCGGTTGCCGCTGAAGCAGCGGTTGCCGCTGAAGCAGCGGTTGCCGCTGAAGCAGCGGTTGCCGCCGTGAACGAGGCTGCGGGAAACTTCTTCCGGGGCCGGCGCCTGGACGGCATCTTCGATATCGCCTTCATGGATTGGGAGGGGAAACCCAACGCCCCCGCTTACGCCAAGGTCGATGCGCACCTGCGCGCCCGCCACGGCAAAAATATCCGTATCCATTTCGCGGACGATCGTCAGGACAACCTGGAAACCGCCCGTTCCCACGGCTGGTCCACCATATGGATCGCGCCTCACACGGCTCCCGTCGTGGTCGGGGATGAATTCGATCGGGTCGTCTCGTCCCTAACCCGTCTCGATCCAGAAAGCCTGGATTGACCGGCGGCCCCAGGGTCTTCGTGTCCGCCGGGGAGGTTTCCGGGGACCGGATTCTCGGGGAGATCCTGGAACCATTGCGCCGACGCCATCCCGGCCTGGAATTGCGCGGTCTGGGCGGCCACGCTGCGGCCGCCTGCGGGCTTGCCCCGCTTTTCCCCATCGAACGGACCGCCATCAGCGGGATCTGGGACGTGGCACGCAACGTCTTCTTCGCGGTGCGGATGTACGCTGCGGCCGTCCGGGAAATACGCCGGTTCCGGCCCCACCTAGTTCTGTTGGTCGATTATCCCGGTCTCAACCTGCGCCTGGCCCGGGTCGCCCGTAACCTGGGTGTTCCGGTCTATTTCGTCGCTCCACCCCAGGCATGGGCGTACCGCAATCCCGTCCGCAAATCCGCGCGCGCCCGAAAAGCCCTTCGGGGCTGTGCCGTCCAGGTCTTGTTTCCCTTCGAGGCGGAAGCGTATGGGGCGACCATCGGAACCGTGGCGACGGTCGGCATCGCGGCGACCGCGGGCTCCGTGGACGACGCTATCAGGTTGACCTCCGGCCATTTCTTTTCCGGCGCCGGCTTGGAAGCGTCCGCTTCGCCCGCGCACCGGGAAAACCGGGCGACTGTGGCGGATGAGACGGGCAAATCCCTTCTTTGTCTCTGTCCCGGTAGCCGGCTTCCGGTGTTGCGGCGTAACCTGCCCCTTTGGCTGGAGCTGTTGGACAAAGCGGGGCGGTTGCCCGTGTATGGGCGCGAGATGGCCATCCTGGTTCCGGGCCATCTGGTCGAAGCCGCGAGTCTCATCCTCACTTCCTATTGCGGCGGCGAACCACGGCCCGCGTTCCGGATCCGTACCGACAAGGCTGCGGTTTTCGCGGAGGCACGCCATGCCATTGCCTTTCCCGGGACGATCACCCTGGAATTGGCCTTGGCTCGGGTGCCCACCTTGGTGATGGCCATCCTGGACCCCCTGACCCTGGCCGTGGGGCGGCGCGTCCTGGGATCCGGACGGATCGCCTTGCCCAATCTCATCCTTGGCCAACCCCTATTCCCGGAATGGGTCGGGCCCGCTCCGGGTCCCGAACTCGGGCTGTTCAGGCAATTGGAACAGGATCGAGATCGCATGAACGCATGGGAACCCCGCCTGCAAAGCCTTACAACCCGGATGGGTCCGGGAAATGGGGTGGAAGTGGCTGTACGTGAATGCTCAGAAATGCTGGCCTCTAGGGATGCCGCCCTGAAGGTGCAGGCTGTAGGCGAGCCAGCGCCAAAAATGGGCTGAAAACTGGGTTTGCCACCTTTAATTCCTGAAGGTTACCCCGAGGTTAGAATTGAGAGATTGTCATAATTTGGAATTCCTGCGTATAATGGAGACATGGCCGAGGATTCCAAGGATGGAATGCCCTCGGGGGAAAATCCAACTCCGGGGGCCACAACCGATCCTACACCAGTAGGATCTCCCGGGGATTTTCTCGATATCAAAGCCGAGCCCCAACGCGCCACCCTGACCATCAAAAGCGGAATCGTCTTCGCCGGGTTCACCCTCACCCGTGACCATGTTGCCCAAAAACTCCAAAGCCTGCTGGTCGTGGAAGGAATCGATTGGGCGGCCGTTGACCGCATGATCGCGGGCAAGCAATACGATCGCGGGCAGATCATCGCCCAGGCCATCCCCGCCAAGCCGAGCCAGGACGCAGCCATCAGACCCAACCTCACGGTCGCCGGCGACCTGAAGCCGATGTTGGACAAGGCCGGCAAGGCGGATTATAAAAACGTTGACAACATCCACCAGGTGAAAAAGGGGGATGTGCTGGCGGTGAAGACGCCGGCGATTCAAGGCACGGAAGGCAAGGATATTTTCGGCAAGCCACTACCTGCCGCCGCCGCCAAAGATACCCAGTTCAAGCTCGGATCCAACACAATCGTGAGCGAAGACGGATTGCAATTGGTCGCCCTGGTGGGCGGTTACGTCTACGATCAGTCCGGCGCCATCTGCGTGGGCGTGACCTATGTACTGAAAGGCAATGTCGATTTCCATACCGGTAACCTCCATTACCAAGGGGACATCCAGGTGCTGGGCAACGTAACCGACGGGTTTACGGTGGAGGCCGAAGGCAATATCACCATCGAAGGCACCGTGGAAGGGGCCGAGGTGATCTCGCACGGCGGAGCGGTCCATATCAAGTCGGGCGTATTCGGGCACGGTAAGGGCCGCATCGCGGCCAAGACCGGCATTCGCATCCTCGGGGCGCAGGACGTGACGCTGGAATGTGAAGAGGGCACGATCGAAGTGGATAAGGGGATCCGCAATTGCCACGTGCTGGCCAAGCACGTCAAGGCCGACAAGGCCGGCTGCTCGGTGGTGGGCGGAGAGATTAGGGCCTACGGGGATGTTTCCCTGGGAATACTGGGCGGGGAGGGGTGCCATACCCACATCCTCATCCTGGATAAGGACGCGGAGGCGGCCAAGGCGCGCATCAAGGAAATCGAACACATGAAGGCTCAGATCGAATCGAAGTTCACGCCCATCGAGACCCGGCTGAAGGGCATGAAGGCCATGTTGGCCAAATTCAGCGGCACCATGTCGGAGCGGGCCAAGGCGGATCTGAAGGGCGTGGCCGACGCCTACACGGCGCTCAAGAAAGCGGAACATGATCTCGAGGAGGAAAAAGTCAATCTGACTTCGGTCATGAAGGCCGCACCCAAGCATGTGGGCACGTTCGCCGTGACCGAAAAGATCGTCTGGGGCGGAGTGGTGCAGATGTACGGTCACCTGCACGAACTGGTGGAAGAGGACGCGAAGAAGGAATGGCTGTGGGCGCCCACCGGCCTTACCAGCCGATCGCTTATTCCCGATCCGCCAGCGGAGACGCCGAACGAGGTGAAGCCGGACGAGAAGGGGCAGGACGCAAAGAAGCCGGCTTCGACTCAGGCGCCTCCAGAGGCAACTCCTCCTTCTTGACCAGGACCTTGTCCACCCGGTTCCCGTCCATGTCCATCACCTCGTACCGCACGTCGTCCTGGCGGAAATAATCCCCGGCCTTGGGGATGCGTCCGAGCTTCATCATCACGAACCCGCCCAAGGTCTGGTAGGTGTCCGTGTCCTCTTCTGGCAGGCTGTCGATCTCCATCAATTCCTTGAATTCCTCGATCGGCTGCATGCCGTCTACCAGCCAGGAACCATCTTCGCGCCTGACGGCGCCCGGTTTCTCATCCTTCTGATCGTGAGTGTCGATGTCGCCCACGATGACTTCCATGATGTCGTTCAGGGTGACCAGGCCCTGGAGGCTGCCGTATTCGTCGATGACCAGGGCGATGTGGATGCCGGATTCCTTGAAGGACTCCAGGGACTTGAGCACCGGGATGGTCTCGGGGATGGTCAGGGCCTTGCGGGTATGGGCCTGCAGATCGATGGACCTGCCGGAGATGCAATCGGCCAGCATGTCTTTGGTGTGGATGATGCCCAGCACTTCGTCCAAGCCGTCGCGGCAGACGGGAAAGCGGGAGTAGGAACTGCCCAGGATCTTTTCGCGGTTCTCTTCGAATGGGGCTTCGATATCCAGCCAGACGATGTCCGGACGCGGGGTCATGATGCTGTTGATGCGGCGCGCGTTGAGATCGATGATGCTTTCCACCATGTCCTGCTGAGATTCATGGAAGACTCCCGCCTCGGTGCCCTGGGCGATCATCACGTTGATCTCGTCTCCGGTCACGGGCGGTTCGCTTGAGGGCTTGCTGCCCACGATGCGAAGGATGAAATCGGTGACGAAACCGAGCAGGAAGACCGCGGGGTAGGCGACGCGCGAAATGATCTGCATGGGCCAAGCCACCAGGGCCGCGATCTTCTCCGCATGGTTGAGCGCCACGGTCTTGGGGACCAGTTCGCCGAACACGACCTGAATGAAGCCCACACCCACCACAACCACGGTCAGGGCGATGCGCTCGCTGTAGTGCCCGATCCAGGGGAGGTAACTCAGGGTGGACGCCAATTGCTGGGCGATGGTGCTGCCGGCGGCGGCGCCGGTGAGCAAGGTCAGCATGGTGATGAGAACCTGCACGGTGGCGAGAAAGCGGTTGGGCGAGTTGGCTAGGTCCAAGGCGTTCTGGGCGCGAAGGTTGCCTTCATTGGCCCACTGCTGCAGCCGAGCCTTGCGCGCCGAGACCACGGCGATCTCGGTCATGGCGAAAAGGCCGTTTCCGAGAACGAGAATGAAAATAAGGAAGAGGTCGAAGGAAATGCTGCTCATGAATTAGGAATCCGTTAAATTAGTAAAAATAGGCAGGTTATTGTAATTCGTGATGAGGCATGGGATTGGGTCATGCCCGTTATTCTACTATAATTACCAGCCGGTAATTTCAGACTGAATTCAAGGCTCGGCCCCAACAAAGTGTTGGGGTGCGCACCGGCGACGGTCGCCGGCGGGCACCGGGCAAAATGCGCCCGGATGGCCCGAATTGCCCCCGTTACGGTATGCGGGCGCGTTTTTTCCCAGGAAAAGGATTGTAAGCGAACATGCATCTTTATCGTACCCATACTTGCGGTGAATTGCGGAAAACGAACGTCGGCGACACCGTCAAGCTATCCGGCTGGGTCTTCCGCCGTCGCGACCACGGTCACTTCCTTTTCATCGATCTGCGGGATCATTACGGCATTTCTCAGGTCGTGTTCCATCCCGAACGCCCTTTCTTCGACCAGGCCACCCGCCTCCGCTATGAAAGCGTTATCACCGTCACGGGAACGGTCATCGCCCGTGGGGAAGGGACCGTCAATTCCTCCATGGCCACCGGAGAGATCGAAATAGTCGTCAACGAGATGACGATCCAATCCATGGCCGAGCCGTTGCCCATTCTGGTCGATGGCAAGGAAGAGAGTCCGGAGGACCTGCGGCTTAAATACCGTTTCCTGGATCTGCGCCGCGACAAGCTCCACAAGAACATCATTCTGCGCCAGCAGGTCATCTCATCCCTGCGCCGCCGCATGACCGATAGCGGCTTCATGGAATTCCAGACGCCCATCCTCACTAGCAGTTCGCCGGAAGGAGCGCGCGATTACCTGGTGGCCAGCCGCATCCACCCTGGGCGCTTCTACGCCCTGCCCCAGGCGCCCCAGCAGTTCAAGCAGTTGTTGATGGTGGCCGGCTTCGATCGCTATTTCCAGATCGCCCCCTGCTTCCGTGACGAGGACGCGCGCGCGGACCGTTCGCCGGGCGAATTCTACCAGCTCGATATCGAAATGTCCTTCGTCACCCAGGACGACGTGTTCGAAGCCGTGGAAAAGGTCGTTCACGGGACCTTCGTGGAATTCTCCAAGAAGAAGGTCGACGGTATTCCCTTCCAACGCGTCACCTATGCGGACTCCATGCTCAAGTACGGTTCGGACAAACCGGATCTGCGCATCCCCATAGAAATCCGGGACGTAAGCGCCCTTTTCGCGGAAGCCGCTTTTCCCGTTTTCAAATCCGCGATTGCCGCCGGTTCGGTGGTGCGCGCCATCCCGGTAAGGAATTTGTCCGACAAACCACGCAGCTTTTTCGATAAACTCGGCGAGTTCGCCGTATCTGTCGGGTCCAAGGGGTTGGCTTACCTGGTTTGGATTGACGATCCTGCCAATCCCGGAAATCCGATCGTACGTACGAATAGCCCGCTCTTCAAATTTCTGACTTTGGAGCAGCAGGAAACCCTGCGCATCCAGTGCGACGTGAAGGCCGGCGATGCCGTCTTCTTCGTCTGCGACAAGAAGGACGTGGCGGCTAAAATCGCCGGTCTCATCCGTGGCAAAGTGGCCAAGGATCTGGATCTCATCGATCCTAACGTGTTTCGCTTCGCCTGGATCGTGGACTTCCCCATGTTCGAATGGGACGAAGAGAACAAATGCATCGCCTTCTCGCATAATCCGTTCTCCATGCCCCAGGGCGGGATGGAAGCCTTGATGACGAAGAATCCCCTGGAGATCAACGCCTTCCAATACGACATCGTCTGCAACGGCATCGAGCTGTCCTCGGGCGCCATCCGGAACCACGTTCCCGAAATCATGTACAAGGCCTTCGAAGTCGCCGGGTACGGACCGGAAGTGGTGGACCGCAAGTTCGGCGGCATGATCAACGCCTTCAAACTGGGAGCTCCTCCCCACGGAGGCATCGCTCCGGGCGTCGACCGTATGGTGATGCTCCTGGCCGACGAGAGTAATATCCGCGAGGTCATCGCCTTTCCCATGAACCAGAAGGCGCAGGATCTGATGATGAACGCTCCTGGCGAGGTCTCGGACAAGCAGCTCCGGGAACTGCACATCCAGATCGATCCCCGGGTATTGGCCGAACAGAAGGCCGAGGCTGCGGCGGCTGCGGCCCGCAAGGGCTGACCGTTCAACGCAAATCAATGATTTCCGAAATCAATCCGTAACGCAGGCGGAACAGGAACGTCCTCATGACCCCATCGCAGGTGAAGGTATGGGTGATGGCGGACGCGACCTCGTCCTGGGGGTTGTAATCCGTCCAGGATTTGGACCGATATTCGCTCAGATCCGCCGTCGGGCAGATCTCCACGATAATACGGGCTTGAACCATGGCCTTGACCTAATCCTCGCGGGAAGACGCGCCCGCACCCATGCTTTTCATCAGATCAGAGACAAAGGCGTTCTTTTTGGGGAGGATGACCAGATAAAATACCCCCGCGATCGCCAAGAATACCAACAGGTTTACGGGGATCTTCATATTCGCTGAAATACCATCATTTACTCGGTTTGACTCCCGGGGTTCCGGTCCATTATAGGATAGGCTAAGTGGTTTTTCTACCTTCGTCGCCCGTTGAGGGGGGCCACCTCCAAGGAGCGATATGTTCAAGAAACTGATTCCCACCGACGCCAAATTCTTCGATATGTTTAGCCAGGCCGCCAAAATCCTGCAGGAGGGAGCCAGGGTCATGACGGAAATGGTGTCCGGCAGCTCCGCGGACGTGCAGGCCTGCGCCATCCGGCTGGAAAGACTGGAACACGATGCCGACGTTCTCACCCACGATATCCTCATCAAGCTCGACAAAAGCTTCATCACTCCCATCGACCGGGAAGACATCCATCAGCTCACTTTAGGCCTGGACGATTGCATGGATTACATGGAAGCGGTCACGGAGCGCATGATGCTGTACGGTCTCACTCAGGTCACCCCGCCGATGAAAGCGCTGGTCGAGGTAATTGCGAAGCAGGTGGATGAGCTGAACAAGGTCATCCCCGTCATCGCGGATCTGAAGTACGAGAAAATCATCCCCCATTGCATCGAGATCAACCGCCTGGAGAACCTGGCCGACAAGATCGCCCGGGAAGCCGTGGCGGAGCTTTTCAAGGGTGATCCCAATCCGCTGGACGTGATGAAATGGCGGGACATCTACGATAACCTGGAGACCGCGACGGACATGTGCGAGCACGTGGCGGGCATCATCGAAGGGATTGTGCTGAAGCATGGCTGACGCTCTACCCATCCTGATCGGGCTCATCGCCCTGGCCCTGATTTTCGACTACATCAACGGCATGCACGATTCGGCGAACGCCATCGCCACGGTCGTTTCCACGCGCGTGCTTGCGCCTCGGACGGCCCTTCTCCTGGCGGCGGTGCTCAATTTCGGCGGAGCCTTTATGAGCACGGCCGTGGCCAAGACCATTGGCAAGGGCATCGTGGATCCCAATATGGTCACGAACAGCATCGTGGCCTC
Organism: Fibrobacterota bacterium; assembly: GCA_030854955.1. Lineage (GTDB taxonomy): Bacteria > Fibrobacterota > Fibrobacteria > UBA11236 > UBA11236 > Chersky-265. The sequence continues at coordinate 695 of JALYSE010000011.1, read as the reverse complement.
GGCGCTGCTTTCCGCCATCTTCTGGAACCTGCTCACCTGGTACTACGGCATCCCTTCCAGTTCATCCCATGCGCTTATCGGAGGAATCATCGGAGCGGTTGTCTCGACCCACGGATTCGAAGCTCTGCACGGGGACGGCGTCATAAAAATCGTCAAGTCCCTGGTCGTCTCGCCCATGGTGGGCTTCCTGGGCGGCGCGATCATCATGATCGCCATCATGTGGATGTTCCACAAGAGTCCTTCAGGCAAGGTGAACCGGTGGTTCAAGCATCTGCAATTGGTATCCGCCTCGTTCATGGCCTTCAGCCACGGATCCAACGATGCGCAGAAGGCGATGGGCATCATCACCATGGCCTTGGTCAGCCTCGGATTCATGAGCGGGGGCAAGGATTTCCATGTGCCCACCTGGGTGGTTTTCCTGTGCGCGCTCGCCATGGCCCTGGGCACGGCCGCGGGAGGCTGGCGCATCATCAAGACCATGGGCGTGAAGATGATCCGCCTGGCCCCGGTCCATGGTTTCGCGGCCGAGACCGCAGCATCCATCACCATCCTGACCGCAACCCACTTCGGCCTGCCGGTTTCGACCACCCACGTCATTTCCAGCTCCATCATGGGCGTCGGGTCCGCCAAGCGCGCCTCGGCGGTTCGCTGGGAGATTGCGGGCCAGATGGGAGTGGCCTGGGTCCTGACCATTC
>JALYSE010000372.1 GCA_030854955.1 Fibrobacterota bacterium | reverse complement strand
ATCAATAGCTGATTATTTCAGAGGAGATATATACTTCGACTTTCCGAATCACTGCATTTCTCTCGTCAGACATTTTTAAACGGTCCGGGTCTTTCATGAAACTTTCGAAATCGGTCCGATCGGATATTTTTAGAATTTGAATTTCGTCCGGAGTCTCGGACCCGTTTGGTTCTGGTATGGGAGCGTAAGCGACGACAATTTCACCTCCATGCCTTTTGAGGTCGAATTGCTCTGTAATGCGGCTCTTCATTCGCTTTGATTCGTGTCTTTGTTCCTGGAAGGTCTTTGAATTCTAATTCCCGGTGGAATCGTCAATGTAAACGAAACTTTGATGATGTCCCCTGCTTCGATTTTCTCAGCTTTTCGGACCGCAGCTTTGAGAGCAATCAAAAAGTCCTTTTCTTTGGTAGGGAAAAGCGTGGTTGACCAAGTGGTCTTTCCGACCTTCGCTTGGATACAAATATATCCCCAACCCACTTTTTGACTTTCTTCAATAAAACGGATTTTCGAAGCATCCGCTTTCCCAACGCGGACAAAAAACCAGCCTGCAGCTCCGGGATACCGCCAAACCTGTTCCTTGATTTGGAAGCGCCTCGGATTATGCCGCTCCCCGTTTTGAGCTCTGGACTTTCTTTGCCTGCTTGTAGAGGCGTCGATTTCGGTTTTGGATACGACACGACTTTGAATCAGGGCCTCGCTTAGAAAGCCTCCGCCGTGCTTTGGCTTCGAATTCTTCATTTCTTGGCGCTTCTTCCGCACCCAAAAAATACTCTCAAATCCATTGACCGAAGGGCTCAATTCGAGATCCCAAGTCGCCTAACGTCAGCCAACGGCTGAAGCGACTTTTCAAATTACGCCTGCTATGCGAGGACGAGGGCGGAGTGGTTCGTAAGCGCCCCGGAGCGCGCGCCCGCAGCATGCCGTGAAGATGAGTTGAGAGCAACCGAACATAGGCGCCAAGGAGGCAAGAGCAAAACCTATGGAATCCCGACGGAGGTCAGCAAAAACACAGGACGTCGATGGCGGTAGCGGCGTAAGAAGAGAGATTAGATCAACCAGCGGACAGTTTGCCTGAATCCCGAGTTTTTGGGCAGGTAGTTGAGGTTCTCATGGCGGAAAATCATCCGATAATTGGGGAGAACGGTGTGTCAGATGTACGAGCTAACTCCAAAAAGTGCGGTTTTGGGTCTAGGAATGTAGGTTAGGATATTAATTCGTCCGTCTAATGGCCTTGAAGGAGATATATTAGCTCCGTGCCGGGGTTTGCACGTATTCCTATGTCTCTTTAATACCAAATAATTTTGAGGGGTCTACAATGAGAAAACGACTAGGGTCGGTGGGATTTTTTGGATTAATTCTGTGTGCTCAGAGTCTCATTTCCGCTCAAACACCAGTGCTTCCGGCCCCCAATAAAGACGGATGGATAAAGTTGTTTCGTGGCAATAATTTCAGTGATTGGTATATCGCCAACAATGGAGACAAACCTCCAGCACAATCTAAGCTCACTTTCCCCAATGGAACCTACAGTGCCATGGGAGATACGTTGAAGGTGACGGGAAATCCATCTGGACAAATCTTTTTCAATCATGCTTTTTCGCATTATCGGATTCGTTATCAAATGCGTTTCCCCGGTAATACCGGCAATTGTGGTATGCTGTTGCATGTACAAGAAAATGATCCGACCGCAGGTGGCTTTCCACGGTCCCTCGAGGCCCAGGGCGATCCCAATCAGGGAATGGGCCAGGTATGGTCTATCGGTGACATATGGATCAACATTAGGGCCAAGGTCAAAAATGGAACCATGACTTATGATCCATCCAGCCCAGAAATTCCATATGGGGCAAAGGATTGGGATACTCGTGTGGTCGCGGGGATAAGCGGTTGGGCGAAACCGGAATATGCGAAGATGGCAGAAAAAACCGGATGGGTAACACAGGAATCGGAAGTGCGAGGTAAGGACAGTATCACCAGCTATGTCAATGATTCCGTGGTAATCCATTATCGATTGCCGCGACTTTCACTAGGAGGCACGCCGAATAATGTCACTAGACAAATCGAATCCGGGCTCATCGGATGGCAGTCGGAGGGAGCCCAGGTTTGGTATCGGGAGATCGAAATAAAATTATTACCAGGCGATCCGCTGTATGCCTCCACCTATATTGAACCGCAGGTGCGAAATACAATTCGGCCCCTCTTAGTCTCCAAAAAGATTGATCTGAACGCTGGAATACTTACGTTGACGCTCAATGGTTCCAAGGGCCTAAGGGTGTTTAATACACAGGGCCGGCAATAAAAATCAGAAGCCCATTTCGCCTCAACAATCGTATCCGCTCTCAGCGTCCCCTTGCCATAAGGACCGAGTTGATTGATGACTTACGGCTTTAAAATCGAGGAATGGGTCCTGCGGCACCGGCCGCACGGAATCAAGACCCCAGAGCGCGCGCCCGCAGCATGCCGTGAAGCCGAGTTGAGGGCAAGCGGACGTAGGCGTGAAGCGAAGTTCGCGCCGCTCGAAACTCTGTCTTAACGGACAGACCAATCTGAAAACCCGTTTGGGCGGTGCCCTCGGAGCGCACTGAAAAGTGTGCGAAGACAGCCTGGGCGCTGTTGGGCGATCGTTGGCCTCGGTATTTCTTTGGGGGCGGTCTTAGTGCTGACAGGGACTAGACGTCGAGATTTTTTAGCTGTTGTAACGCGAGATTATTCAGGCGGAGAACGACTGACTTAATTCAATTATTCATTTTCATTTTATTTTGGGATATAGGTGCCAGAAATATTTTTGGTTCCAACCACGCCGGATATTCGAATACTGCTTGGCATAGTAATGATATTGAAATCA
>JALYSE010000177.1 GCA_030854955.1 Fibrobacterota bacterium | reverse complement strand
CCGTCGCACGCACCCATTGAGCCTGACTGCAAATCGGAGCCGATAGGAAAATCAGGAACAGTATCAACAGTTGGATTCGGATCGATTTCATGGTTTTCCCAGGTTGAATTTCTTAAAACCGGACCACCCTGAACAGGATTGATTTTACACTGGTTGCAAGTAAAGCAAAGGTTGCGCCGTTTTATCAGGCAACTAAAACTGCGATTTCAGGCTGGATTGAAGTGATTGGAGTGTCGGCTTGAGTACGGCGGAAAGAATTGACCATCAATAATGAACCGACATCGGGTTGACCCGCCTCAATTCCTTGCGGTTGGCGCTTCCTTCGGGAAGGAGGGTCCGGGCCGATAACGGCCAAGCCCGGACACTGCCCTATCAGGCATAGAAATCGATGGGCGGACAGGAACAGACGAGGTTCTTGTCCCCGAAGGCGGCGTTGAGGCGGCCCACGCTGGGCCAGAACTTCGCCGACTTCACCCAGGGCAGCGGAAAGACCGCCTGTTCCCGGGAGTACGGGTGCTTCCACTCGTCGGCCAGGGCATGGACGGCCGTATGCGGCGCGTTCTTCAATACGTTGTCCTGGCGGTCGGCCTGGCCCGCCTCCACCGCCGCGATTTCCTTGCGGATGGCGATGAGGGCTTCGCAGAAGCGATCCATTTCCGGCTGGGACTCGCTCTCCGTGGGCTCCACCATCAAGGTGCCGGCCACGGGAAAGGAAACGGTCGGAGCGTGGAAACCGTAGTCCATCAGGCGTTTGGCGATGTCTTCCACCTCGATGCCGGCGGTCTGCTTGAACTTGCGGCAGTCGAGGATCATTTCATGCGCGACCGTGCCGTTGCTGCCTACGTATAGGACGGGGTAATGGCTTTCCAGGCGCTTCATCATGTAATTGGCGTTGAGGATGGCCACTTCCGTGGCGCGCGTCAGGTTCTTGCCGCCCATCAGTCGGATATAGGCCCAGGAGATGGTGAGGATGCTGGCGCTGCCCCAGGGCGCGGCCGAGATGGCGGGAATGGCCTTTGCACCGCCGGTCTTGACCAGGGCATGGCCGGGCAGGAACGGGGACAGATGGGCCGCAACGCAAATGGGGCCCATGCCCGGACCGCCGCCTCCGTGGGGGATGCAAAAGGTCTTGTGCAGGTTGAGATGGCAGACGTCCGCGCCCACGGAGCCGGGGCTGCAGAGGCCCACCTGGGCGTTCATATTGGCACCGTCCATGTAGACCTGGCCGCCGTTGTCGTGGATGATTTTGCAGACTTCCTTGATGCCTTCCTCGAACACGCCGTGCGTGGAGGGGTAGGTGGCCATCAGGCAGGACAGGTCGGCCTTATGGGCTTCCGCATGTTTCCGCAGATCCGCGAGATCGATATTGCCCTGCTCATCGCATTTGGTCACGACCACCTTGAGGCCGGCCATGACCGCGCTGGCAGGATTGGTGCCGTGCGCGGACTGAGGGATGAGGCAGATTTTTCGCGCGCCTTCGCCGCGGCTCTTGTGGAAGGCGCGGATGACCATGAGGCCGGCGTACTCGCCTTGCGAACCCGCGTTGGGCTGCAGGGAAACCCCGGGTAGGCCGGTGACGGCGGCCAGGTCCCGTTCCAGATCGGCGAACAATCGGCGATAACCCCGGATTTGATCCTCGGGCGCGAAGGGATGCATGCGGCCGAACTCGGGCCAGGTGAGGGGGATCATCTCGGCGGTGGCGTTGAGCTTCATGGTGCACGAGCCGAGGGCGATCATGGAGGTGTTGAGGGAAAGATCCTTGTTCTCCAGGGACTTGATGTAGCGCAGCATTTCCGTTTCGCTGCGGTGGCTGTTGAATACCGGGTGCGAGAGGATCGCGTCCTTGCGCACCAAAGCGGCGGGCCAATCGAGGGTGAGGCCCTTGGACCATTCCGAGGCGGCGCGGGCGTCGGGCTTGGGTTTGTCCATGGCGGCGGCGAAGACGGCCGCGAGGGCGGTCACGTCTTCCGGAGTGCTGGTCTCGTCCAGACTGATGCCCACGCTTCCGTCTTCCATGTAGCGGAGGTTGCGGCCTGCGGCCAGGGCCTCGGTCTTGAGCCTGGACACGGCTCCGGGGTTCGGGAGGGTGACGCTCAGGGTGTCGAAATACGCAGGGTTGGATTGCCTGCAGCCCAGGGAGGCCAAGGCCTTGTCCAGGGTGCGGGCCAGGGCGTGGGTGCGGGAGGCGATATGCCGTAGGCCTTGGGGTCCGTGATACACTGCGTAGAAGCCGGCCATTACAGCGAGCAGAACCTGGGACGTGCAGATGTTGCTGGTGGCCTTGTCCCGGCGGATATGCTGCTCGCGGGTCTGCAAGGCCATGCGGTAGGCGCGCTGGCCGTGGACGTCCACGGACACGCCGATGATGCGTCCGGGCATCTGGCGCTTGAATTCGTCCCGGGTTGCGAAAAAGGCCGCGTGCGGTCCGCCGAAGCCCATGGGGACGCCAAAGCGTTGCGCCGAGCCCACGGCGATGTCGGCACCGAACGATCCGGGCGAAGCGAGGAGAACCAGAGCCATCAGATCGGTGGCGACGGCCACCTTGACGCCGGCGGCATGGGCCTTGCGGCACAAGGAGGCATATTCGGCGGCATTGCCGAAGGTATCCGGGTATTGGATCAACATGCCATAGAGGCCGGCGGTGGCCTGGGCTCCCGAGGCGAGCTGGGCTTCGTCCCCGATGATGAGTTCGATGCCCAGGGGTTCGGCGCGGGTACGCAGCACGTCGATGGTTTGGGGATGGCAGTGTTTTGAAACGAAGAAGGCCTCGGCCGTTTCGTCCGCCCGGAGCGAATACAGCATGGTCATGGCTTCGGCGGCGGCCGTGCCTTCGTCGAGCAGAGAGGCGTTGGCGATTTCCATTCCGGTGAGATCGAGGACCATGGTCTGGAAGTTGATCAGGGCTTCCAAGCGGCCCTGGGCGATTTCCGCCTGGTAGGGAGTGTACTGCGTGTACCATCCGGGATTCTCCAGCACGTTGCGCTGGATGACGCCGGGAACCACCACATCGTAATACCCAAGGCCGATATGGGATTTGAGGATCTTGTTTTCCGAGGCCAGGGCGCGCGCTTCTTCCAGGAAGCGGTGCTCATTCTCCCAGGCGGGGAGGTCGAGAGGGGCGGCTATACGGATGGAAGCGGGAACGGTTTTCCGAGTCAGGGCATCCAGGCTATCCGCGCCCACGACCTTCAACATGTCCTGGATTTGACCTTGGTCCGGACCGATATGCCGAGAAACGAAAACTCCTTGGTTCTGAACGCTTAATTCCATATGCCTCACCCGCGTGGAAAAACCCCGACCATCCTGATAGGGGAAAGGCCCCCGTACGGCTGGGGGCTCCGCAAACAATTTTACTAATTTTCATTCAATACCTACAGCCCCGGCGGCCTCGACAAGGAGGCCGCGGGGCGGTTGGTTTCGCCGGTACGCCGGTACTTGCGGCCCCTCGAATCAATCAGCGTAAAAGGAAAAGGTTATGGGAATCAAGGTCGCAATCATGGGCGCCACCGGCGCGGTGGGAACGGAACTTCTGGAAATCCTTGCCGAGCGGGATTTTCCCATTTCCGAACTCCGGTTGCTGGCCTCGGCCCGATCCGCCGGAAAAACCCTGCAATTCAAGGATGACGACATCAAGGTCAAGGAATTGACCCACGACTCCTTCCATGGGATCGACTTGGTGCTCGCCTCCGCCGGCGGCAAAATCAGCAAGGAATACGCTCCCTCGGCGGTGAAGGCCGGTGCGGTGGTGGTGGACAACACCTCCCATTTCCGTATGGCGGAAGGGGTCCCCTTGGTGATTCCGGAAATCAATCCCGAGGATATCTTCACGCATAGGGGCATCATCGCCAATCCCAACTGCTCGACCATCATCATGGCCCTGCCCCTGTGGCCGCTGCACAAGCGATTCAAAATCAAGCGCATCGTAGCCGCCACCTACCAGGCCGCCAGCGGTGCGGGTGCCATCGCCATGGACGAACTGGTGAGCGAGACCGCAGCCTACCTCAAGGGCGAGGAGTTCAACCGCACGGTCATTCCCCATCCCTACGCCTTCAATCTCTTCCCCCACAATTCGCCCATGACCGAAAGCGGCTATTGCGAGGAAGAGATCAAGATGGTCAAGGAAACTCGCAAGATCTTCCATGACGACGTGATCCGCATAACCGCCACCTGCGTGCGCGTTCCGGTGCTGCGCGCCCACTCCGAAGCCCTTAACGTGGAGTTCGAGGAGGAGCCGGACATCGAGGAGGTGTACGCCCTCTTGCGCGCCGCAGAAGGCGTGGAAGTAATGGAGGACCGCGCCAAGAATCGCTGGCCCATGCCGCTGGACGCTTCCGGACGGGATCCCGTATTGGTGGGACGGGTGCGCAAAGATTCGTCCCAGCCCAAAACCCTGGACATCTGGGTGGTGGGCGATCAGATTCGCAAGGGTGCGGCCTTGAACGCGGTGCAGATCGCGGAAAAGCTGTTCAAGAAGTAGGTAGTATTCCTATAATCCCATCATGTCCATCATCCTCGGCCTCATGATCCTCTGCCTCGGCCTCTATTTCCTCAGCCTGTTCTTCCAGGTGGCCCGCCTGGAAAAGTCCATGAGCGAAAGCGTGACCCTATTGGAGCGGTATATGATGGTCAAACATGCCAAGAAGGTCGAAGCCGCCAAAGTGGAACCGGAAAAATCCGGAATAAAGGCGGAATAGACCCGCTCCACCCTCCAGACCCCATTGTAGTTGGCCTACAGACCACCCTGTGACGGGCCCTGCGCCCTCCGGCCCGCGACCGTCAAACGACGGCTTTTTCTTTGTTAACTTTCCTCGATGGAGGAATACCCGCTCATGAAGAATCTTGTGACCCATATCGGCGCGCTGCCGGTGGAACAGTTGGCGAAGGATTTCGGCACGCCCACTTTCATTTACGAAAAGGCCGTTATCGAGAAGCGCATCGCTGAACTGAAGGCCTTCGAAGTGATACGCTTCGCGCAAAAGGCCTGCTCCAACCTCGCCATCCTTGCCTTGATGCGTAAGAACGGGGTGGTGGTGGACGCGGTTTCCGCGGGCGAGATCTATCGCGCCCTCAAGGTCGGATATACGGCCGAAGGCCATCCTCCCGGAATCATTTTCACGGCCGACTTGTTCGACGCCGACGCTTTGCAATTGATCCGCGAGCACAGGATCCCGGTGAACGTGGGCTCTCCGGACATGATCGCCCAGCTCGGCGCCGTGTACCCCGGCGCGGAAGTCACCCTGCGCATCAATCCGGGCTTCGGCCACGGGCATTCGCGCAAGGTGAATACCGGCGGCAGCTATTCCAAGCACGGCATCTGGCATTCGGACCTGGAAGAGTGCCTCCGTCTCGGCAACGAGGCCGGGGTGAACATCCAGGGTCTGCACATGCATATTGGATCGGGAAGCGATTACCATCATCTCTCCACGGTATGCGACGCCATGGTGAAAGCAGCCAAGCGCATGGGGCCACAACTCAAGGTGATCAGCGCAGGAGGCGGGCTTCCGATCCCCTACCGCAAGGAGCAGGCGCGCATCGACATCCCCGCCTATTACGGACTTTGGGACAAGGCGCGCAAGGCCATCGAGCGCGAGGTTGGGCATCCCGTGGCCCTCGAGGTGGAACCCGGACGTTACCTGGTCGCGGAATCCTGTTCGCTGCTGACCCAGATCCGCTCCGTGAAGTCCTCCGGCGGCAACCGGTTCTACCTGGTGGACGCGGGCTTCGATACCCTCATCCGTCCCGCCATGTACGGGGCCTACCATGAAATCTCCATCAGCCCCGCCGACGGCCGCATCGTCGGCAACGCCTTCGATACCATAGTGGCCGGCCCCCTGTGCGAGTCCGGCGACGTGTTCACCCAGGAAGAAGGCGGCGTGGTCACCACCCGCAAATTGCCCGAGGCCGTGGCCGGCGATTACCTGATCCTGCACGATGCCGGCGCTTATGGCGCGGCGATGTCTTCCAACTACAATACCCGTAAGTTGGCGGCCGAAGTCCTGATCCAGGAGGACGGTCCGGACGTGATCCGCGAACGGCAGACCTTCGAGGCCATTCTGCAGTTCGAGCGCGTGCCGAAAAACCTGTCCTGAGCCGATCCCGGCATTTATCTTCCCGGTAATCGGCCTCCTCAGGAGTGCCTTTTTGCGGCGATCATCTATTCTCCGCGATGGGAGATTCATGATCCGGACCAGTCTGGGCTTTGTAGTGGCGGCCACCGCCCTGGTGATTGCGCCCCTGCGGGCATATTCCACTCCGCTTCCCGAAAACGTGACCGTAGTTCCCTTTTTCGATCCCGCCGAAGTGCCGCTGGAAAAGCCGGTCTGGTTCGGGGAAATGCCCGGGAAACCCGGAACCTACCTGGTTCTGGAGCGGATGGGCGTGGTCACGTTGGTAAGCCCGGCGGGGAAGCCGGACGGCGGAAGCGCAAAATGGATCCGGTCCGAATTCCTCAAGATCGCTGTGAACGGGGAAGGGGAAATGGGATTGCTGGGAATCGCCTTCCACCCCGGATTCGCCGACAATCGCAAGTATTACCTCAATTACATTCCCCGTTCCATACCCTGGGCCACTTTGATTGAGGAGCGTATGGCGGACTCGTCCTTCTCCAAGGATTCAGGCAAACCGCCCCGCCAAGTGATGCGGATCGTCCAGACGCGCCATGGAAATCACAAGGGCGGGACCATCGCTTTCGGACCCAAGGACGGTTTTTTATATGTGGGAATGGGGGATGGCGGCGAATCCATCTTGGCCCAGGATCGGAGTTCCCTATTGGGAAAGATGCTCCGTGTCGATGTGAACGTGCCGGATTCCTTTCGTGTTCCCCTGGACAATCCCTTTGTCGATGAAGCGGGAACGCGCCCGGAAATCTGGGCCTTGGGGCTGCGGAATCCTTGGAAATGGTCCTTCGATCCCACGACGGGGGAGTTGTGGGCCGGGGACGTGGGAGAAACCGCGCGGGAAGAGATCAACCTGGTGGCAAAGGGCGCCAATCTGGGGTGGCCTTTCCGGGAAGGGACGGTTTGCCTGGAACCGGATTCATGTTCACGGCCGGGTTTGGCCAATCCCGTTATGGAGTTGGGGCGCGCCCATTCGACAACAATAATCGGAGGCATGGTGTTCCGCGGCAACGTCGCTTCGCCCTTTAACGGGGCCTATTTTTTTGCCGATTTCGAATTGCGGACCTTGTGGGCGATGCGGCCGGAAGCGGGAAAACCCTTGATGTTCCAACGGTTGTTGACCTTGCCCGACCGTCCCTCATCGTTCGGAATGGATTCCCAGGGAAATCTCTTCGTCACGGGATATGATCAGGGTATCATCTATCGCTTGGAGAGTCCCGATCTCAAGGGCATGGGCATAGGCGTGCGCCGCGGGATTGGCTTGGGCCCTGGAAGAGAAGCCGGGGGCTTTCTCCGGGCCCGGCGCGGAAGGCCTTTGGACTTGGCCGCCTGGAGACCTTTCATGAGCGCCGCCCTCTACACCCCTGACGGCCGATCGGCCCAAAGTTTCGGATCCCAGGCAGGATCCCCCCGGTTGGATTTGCCGGCAGGTCGCTATTTCCTGAAGGTATTACAATCCAGTTACGCCCCGGTGCTTCCGGTATGGGTGGAATAGGAAACCCCTCCTTTTCCTCGCTTTCGTGGCCATTTCGACGGCCTGGTGCACACTTCACCCAGCCAGCCGGTGGTCCTCGGCAAGGGACGGTTTGCGGGAGGCATGGTTCACCCTGAATACCGCATCCGATCGGGCCTGGGACGGAGAGGCTTCAACCGGGGTCAGGGATGAATCCCGTCGCGCTACGCTACGCGGTGGAAAGAGTAACTAGTCGGTTACCCTACGGGTGGTCTTCTGAGCGTTGTTCCGTTTCCGATGACAAGCGTCCCCAGGCCCCCCTAATACGTCGCACTGCAACGCGCAAGTAATTTCGGTTTTTTCGGCTCTCGGGTTTATTGGGAATCGCGCCTTCGAAATCTGCGAATTCCCGCCCATGGCCATTATGGAATAGGAACAACGCCCCAAAAGCCGCGCTTTCCCGACGAGGAAGTTTCCGCAAACAGGGAGGAAAGCTCCCGTTGAATTTTTCGTCTCGCGGCCTATTATAGGACCATGTTCATGTTGGCAACCGCATTCGCTACGATAGGCCTGATCCTCGGGTTCAGCTTCTATCGAAAATACCAGGCGCGCCTGCACCTGGAAGCCCTGAATACCATGCGCTACAGCCGCGTTGCCGATTACTACGGCCGACCCATTCTACTCGCGTTCGATTACCGTTTCAATCACTCTGAGTCCCCCTCCAGCGTGGAAGCGGACGTCGAAGAGATCTACCATTACGGTCGCGACTATTTTCTCAAAGGCCATTCTCCCGATCGCAAGCGCTGCCAAATATTCAAGTGGAGCCGCATCACCAATCCTCGCGTGCGTTACCATGGACCTACTTTCATTTCCCTCGACCAATTGTTCCTTGCGGCTGAAAATCTCGGCTCCCGGGCCGCCGCATGACGTCAATGCCAAATCCACCCAAGTCGGGATAAAAATTGACAATCCCTTGAGGCCGCTGCGGATTCCGCGCCGGATCTAGGACTTCCTCTTTTAGGATCGGTCTTTGCTTGTCACTTCCAATATGTCGCCGTCAAGGCGCCCGACCGGTGCCCCGGTCAAGGAGGGTCGATGGAAAACGAAGATCAGGAATTCTGGAAAGCGCTGCTGACCAACCGGAATCTGCGCTCGCGCTTCATCCGGGACTTGGAAGTCCAATCCATCGTCAGCCGATCCGCGGAAGACCTCGCGACACGGTATCGCGAAGAGGAAGTCCTCCCCCGTAGGGCGGGCATGTCCTCTCAAAGCGCCGCCTCCAGGCGCAGCTGGTAACCGATATCGCTTCCCGGACCCTTTGGGGTCCATGGCAGGCGCAGGCTCTGCGCCACCTTCAGCTTCCTCCCTGCCGGCCAATGCTGCCGCAAATCGAATCTTAAGTAACGTGCAGGATACCTAAGATCCCTGGCCGCGACTTCCACCGCCAGCGCCCGTCCTTCCCCTTCCCTGTGTTCCAGGGCCAAGGCGAGATCGGTCGAATGGGGGCGGGGACGCGGGCCGGATTGGCCTCCACCCGCCCCGGTGAGAGAGGCTTTCGCCTTCCAGGGAGCTTGCCGCCAGGCGAGACTCTGCCCCCAGCTGAGCGTCCTTCCTTGCCCCACCAGGCCCAGTCCGGCAAGGCCCGGGGTCCGATAGGCCAAGGTGGAACCGGTTTCCAAGGTCCAGGCGCCCGCCTCCTGGGCCAGCCCGACGCTTCCCTCTCCCGCCAGCGGTCCATGGCTCAAGGACCAGTCCGAGCCCATGGCCCCCCGCAGGGAAACGCGATAGTCCGCTTTGGCCAGGACCGGGAACCGCGCGCGTCCGGACAAGCCCCCCTCCCCGCAGCCCGGGAGGATCCATCGGCCGTCCAAGGTGTCGCGCAGGTAACCTCTGGGGGACTGCAACGGATTGGCCCATTCCCCATCGGCCTGATGGGCATCCAACCGCCACCTTTCCGGGCCCGATCCGGGCGACTCCAGTAAGGCTTCCGCATAGGTCCCCGGCCTGCGGCCATGGGCTTGCGGCAGGG
>JALYSE010000176.1 GCA_030854955.1 Fibrobacterota bacterium | reverse complement strand
TTGCTGGGGCAGTACGTTTCCTATGAGGCGGCCAAAATTAGGGCCGATGCTTTTGGCCCGTTGAAGACCTGCGCCTTACCGGAGCGGGAACGGTGGCGGCATAGTACCTTTTCACCGGACAGGATCTGACTTCCTCGGAATTGAAGTGAACGGTCACGTATGTGCCGATGAGCTGATAGGGCGCACTGTAGAAGTTTCCAGCAACTTTAATGTGTCCTTGTACAGCCACTTTCCGCTTTCCCACTTTGAAGAATGGAAACCCCGATAAGGGCAGCGGACGAAGGCAAGGTTGTTCGAACTCGACGAACTGTGACCATTCCTAGCGCTTGGTGGTTCCATGAATGCGCAGGCGTGCCCAACGCTTGGTCCGGCAAAGAATAAAGACGCGCGCAAATCAGAAGACAAAAAGTAGATTGTAAGGCCTAATTGGAGAGGAAAATAATGGCATTCAATATTACTCTTTGGAGAGTTGAGCAAAACAAAATAAAGGAATTGTCTAAGGCAAAGCTTGAAAACGAAAACAAGCTCGAAACTTGGATTGTTGAAGACCCCTCGATTTTAGGGTCTGATATTTTGTTAATCGGCCGCCAGGTGATCACGGAATTTGGAGGTCGTATCGATCTGCTTGGGATAGATCGACAAGGCGACGTCATAGTAATTGAGCTAAAGCGAGATAGGACACCAAGGGAAATTGTCGCCCAGGTATTGGACTATGCCTCGTGGATCAACAATTTGGACGAAATCAAAATCAATGAAATCGCTTCAAACTTTCTTGGAAAAGAACTCTCGAAGGCATTTGAAGAATGGTTTTCAGACGGGTTGCCTGAAAACATCAATAGCAACCACAAGATGGTAATCGTCGCTTCGAATTTGGATGACTCTTCCGAGAGAATCATCCACTATCTGTCTTCAGAATATGGAATTAACATTAATGCCATATTTTTCAATTTTTTCAAAACCGGAACCGAAGAAATACTCGGTAGAGCTTGGCTTGTTGACCCTGAAAAGGTTCAAGAACAATTCGAATCCAAAAAGAAACTCCCGTGGACGGGGTATTGGTTTGCCAATATCGGTGAAGGTCAACATCGAAACTGGGAAGACAATGTTAAATACGGATTTCTTGCAGCTGGACAAGGTAAAAAATATAGCGACCCACTGAAAAAATTGAAAGTTGGAGACAGGGTCTTCGCCTTTCTCAAGACTCAAAAATATCTCGGCTTTGGTGAGGTTACTCATGAGGCTCAGATGGCAAAGGAGTTCTTTGTTGAATCAGCTCAGAAAACCCTTTTTGATTTGCCCCTTGTTCAGCCTGGAATCAAAGAAAATTCGAATGATCCAGAAAAAAGCGAATGGATTGTTGGAGTGAAATGGCTCAAAACATTTTCAAAAGAAAACGGGAAATGGTTTTCAGGGGCATTCGCAAACCAAAATATTGTTTGCAAACTTCGAGACCAGGTAACCTTTGAATACTTGAAAAAGGAATTTGAAGTTTTATCCTAAAAATGCGCGCGTAAGAAAAGATGCCGTTTTAACTCGGCAATCCCTATGGGCTTGCCGGCCTTCGGCTCGCATAACAACGCCCAGGCTGCCTCCGCGCACTTTCCAGTGCGCTCCGGGGGCTCCGCCCAAACGGGTTTTCAGATTGGTCTGGCCATTCAGACAAAGTTTCGAGCGGCACGAACTTCGCACTTAGCGCCTACGTCCACTTGCTCTCTACTCGTTTTCACGGCATGCTGCGGGCATGCATTCCGGGGGTTGTAGCACCCCATTCCATGCATGTCCTCGCATTTCAGCCCTAACCTGAAAAGCCGCTTCAGCCTTGGCTGACGTTGGGTGCAAAATCCGGTCCATGCTGACCGGTTCCGAAGATTGACCGCAGGGTGGAAATCCGGTCCATGGTTGCGAATTCCGCATCATCCGGCTTCGACGTGAAAAAAAATCTTCCCGGGTGGTGACACTTTCCCCCCCTTCCGGTGTTTAATCCGAAGTTGCCTTCGTCGGAGCCGCCTGAATACAAGGGTTCTCACGCTGGCGCGCCTTCAAAACCCGGAAAGAAAACACCATCATGATATTCAGAATCACCCTTGCGATGGCAATGGGTCTTCAGCTGTTCCTGTTACCGGCCGTAACGGCCGAAAACGCGGGTAGCCCGGCTCCCGCCAGCGGCTGTGATAGTTCAAAAAACCACGACAGATGGTATCTGAGCGATCTCGAATGCAGCCCGCAATCCACCCAAATTTCATTGCTTGCCAACATTTCGAGGGAAAACGTCAAGCATGGCCAAGCATCACTGCTCGGGAACATCGCCTTGGAGAATGTCGAGCGATTCCAGCTGGCCGGCACCTTCAACTACGCGAGGCATGTCCGCGGCGCCCAAATCGCATATAACATCAACATTGCGAAGACCGTGCACGGGTTCCAATTGGGCGGTGTTAATATCGCCGATTCGATCAAGGGCACGCAAATCGGCGCGCTGAACATCTCCAGGCATCTGAACGGGAATGGGATCGGGTTCCTGACCCTGGCGAAGAACGGGCTCCTTCATTTGGACGTTTCCGCTGAAGAGACCGGAATGAGCAAACTCAGGTTCGCCTCGGGCAGGAACTTTTTCACATCCTACTCTTACGGCTACACATTCGATAGCCGCAATCACCCCTTCAGCTTGGGGATGGGCTTCGGCTACCACAAGGATTTCGGCAAGGCCTTTCTCGAAGGCGAACTGGGATACAATCTCATCCTGGACGAACATACCGATCTCGATCAGCTCGATGACGAGGAAGAATCGCTTGGTAATTCCGATTTCCGCCACAACTCCCTTTTCCAAGCCGGAATCCGGGCCGGAATGGAGGTGTGGGGCAACTTCCACATATTCGGCGGCCTCACTTACAATTCCTTGATAACCCACGGCAACGAAAAGCTCATGGCTTCCTGGAACGATGATCTCACCGCCGAGTCGGAAGGCGATTACAGGTGGCCTGGCTTGGAAATTGGGATTCGTTTCGGCCGATAGAAGTGCGAATCAATCCCGAACAAGAGGAAAGCATGAACAGCATTGTATCTGAAACCACGTTGAAGGCGATAGAATTCGGAATCTTGGGGTTGCTGGTGTCCTTGGGAATCGCCTGCTTGGCGATGTTCGCTTGGCGCTGGCAGGCGGTCGGGAATGTCCGCGCTTCCGCCAGGCCCTGTCTGGAAAAGCTGGCGCACGCCCTTTCCGGCGACCTTGCCGCCATCGCCGCACCTGCCGGATCCGTCTCGGGGGAATCCGCCGCAGCCGACCGCCTCGTCCGGATTGGGATCGGCAACTCCCATCTTTGCCCTGACGCACTCGACAAGCTCCTGGAAATGCAGGAAACGCGCGAGCGCGAGTCGCTGGAACGCGGCTGCCAGTTACTCGGCACGGTGGGCGCCAACGCCCCGTTCCTGGGACTTACCGGCACAGTCATCGGTATCCTCTCCGCCTTCCGCCGCATGGCCTCCGAGGGTGGGGGCGGGGTGGAAGTGATGTCCGCGATTTCCGGAGCCCTCATCGCCACGGCGGCCGGCCTCATCGTGGCCATTCCCGCCGTCGTGCTCTATAACCTCCTCAAATCCCGCATCAAGAGGACTATGAACACCCTCAGCGAGATCCGCGGCCTCCTGATGGCCCGCAGCCTCCAATCCGTCGCCAAAGAGGTTTTCTGATGGCGGTGGCGAGGGTCGATGACGAGGACGGGATCACCAGCATCAACATTACCCCCCTGGTGGACGTCTTCTTGGTGCTGCTGATCATCTTGATGATTTCCTCCTCCCTGCTCGAGCAGCGGGAGATTCCCTTGAGCATCCCCAAGGCAGCCCATGCCGGAGACGAGGCTCCCAAGGCCACGGGTCTCTCCATGAACGTTGACAAACAGGTTTTCCTGGACGGAGTGGTATCCGATTCCGCGAATGTGGCGGTCCATTTGCGGGAAAAGGTGGTCCTGGATTCGGCACATCAGGTTCTCATCGCTGCGGACCAGCGCCTCCTCTACGAGGATGTGGTCCGCTTGCTTGACTGGGTGCGGGGCGCGGGCGTGCATAAGTACGCTCTCAAGGTGGCGAGGAAGGAGTGATCGCCATGCGCAAAAAGGTCGCGGGACGGCCCCGCCGCCCATTGAGGCCAAATGCCGGCCGATTCGCCGACGTCACCTTTGACCTTCCCTTGGTTATATCGTCCGGGAAAGGGAAAGAGGCGTTCGCCCTCGTCCTAACGGTGGCCGTGGGCATGATTACCTTCTCCCTTTTGCCGGTCGTGAAAAAGGAAAAAGCGAAGGATTCGGTTTTCATCATGGAGGAGGAACTGCCGGAGATTCTTCCGCCCAAGCTTCCAGAGGAACCTCCTGAGCCGCTCCCGAAGGTGAGGGCTCACAGGCCTAAACCGGTCCCCAAGCAATTCGGATTGGAGGCGCAAACACTGGGGGAGACGAGCGACTTGGCCGTGGCGATGGGCAATGCCGTGGACGTTAAAGCCGACAGCGTGGTCAAGTTGGGAGGGATGCCCGCTGCTCCCGTGGTTACCGATAAGTCCGACGAGGACGGCTTGGTGGGGAAACTTGTCTCCGCAACAAGGATAACCCGGATGCCGAAGGTCCGGGTCTCGGCGAAGCCGGAATACAGCGCGGAAATGAAGAAGAACAACGTTTCCGGTAAAGTGAAAGCAAAGGTATTGGTCGATATCGACGGACGGGCCGCGAAGATCGTCATCCTCGATGACCTGGGATATGGCACGAAGGAACTGACCCTTTCCGCGATCCGGAAATTGGAGTTTGAACCCGGAATGATGGGCGACTCTGCGGTCGCCGTCTGGATTCCCTTTGCATTTAAATTCGAATTGCAGGAATAGGAGTCGAAATGAAAGCGGCGCTAACGGCCTTCCTTTTACTGGCCACTTTGGCGGCGGCCGAAGGTTCCGGCGATATCGGAGCATCCCAAGGAGCGTCGGCTCCAATCGATTCCTTGCCCATGGTGAAGACATTCATCAAGGCGGCCTATTCGGAGGAGGCGATCCGCTTGGGAATCGAAAATGGATACACGTTTTCACTCGACAGTCTGCCGATCCGAATCGAGCCGTACACCAACTTCAAGGGCCGGTTGCGGGAAAAAGGAACCCGCACTCCGATCCCGGATGCCATGGTCGTGGTTGAAATCCTGGACACTTCGATGGATGCGGGCCTGAATATGCCATTGGACAGGTACTTGCGGCAGATTGGAACCTTTCCCGGCCAGGCCATCGAAGAGGGCAAACTCGTGACCGCGACGGATACGCAAGGATATTTCGAATTCAAATCGCTCCCCGCATGCTCCATCAAGGTGAGTTTCCCTGTCAGCGGGTATATGCCCGCATCGTTCAAGGAAACCCTGGTGGCCGGTAAACGGCTTGAAATGGACTACCGGATCCTGCGCGACAGCTATGACGAATACGAAATCGTCGTTTTTGGAAAAGGGGAAAAAACGGAAGTGGGCAGAACCACGCTTTCGGTTTCGGAAATCAAAAGGGTTCCGGGTTTCGGCGGTGACGCGATCAAGGTGGTTCGGGCCCTGCCGGGGGTGGCTCGGCCGACCTTCATAAGCGGTGAAATCCTTATCCGGGGATCGGGCCCCGAAGATTCGAGATTCCTGCTGGACGGCGTCAGCGTTATCCGGCTTTTCCATTTCGGAGCGATCCGCTCCATCTATCATTCCGACCTCCTCTCTTCCATCGATATGTATCCGGGAGGCTTTGGCGCCAGGTACGGCGGCGGGGTCGGGGGCGTCGTCGAAGTAAAAGGCCGTCCCGCCTTGAAGGACAGATGGCACGGAAAAATGGATCTCAACATCATGGACGCCGGAGGCATGCTGGAAGGACCCCTCTCCGAAAACCTGTCCTTGCAGGTTTCCGGCACCTACAGCTACATTGGCGATGTCATAAAAACGGCCACGGAAAACGAAGCCACCACCGTGGCGCCCTTGTACCGGGACGCCTATGCCAGGCTGGATTGGAACATCAGCAAGGAGCATCGCGGATTCCTGACCTACAGTACTTCCGTCGACAACCTGGAAATCATCACGCCGGACATCCGGGGCGGAAGCGAAGAGGTTTCCGGCAATACCTCCGCAGGGCAATCCGACGATTGGTTCCACCTTGCCTTGATCGGTTTGAACTCAAGGCTCAATTCCTCGCTGACCAATGAGCTGAGGCTCAGCCTGGTGCAATCCGACGCATTCGGTTCATTCTTCGGAAGCGTGCAGTACGGGCAGGAATCCGGGGGATTCAATGTCAGGGAGGAAATGCAATATACAGCGAACAGATACTTCAAGTTCAAGCCCGGTCTGGATCTCACCTACGAGTCCTTCGATGCCCATTTCGGGTTCCTTACCAAAAAGGGAATCATCACGAGAGACGAGGTATTGAATACCTCTACCCTGGGCGGCTATGCAAGCATGGAAATCAGCCCGAGCGAACGCTGGTTGATCGTACCCGGCGTCCGCTACGACTATTTTTCCGAGGTTGAGGATGGGAGGCCGAGCCTGAGGCTGTCTTCCAGGTACGAATACCTTAAGGGCCTTACGGTCAAGGGTTCCGCCGGATCCTACTCGCAATCGCCGAAATTCACCGGCATCACCGTGGGGGGGATAGGGAATCCGGATTTGCCTCCGGTCGAAGCGCTGCACTTCGTCGCCGGCCACGAGTGGCGGATCAACGATCTCCTCTCCCTGGATCTCCAGGGCTATTACAACTCCCAGAGCGACATCCCAAATGCGACCGACAGTCTGGATCCGGTGACTGGAAAAGACCTGAATTACATCGCGGACATGGACGCCCGTATGTACGGGGTCGAGATGTTGCTTAAACAGGACCAGGGCCGGCGGTTCTTCGGGTGGGTCGGCTACTCCCTGTCGCGATCGGAACGCAGGGCCGGGACTCCATTCGCTCCGGACCTGTATACGGCTAATGGGGAATGGGACGCGGATGCCTGGGTCCTTTCTAAGAACGATCAGACCCACAACCTGCAATTGGTGGGAGGCGTAAGGCTCCCTCTCAATTGGGAATGCGGCCTGCGATTCCAGTACATTACCGGTAATCCGGCCTCGCCCCTGAAATCCATGACGGACAACAAGTTCACCTATGACTCCGAGCTGAGGGATTATGTCCAGGAACCGGGAGATCCTTTCTCCGAAAGGGTGGGGCCCTTCGTCCAGCTGGACCTGAGGGTCGACAAGAAGTTCGTCTATAAAAGCTGGATGCTCTCCAGTTACCTCGACTTGAGTAATGTGAACTACTTCTTCTATAACAGCCCTGAAATCTACGACTACAATTACGACAACAGCAAACGGGAGACTATCGGTGCGATCTTCTTCCCTTCCATCGGCGTTAAGGCCGAATTTTAATCAGGAGAATCCGGAATGAGAAAATTATCCGAAGCAATCCTGGTGGCTGGAGTCCTCCTCCTTGCCGGATGCGCCGACTTTCCCGAGAAATACGAAAACGTAATCATCGGCGATAAGATTAGGCCATTCTCCATCATCATGGATCCGCCCGAAGCGGCCCCGGGGGATACCGTCCAAGTGCGACTGAAGTTGTACGATGCCGAAAAGTCCTACGCAGTAGCCTGGCAGCTCGCCTTAAAATACCAGGTGAACCAAGGCGCCACCAGCTCCGGCTTTCCGAGCGCATCGGAAATCGTAGACTTGGAAACCGGGGCTTTGAAATTCGACGAATCAGACGACGGCCTGACGTTTTCCATCGTTATCCCCGGGGGCGACAGAAACCCCCTGAAATTGACCGCCTTGTCCCCGGAAGTCTTGAAAAGCGAGAGTGAGCTTTCCTCTGGTGAAAAAGCGGGGCTTCGGAAGTTGGGGATATCCTCTTTACAGAGCGGCCTGAAGAAGATGGACTTCATCAATGCGCTCGATTCCTCGGCCTTGATCCCAAATGAATTGTCCCCACTGGTGGATGGGCTCATCGGCTTGGTGCAATTCAAAGCCAAGTTGAGTTCCCCCGGTTTCGACCTTGATGTCACAAAAAACCTGACGGTACGCTACAGCAACAAGTTGGACAGCGGCCTGTATGCTTCGAACGTGAACCGGAACCCCTTGATCGATTCGATCGGATTCATCCATGTCCATGCCGCCGGCATTACCCACTTCGAAGAAATCGAGGGGCATGAATCCGATACGGTTTTCTTCACCACTAGTTCCGGAAACGGCCCGCACACGGTCGCTTACGATACCTTGAAGGTCGTTCCGGGGCATTCCTATTTCTTGATCGCCGCTACCCGCAGAGCGGAGCAGCAGTATCGTTCCCCTCTCGGCAGTATGCATACGGAGCAGCTTTTCTTCCAGTGGTTCTATACCAATTTCGATCTCGCCGGAGCGGATTGGGACGATTTGCTCAAATTGGAAAACGGCGACCGCCCGGTGAATCTGCCGGTGGTCCCGCTCAAGTTTCCCAAGGCAAGCATCGGCCTGAAGCATTTTGCCATCCGGGCGACCGTTGGCGATACCAGGCCCGAGTGGGGGATCCTGGCCTCGGCCGGCCTGGACTATAAATCCGTCTACGGGTTTATATCATATGAATAGCGAAAGCGAAAACTCTCGCCGGTTTTTCCGCTCCCTGGGTCGACCATGCCCTCGGTTCCGAGCGTATCACCCCTTCAGTCCCCTTCCCTTCGATTTCCCCCGATAATTTTCGATCTTCTGATGACATTTTCCGGTCTTTCCGGTGTTCAAGGATTTGAAGACAATGCCATTGGAAATCGATTACCTCTATCGGCAATACGGGTCGATGGTCTTCCGGCGCTGTCGGCAGTTGCTGAGGGATGAGGGGGAAGCCAAGGACGCCATGCAGGATACATTCGTAAAACTCATTCAGGGTCATGAGAAACTGGAGCAACGGTTTCCCTCAAGTCTGCTCTATCGGATCGCCACCCACGTATCCCTGAACCGGATCCGGACGCGGCAGCGGCACCCCGAGGATCGGGATGAATGGCTTCTGACCGGCATCGCCGATGGTTCGGATATGGAGGGCAGCTTTGCGGCGGGCCGTTTTCTGGGCCGTCTCTTTGGTCGCGAAGAGGAATCTACCCGCGTCATGGCGGTTCTGCACTTTGTGGACGGCTTGACTCATGAGGAAGTCGCGGCCGAATGCGGCCTTTCGGTATCGGGTGTACGCAAGCGGCTTCGGAAGATCCGGGAAATGGCTCTGAATATCAAGGCCAGGGAAGAAAGGGAGTTGCACCCATGAAGCAGGATTGGAATACCCGCCTCATCAGCGAATTTCATCTGGAACGGTACCATCTGGGCGAATTACCCGATGCGGAAGCGATATCTTTTGAAGCCCGCCTGGCCGCGGACCCCTCGCTCAGGCAGAGGCTGGATGCTCTAAGGGCCCACGATCGGGTTTTTGCGGCCCATTTTGCGGCCGAGAAAATCGTGCCTGAAATCGAAGCGGCCCAGGGCCGCGCAGGGCCGTACCGCCGGAGACCCGTCCCCCTTTCCAAAACCGGTTTCGCCCAGCGCCTCTCCGAAGTCTTTCAGCTCCCCCGAGGGTTGCAAGTGGCGGGAGCCCTGGTTCTGCTGGTATTGACCCTTCTGCCGGTCTATATACTGTCGAACCGCGCGGAGCCCGAGGGGCTGCGCCTCAAAGGCAAAGTGGCGGAGCTGCGACTCTATCGGAACACGCCGGACGGCCCGGAAC
>JALYSE010000175.1 GCA_030854955.1 Fibrobacterota bacterium | reverse complement strand
TTGGGCCTCTTCGTTCAAGGCTTGCTCTATTGGAATCTGGGCAACTCCCAGATATATACCCCATATGGTAGCGCGGGTGCCCGGTTTGAACCTTTCGGATCAGGGTACGAGATCCAGTTCGGAATGCAGCAGGCCGTGACCGGACCCTGGAACATCAGCGGTTCGATAGGGTTCCTGCAACAGGATTTCAAATCGGAAACGGCATGGACGAAAATCGTGAGGTATTCCCCACCCGCAGGAAAAGCCGCATGGGGCAGTTCCGCCATTCAGGCCACCCTGAACCTATGGTATTATTTTGGAGCCGGATCCGATACGGCCGGCATCAAATCCGGAGCCCAGCGCTACCCGACCGGCCAAGGCGCGCCCCTGGACCCGAATGCCCCGCCGGCTGTCAATCCCGCGGCCCCCCCTCTTGGCGGCTCCCAACCCCAGGGAACCGCTCCCCCCGAGGCCCCAGCCAATTCTACGGGACCCATTCCGGGGATCACCCCCGCCGATTCCACGCGCCGCTTTTAATCCGATTTCGGGCCAAAGCAAATTGACGCCCCTCCACCGCAGGGCTATTTTTGGCCAATGAGCAACCCGGTCGCATCGAGTCCTCCCCCCATCACCGAAATTCCCTTGTTTTCCAGGGGAAAAGTACGGGACGTTTACGATCTAGGGGACCGACTGCTCATGGTCGCCACCGATCGCCTATCCGCATTCGATGTGGTGCTTCCCACGCCCATCCCGGACAAAGGCGCCATCCTGACGCAATTGTCCGTTTTCTGGTTCAATCACCTCGGTGTGCCCAGCCATTTCATTTCCGCGGACCTCAAGGACCTGCCGGCGTCCCTGAACCGGCATCGCGATTACCTGAGTGGTCGCTTCATGCTGGTCAAGAAGGCCAAGCGCTTCGACGTGGAATGCGTGGCCCGCGGTTATCTGGTCGGGTCTGGCTGGAAGGACTACCAGGCTACCGGCGCCGTATGCGGCCATGCCCTGCCTCCGGGCCTGAAGCAAAGCTGCAAGCTGGAACCGCCGCTCTTCACCCCTGCCGCCAAGAACGATATCGGCCACGACGAGAACATCGATTACATGGCCATGGAGAAAATGGTCGGCGAGGTGAACGCGGATCGCCTGCGGAGCCTTACCCTTGACATCTACTCCAAGGCCAGGGGCTATGCGGCCACCAAAGGCGTGATCATCGCCGACACCAAGTTCGAATTCGGCGTGGTGGAGGGCCAGACCATTCTCATCGACGAGGTGCTCACCCCCGATTCCTCCCGTTTCTGGCCTTCGGCCGGCTACGCCGAAGGGCGCGAACAGGACAGCTTCGACAAACAGTACGTCCGCGATTATCTCAACACTCTCGACTGGGACAAGACGTATCCCGGACCCGACCTACCCGCGGAGGTGGTCAAACATACCCGCCGCAAATACCTGGAAGCCTACGCGCTTTTGACCGGAAAGGAATTTCGTGAGTAATCCTTATCGAGGCGAGGAGCGTGGAGTTGCGTCGGCAACTCCGGAGCGACCAGCCAATAAGAAGACGGCCCTAATCAGCGTATCCGACAAGACCGGATTGCTGGAGTTCGCCCAAGCGCTCGCCGCCTTGGACATCCGTATCCTCAGCACCGGGGGAACCCTGAAATTCCTGAAGGAAAAGGGCGTGCCCGCCGTGGCCATCTCCGAGTACACCGGTTCGCCGGAAATCCTGGACGGCCGTGTGAAAACCCTGCATCCTAAGATCCATGGCGGGCTGCTGGGCATCCGTGACAACGAAACCCACAAGCAGGCCATGCGCGATAACGCCATCGAACCCATCGACATCGTCGCGGTCAACCTTTACCCATTCCGGGAAACCGTCGCGAAACCCGATGTGGTCCTGGAAGAGGCCATCGAAAACATCGACATCGGCGGACCGGCGATGCTGCGCTCCTCGGCCAAGAATTTCCGCTTCGTCACCGTCGTATGCGATCCGGCCGACTATGTAAAGGTGGTCCAGGAGCTGAAGCAGGAAGGCGACACTTCCGCCGCCACCCGCCAGACCCTGGCCTTGAAGGTGTTCCGCCATACGGCCGATTACGATTCCGCCATCGACGAATACCTGTCGGCGACCCTGGAGAAAGCCCCGTCATTGCGACTCGCCTTCACTCAAGGCAAGCCTTTGCGCTATGGCGAGAATGATCACCAGAAGGCGATTTTCTTCCTGGAGAAAGAATCCCAATCCGGCCAGGAGCCCAACCTGGGATCGGCCAAACAGTTGCATGGCAAGGAACTGAGCTTCAACAATCTCGTAGATGCAGACGCGGCACTTGAGTCCGTGCGGGAGCTCCACGAAACACCTGCCGTTTCCATCATCAAGCACATGAACCCTTGCGGCTACGCCACCGGCGCGACCCTGGCGGAAGCCTTCGAAGCCGCCTGGGAAGGCGACCCGGTCTCGGCCTTCGGTTCTGTTATCGCAGTGACGCGCACGGTGGATCTGGCCACGGCCGAAAAGCTCAAGGGACGGTTCGTCGAGTTGCTCATCGCTCCGGGCTTCGCTCCGGACGCGTTGGAATATCTGCAGAAAAAGAGCAAGGACATCCGATTACTGGACATCGGCAGCCTGGCTCCCGCCGGAAACCGCAAAGTGTACAAGCACATCCTGGGCGGCATGCTGGTGCAGGACCGGGACGTGGAACTCAACCGCAAATGGGAATCCCCCACCAAGACCGCCATGCCCGAGTCCATGAAGGCCCTGGCACTCTTTACCTGGAAGGCTTGCAAGCACGTCAAATCGAACGCCATCGTGATCGGACAGGAATACTCGCCGGGATGCTTCACCCTGGTGGGCATGGGCCCAGGCCAGCCGAACCGCATTGATTCCAACCTAAAGCTTTGCCAGCCCCGCGCCCGGGAGAACCTGAAACGCCAGGCCGAACAGCAGGGCGTGGAACCGGAAGCGTACGTCCAGACTGCCCTGGCCGGTTGCGTGATGGCATCCGACGCCTTCTTTCCGTTCGACGACAATGTCATCGCGGCGCATGAGGCCGGAATCCGCCATATCATCCAGCCCGGCGGATCGCTTCGGGATCAGGACGTCATCGCTACGGCCGATAGGCTGGGCGTCTCCATGGTTTTCACGGGTACCCGGCACTTCCGCCACTGAGAGAGCATGATCGGTATGATCGACATCAATCCGCAGCTACAGTCCAAGATTTTCGACTCTCTGTTGTTGCACATGAAGGCCGAACGCAAGGACTCGCGGGGTTCTCGCGGTGCCGCGCCGCGGGCCAAGCTTGCCAAGGGAAAACCGGTCTCGAAGCTTTCCAGCGGAAAGCCGCTTTCCAGCGGAAAGCCGCTTTCCAAAGCCAAGGCCGTCGCGGTGAAATCCCTGTTAGGCTCATCCCAATGGGATAGCCTGGCGGCGGATCTCCATCGCCTGGGCCTGAATAAGACCACGGCGGATACCTTGGTCTCCTGGGCCACGGGACAAGCCGAACAGAGCCGTCAATCGCCGGTGAAGATCCGAGTGCTGCATCCCATGGAGCGGGAATTTATCTCCGTGGACGCCTACGACTACCTGCTGGAACTCTACCGCCTGGGACTGATCGGGCCTCCTCAATTGGAGAACCTCATCGAGAATTGCGCCTTCCTGACCTCGCTTCCCGCCACTCGGGAGCAAATCGGGAAAATGGCCTTACGAGCCTTCTCCGAGAATTTGGAATTGCAGGGCTTGGGGTCGTCTCACTGAGTGCCCTATATCCCCAAGATTTTATTTTGCAAATTGAAAGCTGCAAATTGATGCAGGAAAGAGATTCATGACCCGAATCCGCGTCATCGGCGGCGGCCTGTCTGGCTGCGAGGCCTGCCTTCAACTCGCCGACGCAGGCCTCGAAGTGGAACTCTGGGAAATGCGCCCGCATGTGACCACCCCTGCCCATAAGACCGGCAATCTCGCCGAACTGGTCTGTTCGAACTCCTTCAAGGGATTGGCCCTGACATCCGCCCACGGCATTTTCAAAGAGGAGCTGCGGCTGATGGGGTCGCGCCTGATTACATTGGCGATGGAATCCCGCGTTCCCGCCGGCGAAAGCTTGGCCATCGATCGCGAGATGTTTTCCGGCGCGGTGGAAAAGGCCATCGCCAGCCACCCCCGCATTACCCTGCGCCGGGAGGAAGCTGGTGACCTCGACCCTGCGGAACTGACCCTGGTCGCCACGGGCCCCTTGAGTTCCGATCGTCTCACGAAATCTCTGTTCTCCTTGATCGGATCGGAACGCCTGTACTTTTTCGATTCCATCGCCCCGGTGGTGGAGCTTGATAGCCTGGATCTGGAGCAGACCTTCGCCAAGAACCGCTGGGACAAGGGCACGGAACCGGATTTCCTGAATTGTCCCTTGGACAAGGAAACCTATTTCGCGTTTGTGGATGCTTTGCGCCAGGCGGATACGGTGGAACCCAAGCCATTCGAAAAGGGGCAATTATTCGAAGGCTGCCTGCCCGTTGAAGAGATGGCCCGGAGGGGCGTGGAGACCCTGCGCTACGGACCTATGCGTCCGATTGGCCTGCATGATCCGCGTTCGGGAAAGGCACCCTACGCCGTGATTCAGCTTCGCGCCGAGAACCGCCAACGGACCCTGTACAATCTGGTCGGTTTCCAGACCCGTCTCAAATGGGGTACTCAGAAGCAGATCTTCTCCCTGGTGCCCGCCCTCAAGGTGGCCGCCTTCGCCCGGTTCGGGGCCATGCACCGCAACACCTTTCTGAATTCCCCCCAGGTGCTTGAGCCGTCCTTGCGGATCAAGAATACGCGGATCTTCTGCGCGGGCCAGCTTACCGGCGCGGAAGGCTATACCGAGGCCATCGGCACGGGCATGTACGCCGCTTCCATGATCCTGGCCCACCTCCGCGGAGACAATGGCTTCGTTTGGCCGGAAGCCTCTTGTCTGGGAGCTTTAACGCGCCACCTGACCGATCCTAATCCCGACTTCCAACCGATGAATTTCAATTTCGGATTGTTGCCCAGGGTTGAGACGGCTTCGAAAAAGGACAAGAAGGGCGCCCAAATCGAGAATTGTCTGAAAGCGCTGGATGGCTTTGAGCCGTTTCCCGAACGCATTCAACCCGGCCAAGCCCTATTTGCCGGGCTGTCCGGAAACAGGACCCCGGAAGCAGTTTAACCGGCATTAGGCCTTCGGATATGTCATTTGCTTAAAAAATTGGGTTTTACGCGTTTTTCTGGGCACAAGGTTTCCAATTCCCTGTGGTCGCACCGCCACGAAAACGGCAAGGGCCGGAAAACTTTTTATATTCTCTACTAAATTCATATACAATTACTTTTAGGCCGAAGGAAACAAGACTATGATGTACGATGAAGCCCTCGTCTCCCCCATGCGCGAAGAACTCACCGAACTCGGCATCCAGGAAACCCGCACGGCCGCCGAGGTCGACCGCATTTTGAAGGAACCCCAGGGAACCACTCTCGTGGTCGTGAATTCCGTCTGCGGATGCGCCGCTGCCAATGCCCGTCCTGCGGTTTCCGTGGCAATGAAAAATTCCAAGCTTCCGGCCAACGCCATCACCGTGTTCGCCGGAAATGACGCTGAAGCCACGTCCAGGGCCCGTTCCTACTTCGTGGGTTACCAGCCCTCCTCGCCGCAGATCGCCCTCTTGAAGGACGGCGAAGTGGTCTTCATGCTGGAGCGCCATAACATTTCGGGCCGCAGCGCCGATGACATCGCTCTGGAAATCAAGGAAGCCTTCGACCAGTTCTGCTGAAATTCGATTCAGGGGGTCTCCCCGCGTACCCAGTTCCCCGCGTTATCCCTCGCTTACCTATGGATTCATGATCGCCGGCCTCCGCAAGGGGGCCTTTGCTTTTCTTTGCTTTTTGCCCAGGTTTTCTTTCCGCTCAGAAAAGCGCCGCGCGGACCACCGGCCGCAAAGACGGGAAATCCGTCGCCATGCGCTCCTTCAAAAGGGCCAAGGTCGGCCGCCCTTCCTTCGACTCTTCGGTAATCACGCGCACTTCCCAACCGGTCTTGCTGCTGCGCCTGAGAAAACGGTGGAATCCCGCTCCCTCCCAAGCCAATGCCTTGGCTGCATATTTTTCGAACAGCCTGGCCTTTTCGGCGGGGTCGAACACGTCCCTGTCTCCGGACAGGATGGGTCCCATCATCACCCGACGCGGCTCCGGAAAAGGCCGACGCGGCCGGAATACCGGGGGCATATCCGCATCGAAATCATATTCGATTCCGGGATCCGCAAGGACGATATCGCCGACGATCAGGGCTGGATCCAGGGCGGTAGCCGACCCCAGCAGCATCACCGTGCTCGGATCCAGGGCGTCGGACAGAGTCTGGCAGGCGAGGGCCGCTTCCACCTTGCCCTGACCGCAGACGGCCATGCGCCATTCGGGTTCCGTAGGGATGCTGAAGACCCGGATTCCCCGCACCTTCACTTCGGTACGCCCCTCCAGACCCGCCAGAAATGCCTGCAGCTCGGCTTGAAAAGGGAATATCAGAAGAATCAATCGGCCACCTCGAAAAGAACCTCGATTTCCACGGGTGCGTCCATCGGCAGGGCGTTCACTCCCACTGCAGCGCGGGAATGCCGGCCTGCTTCGCCGAAAATCGCGACGCATAAGTCGGAGGCCCCGTTGACGACCTTGGACTGATCGGTAAACCCGTCGGGGCAATTCACGAATCCCCCCAGGCGTATCACCCGCGTTACCTTGTCCGGGGAAACGCCCGCGTAGGAAAGCGCGGCCAAGGCGTTCACGAAGCAGAGACCGGCCGCCTCCTGGGCTTTTTCCACGTCCAGGTCCCGGCCGACCTTGCCCTTATGGATCAACTGGCCTTCGTGAATGGGCAATTGCCCGGCGATGTACACCAGGTTCCCGGTTCGGACTGCGGGAACATAGGATCCCAGAGCCTTGGGTGTGGTTGGAATCCTGATGCCCAGGGATTCCAGCCGCGTTTCGATGCTTTCCATGAATCGCCCTCCTGAGGGATAAATATATCTTTCCCGCATGGACTTCATCGATACCCATTGTCACCTGGATCAAATCCTCGAGCGCCTGAAACTCGCGGATTTCCAGGCGTTCAAATCCACCTTCCTGCCGGCCGATTTCGGCGGATGCATTACCATTTCTTGCGATCCGGATTCCATCGGAGCGGCTTTGGCCCTGATGCACGAGAACGGGGTCTACGGCGCGTTCGGCATCCATCCACACGACGCCAAAGCCTATGGACCGGAATTGGAAGCGAAGCTTCGGGAAACCATGGCGAACCCCAAGACCGTGGCCTGGGGTGAGATTGGTCTCGACTACCATTACAACATGTCCCCGCCGGAAGTGCAGCGAGATGTGTTCTCCCGCCAGATACGGATGGGGGTTGAGCACGGAAAACCCCTAATCATCCATACCCGCGAGGCGGAAGCGGATACCCTGGAAGTCCTTGTCCGGGAGGCTCCGCGTGAATGGAAAATCCACGTGCATTGCTTCACATCTTCGCCGGGCATGGCGGAAAAACTGTTAGCTGCGTTTCCGAACCTTTGCCTGGGATTCACCGGCATCGTAACCTTCAAGAACGCTCAAGAGCTGCAGGAGGTGGCGAAGGCGACGCCTTTGGACAGATTGCTCCTGGAAACGGATGGGCCTTATCTGGCCCCTATTCCCCATCGCGGAAAACCGGCGCATCCGGGGCACATCCCGTTGATTGCCCATAAAATCTCGGAATTGAAAGGCGTGGGAGTGGACGTCGTCTACGCCGCGGCCAGGGAGAACACTCGGAAGGTCTACGGAATCTAAGCCGTCATCCGGCGGGGACTATTTGTTCTCAAACTCGACGTCCTCGTTCTTGCCTTCGTTGTCCTTGATCTCCCGGTCGACCATCTCGCGCTCGATTCTATCGGAAACGATTTTCTGGTTCCATTCGTTGATGGATTGATCGAGCAGTTTGCGTCTCTCGTTCACGAGGGTGGAGAGGTCTATGAGCTTGCGGCGGACCTCGTCCCGCTCCTTGATCAGCTTGTCCTCGGCCGGATGGATCTCGAGGTTGTTCAAAACAATGATGTACTGGGTCTCGAGGTTGTGGCGTTTGTCCTCCAGGCGGGCAATCTCCAGTTGCTCCTGGTTGATGCGGTTGCCGTAGTCGGTGAAGGCGCAGGAAGCGAGCAGGAGGGCGACGGCAAGCAGCGCCACCCGGCCGAGCCGGAATTGAAACCTAGGGGAGGGAAGGCTAGAACTCGTAGAGATCTTCTTCATACCGGTAAAGGTGGACGGGAGTCTTTACCTTTTCCTCTTTTAACTCCATGCTCACTTCCGAGATTTCCGTCCTGGACTGGAAACAAGGCAGTCCGGTCTTGCGATCCACGGACCAATGAAGGGTACCGACGATGACGGACGGCCCCCAGGAATACTTACGGAACTTGCGATTCTGGATTGAGGAAAAATAGAACTGCTCCATCAAAAGGACCAGGGAATCCGTCCGGTGGTAATACAAGGTGTAATCCAGGCAGTCTTTCTTCAACCTGGGCCTGGGCCCCTGGAAGAACGCCGAATCCAGCTGCAAGGATTCCAGGGTCTTGTTGATGGCATCCACGGGAAGGGGTTTCAGCGCCTCAAGCTTGACCCCTTTCGGAAGGAAATTGTTCATCCGCCACCAGTCCCGCCATTCGACGCGGTAACGGGCGGTATCGGTGGACGCTAGGAGCTGTTTCCTGTAATCGTCCTTCTGCTGAATCCGGCCGAGGACGGCCTTAAGCGAATCGTAGCCGTCGATGCGGGCGGGAATAAATGCCGAATCCAAGACAATGGTCAAGGCCACCTTTTTTTCCAATTCATGGGGCATGGAGAATTTGTGGTATCCCCTGGCCATCAAGGTGTCCAATTTCCGTCGAAGGGTCCACCCCGATCCCTGTTTCTCAAGATCGAAGGACGTCGTCGTCTGGAAGATGGTCCCTTCTCTCTCATTCTCCTCGTCCAGTTTGGTGGAATAGGTTCCAAGATGAAAGACCCGGTAATGCGCATTGTCCGGAGACTTGGGATCGTAAACGGCGGTGCGTTCGCATTGGAACAGCCCCAATCCCACCATGATGAGGATCGCGTTACGGAAGGGCGGGTTGCTGGAGCCCGTCGGGCGCAGACGGCGCGATTCCCGCTTTGGGCGGACCGTATCCTTTGTATTCATTGCTTCCCTTCCAGTATCGAAAATATAGTCATCCGGGCCGTTTCGCACGTCCCGGCCAGATTCCAAAGTGGGTCAAATCCTCGTCCACGCCCGGCATCACGTCCAACCCCGCATAGGCCGCCGGGTTCACCCAGGCATACTCGGTGTGTTCTTCGCTCAGTTGAATCGTTCCGCCCAACCAGATCTGATGCCAAAGGTGGATGAATCCACCATAGCCTCCGATGGCTTTGAGGGTTTCGGGCCCGCGCACGGTCCGCATCCGGATCTCCGGACCCAATTCTTCGAGCAACTCCCGCCGCAAGGCTTGGTCGGGCGACTCCCCATGCTCCATGCCTCCCCCGGCGATGCCCCACTTCCCCGGCCACCTCAGGGTCGTCATCGATCGGCGCAGGAGCAGGAGTTCCCCGGCTTTGTTGAGGATGAGGGCGGCAGCGAATTCCCGGAGATCCTCGTAACCGGGCGTTCCAGACCGAATCGTTCCTTCATCCATCCGATACCTCCCGTCCTTTCGATTCCCAAAGCCCCAGAATGGCCTCAGCGCCTTGGTCCGGATCCAGCCAGGTG
>JALYSE010000174.1 GCA_030854955.1 Fibrobacterota bacterium | reverse complement strand
ACAGGTGCAGGACCTCTTGGGGCATCGGGAGGTGGCGACGACCATGATCTATACCCATGCTCTTCAAGCATCCCAGGGAAAGGTAGTCAGCCCGTTGGACTTGTAATGGGCAGGCGTTGGCTAGGCCGGTTTGGCGGCTTCGATGAGCGCGCCGAATTCATCGGAGGGATAAACAAAGCCTTCGGGGGGCCGGCCATCCCAATTGGAGCCGACCCAGACCCCGGCTTCTTGCAGGCTGGGCAGGACGATTCCGGAGAAGTAATCCAAAGGGTACTCCTTGACTTCGTAGGGTCCGAAATCAGGGTTCGCTTTTTGAATGGTTTTGATGCGGTTGCGCGAGGACCAGAAAGGTACGGCTTCTTTGGAGCCGATTTCGAAAACGAGGTGCTGGCCTTCGCTCAGGAAGGCGTAGATTTTCCGGGTGGCAGTGGCTTCGGTGAAAAAGGGATCCGAGGCGGCGGAGGGATTGGACATTGATTTTATTTCCTTCCGCACCCACCTCAGTGGACGGGGACCTCTACGCCTTTGCCTGCCTCGTCGGCCTTCATGAAAATGCCCATCTTCTCTTTGCGCTTTTCCCACGAGTAGTAGAAGGTGGGAACTACGACAAGAACCAGCAAGGTGTTGAAGAGCAGACCCCAGAAGATGCCCCAGGCCATGGGCGCCCACCACATGGAGGATTCGCTTTTCGTTTCCAAGGCCATGTGCATGAAGTCGATGCCCTTGCCGGTGGCCATGGGAAGAAGCCCGATCATGGCCGTGACCGCCGTTAGAATCACGGGACGGAGCCGGGTGGCGCCGCCTTGAATCACCGCTTGGCGCAGGGGCATGCCATGGCGCCGGAGATGGTTGATGAAGTCAATCAGCACAATGCCGTTCTTGGCTACCACGCCCGCCAAGGCGATGATGCCGATGCCGGTCATCATGATGGCGAAGGTAGTATGGACGATGAGCAGGCCCCAGAACACGCCGCCCAGGGACAGGATGATGCCAATGAGTACCAGAAAGGGCTGCAGCACGGAGTTGAACTGGGCCACCATGGTCAGGAAGACCAGGGACACGGCGATGAAGAATGCTTTCTTTAGGAACGCGGTGGTTTCGTCCTGTTCGCGGTTGCTGCTGCCGGCCTGGATGCGATAGCCGGGCGGGACGTTGATTTCGGCGGCGATTTTGGCTGCCGCCGCCTTGGGCTTGGATTCATCCTTGATGCCCGGGGCCAGTTCCGCCCAGACCTGAATGGTTCGATTGCCGTCCAGATGGTTGATTTTCGCCAGACTGGCCCCTTGGGTCATGCGCACCATGGAGGTCAGCGGGATTTGGTTGCCTTCGTGGGGGACGGTAATCTGGTCCAGGCCCGAGAAGTTCTCGCGGGTCTTGGGGTCCAGGCGGATCATGACATTGTATTCGTCCTTGCCCTGGCGATACTTGGCGGCCTCGATGCCGTGGATGGAGCCGCGCACCGCCATGGCAACGTTCGCGGTGGTGACGCCCATGGCCATGGCCTGCTCGCGATCCACGTCCACCCTGAGCTCAGGACGCACGGGTTCGTAGTCCCAATCGATATTGGTCAGGTTGGGTACCTTGCCCAGCGCGGCCTTTAGATCCTCGGCCATCTTGCTGAGGTGGGCGAAATCCTCGCCGACCACTTCGAAGGAGACCGGATATCCCTGAGGCGGGCCTTCCTGTTGTTGCTTAACATTGACTTGCCATCCCGGCAGGATGTCCTTCATGTTCTTCTGCATCCAATCCATCGAGGTCCAGGAGGAGACGTTGCGCTCATTGTAGTCCATGAAGGCCACGTCCACGTAGGCCTTGTTGGATTCCGGGCTGCGGTCTCCGCCCATCTCGGATTTGCCGAAACCGACCACGCCGGAAAAGCTTTCTACGTGCGCGCTGTCCTTGGGGATGGTGAAGAGCTTCTTCTCGATGACCTTGAGGGCCGAATCGGTTTCGTTGATGTTGATGCCCAGCGGTCCTTCGACCTCTACGGCCACCACCAAGGGATCGATTTTCGGGAAGAAGACCACGCCGGTGCCGAGGGCGCCATAGGCCATGATGCCGCCGACCACGAAGGCGATGCAGAACAGGCTCACGAGGAGGGGGTGCCGAAGGGTACGATCCAATACCCCGCTGTACCAGTTCTTCACCTTTTCGAAGCGCTCGCCGCCGCCCTCTTCCATGCCCTTGGAATTCTTGTCCATCCATAGCGAAGCGAACACGGGATTGAAGACGAAGGCGACGAACAGGGAGCCGGCCAAGGTCACGGACACCGTGATGGGCAGGAACCTGAAGAACTGGCCCATCATTCCGGGCATGAGGAGCAGGGGCAGAAAGGCGAAGATGGTGGTGATGGTGGCGGTGGCCACGGGCAGCATGACTTCCTTGGTGCCGTCGATGGCGGCGTCGATGCGGCTTTTCCCCATTTGCAGATGCCGATAGATGTTTTCCACCACCACGATACCGTCGTCTACGAGCATGCCCAGGCCGATGACCAGGGAGAAGAGCACCACCATGTTCAAAGTGACGCCCATATAGTCCAGCACCAGGAATCCCATCATCATGGAGAAGGGGATGGCGGTGGAGATGAAGAAACTGTTGCGCACCCCCAGAAAGAAGGACAGGATGAGCACCACCAGCAGCAGGCCGGTGAGGATGTGGTTCTGCAGCTCCCTGGCCATGCGCCGGATGGCGATGGACTGATCGAAGGTATAGTTGACGTTGGTGCCGGCGGGCCAAGTGGGCTTGAGTTCTTCCACCGTGCGCTTGGCCTCGTCCACCAGGTCTACGATGTTTGATCCGGTGCGCTTGGTGACAGCGATGGCCTGCGAATTTTTGCCGTGCAGGCGGAAGACCGTGTTCCGGTCGCGGGCGTACCCGAAGGTGACGTCGGCCACGTCGCGGACGCGGACGAATTTGGCGCCGTCGGCGCGGATCACCAGATTGGCGAATTCTTCGGGGTTGGTGAGTTCTCCGGTGATGGAGATGGAGAAGCGACTGCCGCCGGCCTTGAGGGTTCCCCCGGGGATGTTGCGATGCTGGCCCTGCACGGTCTTCATCAGATCGTCCAGGCTCACGCCGTATTGGCGCAGGCGGGCCGGGTCCGCGTCGATGGCGACTTCCTTCTCCTGCTTGCCGGTGATTTGCGCGTCGAGCACGCCGGGGATGGTCTTGACGCGTTCCTTGAGCTGTTCCACCACCTGATCGAGGCGTTCGTTTTCGTATTCCCCCGAGAGGGAAATCACGAAGATGGGGATGTTGGAGAAGTTGAGTTCGCGGACCATCGGCTCTTCGGCATCCACGGGGATTTCCGGCTTGGCTTCGTCGACCTTGTCCTTGACCCGGCGGAGGGCCGTTTCCACGTCCACGTCGGCGTTGAACTCGATCTGGATGGAGGACACGCTTTCCATGGATTGGCTGGAAACCTTCTTGAGTCCGTCCAGGCCTTCCAGCTTGTCTTCGATCTTGTCCGTGATCAGCCTTTCGATGTCCTCGGGCGAGGCCCCGGGATAGACCACATTGACGAAGATCAACGGGATCTTGATCTCCGGGAAGGACTCCAAGGGCATGCTCTTGTAGGACATGGCGCCGGCCAAGAGCAGGATGACCGCCAGCACGAGGACAGTGACCGGATTTTTTACTGCGAACTTTGTCATGATAGGCTCCCTGGTATGCCTCGAAAGGTGCTTAGTACTTGACCACTGTTCCGGTGGAAACCTGGAAGGCGCCGACGGTCACCAGCATGTCGCCTTCGGACAGCCCGCTTTCGATCACGACCATTTCACCGGCTGCGGGGCCGAGCTTGACCGGAACCTGCATGGCTTTGCCGTCCTTGACGATCACGACCCTGGTGCCTTCCTGCAGGCGCAGGACGGCATTGGACGGAACCACCACGGCCTTGTCGTATTTGCGGCGCAGGATGCGGGTCTTGCCCACCATGCCCGGGCGCAGCACGTTGCCGGAGTTGGGGATGTCGATGCGGGCCATCACCGTGCGGTTGCTGGCCTCGACGGCGCGGTCGATACTCTTGAGCTTGCCGGAGAACTTTTGGGCCGTGTCCTGCACCAGGCTGAACTCGGCGATTTGTCCCTCGCGGAAGTCGCGAGCCTCGGATTCGGGAATGGACACCACGGCTTGCAGCCGGCTGGTGGCCGCCACGCGCACGGTGGGGGCTCCCGGCGCCACGGTCTGGAAGCGCTCGATCATGCGGCTGACGAGCACGCCGGTGAAAGGCGACTGGCAGCGGCTGTCTTCATAGGCGCGCTGGGCCTGGAGCATGGCCACGCGGGCCTGCTGGAACTGGAGCTCGGCCTGGTCCGTGACCGCCTTGCCTACGAAGCCCTTCTCAACGTTCACCTTCTGGCGCTCGCGCTCGCCCTTGGCCAGGTCCACGGCGGACTTGGCGGCGGCCAGCATGGCCTGGTAGCGCGCGCTTTCGATGTCGCAAAGCGCCTGCCCGGCCTTCACAGACCTGCCCACTTCGGTCACGTTCGCGACGCGGCCTCCCTGCATTGGAGCCGCCAGGGTGGCGTCTTCCGATCCGCGCAGGTCGGCGCTATAGTTGCCCCAGTCCTCGAAGGAGACGGTCGTCACCGGCACGGCGACCACGCGGATGGCCGCAGCGGAATCCGTTTTGCCGGCGCCTTCCGCGCCTTCTCCTTCTTTACCGTCCTTTTTCCCGCAGCCCGCCATTACGGCGGCGGAGATTAGGATGAACAGTGGAAACTTGACGCGGTCAATCATGGAACCTCCTCATTAATCAAACCTTTGCCCATGGCCAGCCGGAGCGCGGCGGCGGAGCGTACATGCTGGAAGCGGGCGGAAAGGACCCCGAACTCCGCGTTGCGGAGGCTCTCTTCGGCGGAGAGCAAGTCGGTCAGTTGGCCTTTGCCGGCGCGGAAATCCTCGGAGAGCAATGCCTGCGCTTCCTTGGCGGCGGAAACGGATTGTTCGGCCGCGAGCAGGGCCGTGTCGGCCGCCTGGTATTCCTTGAAGACACTCTCGACTTCGATCTGGACCATCTTGCGGGTCTGGCGGGCGGCGAGGCCCAGACTGCGCGCGTCGGATTGGATTTGACGGGCCTGGGACAGCAGGCCGAAGCCGTCGAAGAGGGGCCAGTTGAGGCCGATGCCTACTTGCCACTCGCGGTTCTGATCCAATTCGCCGAGTTGGTTCAACTTGTAGGCGAGGACGCCCACCTTGCCTTGGGCGCCCAGGCTGGGCAGGTATTGCATCTTCAGGTATCTGGCCTGCCCTTCCAGGGATTGGCGCTGCAGGTCCATGGCCTGGATGTCCGAGCGTTGTTCGATCAAGGCTGCCAAGGCCTGACTGTCGGGAAGGGATTTCACCGGATCCATGGGAATGCGGACGGCCGTGTCCAGGTCCAGGGGCGCCTGCAGGGGACGTCCGATCACCCGGTTCAGGGACATGCGCGCCGCATCGGCATCGCGTTCGGCGCGGATGCGCTCCGGTTCCAGCGACTTGAGGGAGGAGATTGCCAGCAGGACGATTGAGCGCTGCCCCGCGCCCATACGGAAATTGCTTTCCAGGAAATTCACGGTCTCGCGTTGACGCTTGACTGCCGATTCCAGCGTGCCCAGGCGAGCCTGAGAGGTTACGGCTCCGTAATAGGCGTCGAGGACCTGAAGCTGCAACTGCTGGATGGAGCGGCGACGGGTGGATCGGTCGGCCTTATCCTGGACCTCCGCGGTGCGTACGACTTGGCTCAGCCGTCCGAAAGAAAAGAGGGACTGGTCGGCCTGGATGCCGTAGGAAAAGCGGTTCTGAGCGACATTGATCACGGAGGGCCCGCCCTGCTGCGGGGCATTGTCGACCAGGACCTTGTTGGTCGCCGGGTCCACCTCGAGATTGCCGGCAGCGTCCTGTTTATAGCGGGTCGGCGCTTTGAATCCCAGGGAGGACAGGTCGAAAGGGGACGCGCCCCGTCCCGCGTTCGCATAGGCAGAGATGCGCGGGTAGGCGCTGGCCCAGGCCTGCTGCCGCACGGCTTCGAAACGGTGTTCCTTTTCCTTGAGGATGAGTGCCTCTTCGCTCTTGGAGAGCCCTTCGCGAATGGCCGCTTCCAGAGTGAGCCTTTCGGGTGCCTGGGCCTGTGCGGCCGGGGCCGGAAGCAGGATGGCGCAAGCCGCGTACGCGGCAAGCAGACACTTTCTGTGCATGGCGTTGAGGATGGGTTGGAAACTATTTGGCATGGTATTCCGCCCTGGCTTTATCGGTGAGCAAACCCTCGAACAACACCTTGCAGAGGGTGTCGTAGACTTGCGAGGGATTTTGGGGAAGTCCGGAAAGGACCTCGGGATTGAGGATGTGGGTGACCACGGTCGAGTACATCAGAATGAACAGGTGCTCGTCCACGTCCTTGCGGAACTGGCCCTTCTGCCGGCCTTCCTTGATCAGGGCGCCGAATTCGGAAGCGATGTTCTTCTGACGGTGTTCTTCTATGCGCTTCCAGATATCCGGCGCGTTGCGGCGCAGGTCATGGACTAGAGCTTCGCTCATCTGGGAGAAGAGCCCGGTGATGTAGTTCATGGTGAGCTTAAGCCTCTCCAGCGGCGAAATGTCCTGGCGATGGCAAATGCCCTTGAGGGCGGTGTCGCATTCAACCATATGGGCGCTGGTGACGGCCTCGAGTAGCTCTTCCTTGCTGGGGAAATGGCGGTAGAGGGTCTTCTTGCTCATGCCCAAGGCCTCGGCGGCCTCGTCCATGGTGACCTTGCTGAAGCCGTAACGGAAAAAGAGGCTTCGGGCCTCGTCCCTGATCCGCTTCTTGACGGCTTCGTCTTGCTTCGTTTCGGTCTGGGTGCGCATAAAAACTATGGAAACTCTTTCCGTATTCTAAGTTTTCATGATAATTGATTTTTTGGGAGATGTCTAGGGAGACGGAAACATTTTGCCTCCGTAAGGGACATAGGTAGCAAAGCCTTGATTCACCATCACATAGATACCTAATAGTGACTTAGGAGTTAGCGGCTGGTTTCACCGAGGAATCGTCCTCTGAAAACTGTAAAAAGCGTAAGAAGGGTTCAAAGAAAAGTAGTATCGCCGAATCCAAAGAGTAGTTTTCCTCGTATCTCATCAAAATTCCAGAAAGGGATTTCATGTCCAGTTATTACTTGTCCGAAGATCTCGCCCGATTTGGCGATATGGCCAATACGAAACCGGAACTGTTCGATCTGTTCATGAAATGGTACGGCGCCGCCATGGAGCCGGGCGCCTTGGACGTGCGTACCAAGAAGCTGATCGCCTTGGCTGTGTCCTTCGCCATTCAGGAACCCTATTGCATCGATTCCTATTCCTCCGCTTGCGCGGACGCGGGCATTTCCCCCGAGGAGATGGCCGAGGCCGTGAACGTGGCCGCGGCCATCCGCGGCGGCGGAACCATTGCCCATTGGGTGCAGGCCGGAAACACCCTGGCCCGCAAGGTCTGAGGGGCCCGGGGCTTCGCTGAATACCTCGGCTCCAGACTTCATGAATCCGGCAGGCAAGAAGATCGTAATCATCGGAGCGGGCCCCATCGGCCTGTATGCGGCCTATGCTGCGGCCCGCCGCAACCTGGAGGTAACCGTTCTGGAACGGGATCGCATCGGCGAATCCCTGATGACCTGGGGCGGGACCCACTTTTTCTCCCCCTTGGAAATGAATGTGCCCGCGGATATTCGCGCCGCCCTGCCGGGATTGCCCGCCGGGGATGCGCTGCTGACCGGCGCCGAGTTCGTCGACAAGGTGCTGTTGCCTCTTTCGCGACTACCATTGCTGAATGATCGCATCCGCCTGCGTCACCGCGTGGCGGCGGTGGGACGGGCAGGCCTTTCCCGGGAGGATTTCCCAGGCCATCCCGTGCGCCATGAAAAGCCCTTCCGACTGCTGGTGGAAGCGCCGCTGAAAGCGAAAGCGCCGCTGAAAGCGAAAGCGCCGCTGGCGGAAGCGCCGCTTAAGGCGGAAGCGCCATCGAACACCGCCACGGTAAGCGTTCCGGGCGCCGGCGGTGGAGAATACCTCTTGGATGCCGATTTCGTATTCGATGCCACCGGGGTCTACGGTCTGGCCAATGCCTTCGGACCCGGTGGCTTACCGGTCCCGGGCGAGCGGGCCCTGGAAAACAGGGTATTGCGGCGCTTGGGGGAACTGGAGGATTTTCTGACGTCCTTTACCGGAGGACGGATCCTGCTCGTCGGCCATGGCCACTCCGCCGCCCACGCTCTGCTCGCTCTTAGCGACGCGGCCACCCGTAACCCCGGAATTTCGGTAACCTGGAGCTTCCGATCCCGCAACCTGCGTCCTTTCCCGGAAACGGCGAACGATCCACTGCCGCAACGCACGGCCGTGGTTTCCGCGGCCAATGCTTTAGCGACGGCGCCACCGGCTTTCTTGGACGTAAGGCGCGGCACTTCCGTGGCCTCTTTGGAACGGACCGCCGGCGGCGACACTTCCCCGGCCACCGGTATCCGGGTCTCCTTCACCCTTGGTCCTCCCGTGGAGATCGACAGGGTCGCCGCTTTCACGGGTTACCGTCCCGACCTGTCTTTCCTATCGGAACTGGCCCTAGACCTGTCCCCGGCGGCCCAGGGCTCGCGCCGACTGCATGCGATCCTGACCGGGGCCACCGATTGCCTGTCCGTGCCCTTGCCGGGTTTCAGGGATCTGGATTCCGGTGAGCCGGGCTTTCACCTGCTGGGGTGTAAAAGTTACGGCCGTTCGAATACCTTTTTGCTGCGCGACGGCATCGCGCACATGGAGATGATCTTCAAGCATGTCTTCGGTTAATCCAATCGCTGCCGCAGACCGGCTCAATGGCCTTCCCGGCCTGGCCGGATTCCCATCCGTGCCCATGCTCGGGCTGGACACGGTCTGGTTCCAGGTGGCGGGCTCGGTGTGCAACCTGGCCTGCTCCCATTGCTTCATATCCTGCTCCCCCACCAACCATACCCACGCGATGATGGACGCTGCCATGGTGGAACGCCATCTCGCCGATTCGGAAAGCCTGGGCGTCCGCGACTATTACTTCACCGGCGGCGAACCTTTCCTGAATCCGGAAATCATCCCCATCCTGGCATCGGCCCTGCGCCGCGGTCCCGTCACCGTGCTGACGAACGGCACCCTGATTTCGGCGCGGCGGGCCGGTGAACTCCGGGCCTTGGCGGATGCTTCCCGGTACAGCCTGGACATCCGCCTGTCCCTCGACGGTTTTTCCGCCTCCGCAAACGACGCCATCCGGGGCAAGGGGACGTTCGATCGCATTCTGGACGCCATCGGCAATCTGGCGGCGGCCGGCCTCAATCCCGTCATCACTGTCACCGAAGCCTGCGATGAAGCGGCCGGTTCCACCGGCCGGGCGCGCCTATTGGAGCGGTTGCGCGATCTGGGGCTCGATCGCCCCCGGCTCAAGGTCATGCCCTTGCTGCACTTGGGCGCCGAGGAAAAACGCACGCGCGCCTATGGTGAAGAAGAAACCCTGAAGGGCGTTGAACTCTCGGAAGGGCAGGCGGCGGCCTTGCAATGTTCCGGCAGCCGCATGGTGACCGCCGGCGGCGTCTACGTATGCCCTATTCTCATCGACTCCCCCGACGCCCGCATGGGCGGAAGCCTGTCCGAAACCCTGAAGCCTTTTCCCCTGCGCCACCGGGCTTGCCACACCTGCCATGCCCAGGGCCTGAATTGTCGCACATGAGTTGCGGCATAGGTTGCGGCATAAGTTGAGGCACAAGTTGCAGCATATGAG
>JALYSE010000371.1 GCA_030854955.1 Fibrobacterota bacterium | reverse complement strand
CTGATCGTACTTCGGCACCTGAAGGTTGACGAGGTCATGGAGCTCCTACCGGCATCGCTCACCAAGGATGCCCAGCTTAAGGCGGTCAAGAGCCAGAATGCCATCATGGTCATGGGAACCTATGAGATTATCGACGGCCTAACCCAATACATCGCCCAGATCGACCTGCCGGTGGCCCAGATCCTGATCGAAGCTCTGGTCGTGGATGTCGACATGGACAGGATCCGCCAATATGGCGCCGAACTGTTTCTGGGGGACTATAAAAAAGTCGCGAGCACGGAGCATTTCTATCCCAATATCGATCAGGTTTTGAACAAGGACCGCAGCCAATCCATCCTGGACGCCATACCGGGCGTGCGTGACATCGTCTCCCTGCCCAAGAATTTCGTGGCAAAGGTGGAGGCCTTGGAACAGGAAAAGGTCCTGAAGATCAGGTCGCGCCCCCAGATCGCCACCTTGAACGGGTCGGAGGCGACCATAACGGTGGGCCAGACCCAGTATTTCCTGCTCAAGAGCGAGACGGATATCACACAGGTGGCGGGAGTGTCATCCAGGACCACGGAACGCTTCGAGAAGATCGAAGCCAACGTAACCTTGACGGTAACCCCCTTCGTAACCGGGCAGGGTGAAATCACCTGCGATATCATTCCCGATTTTTCGGAGCCGGAAGGGTCTTTCGATTCCAGGACGCCGCCCACCTTGAACCGACGAGTGCTGAAATCCAAGGTGCGTCTGCGGGACGGGGAGACTATCGTGCTGGGAGGGCTGGTAAAGGAATCGCTCAATCGAAATACCCGCCAATTGCCTTTCTTCGGTTCCATTCCGGTGCTGGGCTGGCTGTTCAAGAATGACAGCAGCGTCAAATCCCGGAGTCAGCTCATGATCTTCGTCACTCCGCATGTGTTTTACGGCAAGGATGCGGCCGTGAATCCGGATAAGTATCTGAAGAAGCAGCAGGACATGGAATAGGGTGACACGCATGTCCCCGGAGAAAAAGTCCAAACCGGGATGGGGCGAAAGGCTGGAGGCCCGCTTCCGGCCCTCGGCGCATTGGGGCGCGGAATTCCTGGCCGATGGAGTAAGGCTGTGCGCCTTGGCCGAGGTTGACGGCAAGGTTACCGTCATCCATTCCTTTCAAGGCGGCTTTCCCGAAGCAGAAGCCTTTGCGACCACCCATGGATTGGCATCCGAAGGGTTTCATGCCTCGGTATCCCACGTGCCCTTCAAGATCGAAGCTTTGGGCGGGAATTCCCGAGGCGCGGAAGGAAGCGAAGAGGATCCCGCTGCCTATCTCGATCAGTTCCGTCCCCATGGGCTTCCGGGAGAAACATTCGAGTCTCATTTTTTATTCCAAGGGAACGAGAGGCTCTTGGTGCTTGGCAGGGAAAGCGCCTTCAAGGCTTTTCGCGAAAATCTTCCTGCCCCTTTGCAAAGCCTTTGGAGCCTGGGAGCGGGTCCTCTGCCGTTATTGCCTTTCCTGGAAAGCACGGGGGGACCCAACCGTTGGGCGGCGATTTGGGCGGAAGCCAGATATTCCCATCTGCTGATTTTCCGGAATGGCGCTCTTGCCGCCTATGCCAAGGTCTTTTCCGGCTGGGAAGATGCCTCGGAAGACCCTGTCCTCTTCGCTCGCGAGATGAAAAAAGCCCTGGTCTACCATTATGCCAGTCGGTTTCCCGATGCCGCCTTGGAAGCCGTTCATGTCTGGTACGGCGGTCCCGAAAGCGAAGCCGCATCTGCTTTATCCCCCCTGGGTATTTCCCAGGTTACCCCCGATTGGTCCGAACCCCTGCAATCCCTGCCCGGCGAAATGCGCGTGGCCGGAGCCCTAGGTTTGCAGGCTTTGCGCGGATCCGATTCCCAATTTTCCTTCTCCTTACCGCCACCGGAGGGCGCGGAATCCCACCGCAAATGGCTAGGCAAAGCTGGCCAGCTGGCGCGGGTGGGATCCTACATGATCGGCCTTATGGCCGCCGGCGTGGTCGTGCTGGGGTTATGTGCTTCCGGACTGCATTGGGCCGTGGAGGCCAAGTCGCGCACCTGGTCCCAAGAGCTGGGTAAATGGGATGAGTTCCAGAAAAGCAAGGCCGCGGTGGAAAAGGAAATGGGCGGGATGGAAGGGCTATTGGTCCGCCGATCCGAGTCTTATGTGGGCATCCAAGAAATAGCCAAGCTGGTTCCGCCGGAAGTCTGGCTGGAGTCGTGGGAGTTGGAATCCGGTCGCGGAAAAGGGATATCCCACATGCTTAAGGGATTGAGCCTGTCGGAGTCGCATATTCCGGAATTCCTGGCCAACCTGGAAAAATCGGGCAGGTTCTCGGT
The DNA here is from genome assembly GCA_030854955.1 of Fibrobacterota bacterium. Classification (GTDB taxonomy): domain Bacteria; phylum Fibrobacterota; class Fibrobacteria; order UBA11236; family UBA11236; genus Chersky-265. Next base: position 560 of record JALYSE010000371.1, on the reverse strand, counting down.
CGTCAAGCTTAAGTCCACTGAGCGTATCAAAGGAGAAACCGTCGAGTTGAAGACGGGAATCGCGGCCAACCACCGCGACATCGTGCAATTTCAAATCGGTGTGACCCAATGAGGGCCGGCGGGATCAAGGGTCGATATTCGGGCCAAATCGTCTTCCTGGGCGTGGCTATAGCGATAGGGTTATCCGGTTTCTTGCTTTTTTCGATCGGGTATTGGGCCTTTCACGGGGCAGCGGATCAATCCTCGAGATTCCGCAAATACAAATCCTTGCAGCAGGATGCGGGAAAGGCCGATAGTCTCGCGATCCTGTATGCTTCGGCCTTGAAGGATTTGCATGCCATCCGGTCGGCGTTACCGGTTCAAAACCAGGGGTCTTTCGTTCTCAATCTGCTTGTCGAGGAGGCGCGCAAACATGAATTGGGCATCGCCGGTCTCTCAGCCCTCGATGAAGTCCCGTTTCCGGGTTATTCCGAGCTGCCTTTCGAACTTGATTTTTCTGCAGGACTTCCCAACCTGGCGCGCTTCCTCCATGCCTTGGAGACTCGGGGTATGGTGCTCCA
>JALYSE010000173.1 GCA_030854955.1 Fibrobacterota bacterium | reverse complement strand
GGACCGCCAGGGCCGCCGGGACCGCGATTGTAGCCGCCTTGATAACCGCCGCCACCGCCGCCGGGACCACCGGGACCGCCAGGGCCACCGGGACCGCGATTGTAGCCGCCTTGATAACCGCCACCGCCACCACCCTGGTATCCGCCACCGGGGCTGCCGGCCTGCCGGTTAAGGCTGCCGGAATATCCCTGATGCCGCTCTTCGCGGCTGCGCGCCCTGGCCATGCTTTCGGCCTTGGCCTTGGCGATTCGCGCCATAAGGTTTGCGTCCGGCTTTTCGACCGAGACCTTGAGCTCGTGGTGCAGGCCGCGGGCCTTGGCTTCCGCCTGGGCCGGGGTGCTGATGATGTTGGGCTTGACTTCCGCAGGTGCGGGTGCGGCCGGAGCGGAAGGGGTAATGGATTTCGCGACGGGTGCTGCGGGGGCGGCTTCCTGAACGCGTTCGACAACGGCGGGTTCCGGTGCGGGCTGACGGGCCTCGACGGGCGCGGCCTCCCTGACCGGGGCAGCTTCCACGAGACGTACCGCCGGTGCTTCCTGGATCACGGCTTGAACCGGGGCTTCATATCTGGGCATGGGACGATCCACGGGACGCGGAGATTCCACGTAGGCGGGCGCGACCGGCGCTGCGGCACCCGCAGGCGCGGCGACGGGGACCGGCTGTACGACCGGCTTGGGCATGGGCGGCGCGGGGGGTGGTGTGGGCGGAACCTTTTTCAGGACGGCCTTCATGGGGATTTTCTTCCCGGCCTTGATCAGCGCGTCCTTTTCGATCCGCTCTTTTTCCGCGGCGATCAGGGGCTTCACCTTTTGGAAGCTGGGCTGGTCGATCATGGCAGCGGACGACGTGACGTCCACGCCCGCGTCCTTTAAGAGCTTAACCAGCAAATCGCTGGAAATCTCGTAAGTCTTGGCGAGCGAGGAGACTCTTTTCTTGGTAGCATCGGTCATAATTTCGTTTCCACTCTGGGCTCGCGCCCGGCGTATTCCAATTTAGGCTCGTCGCTATTGAGTTTGCTCACGCAAACTCAACGCTTCCTCGCTTTCAATATCTAGTCTTCACCCTCAGGCTTCTTCTTTGCGAAGAGCGATTCCAATTCCGAGAACTTGCTGGGCGCGACCGCCGCGGCGACGGGCTCGCCGGCACCGGGGATCCTGACGCCTTCGCGCGGTTTGAGCAGTACGTCCTTCTCCTCGGGCGGCATGTTGCCGAACTCGGTCTGGCCGTAGATGTCGAGCTCCTTGCCGATGAGCTTGGATGCGAGACGCACGTTCTGGCCTCCGCGGCCGATGGCTTGGGAAAGGTCTTCGTCGCCTACGATGACGACCACTCGGCCGTCGCCGATATCGGTGATCTGCTTGATGTTGGCGGGCGAAAGGGCCCGGCGGATGTAGCTATGGGGGTCGTCGCTCCAATGGATGATATCGATGCGCTCGTTGGACAGTTCGCGCACGATGGCCTGCACCCGGTTGCCCTTCATGCCCACGCATGCACCCACGGGGTCGATACGATCGTCCTTCGTGGTCACGGCGATCTTGGCGCGGTAACCGGGGTCGCGGGAGACGTTTTTGATCTGCACGATGCCGTCGTAGATTTCCGGCACTTCCAGTTTGAACAGCTCGGCGAGGAAATCGGGATGGGTGCGCGAGAGCAGGATCTGAGGGCCCTTGGTATTGGTACTGACGTTGGCGATGTAGGCGCGGATGGTGTCGCCCTGGCGGTAACGTTCCTTGCGGATCTGCTCCTTGAGGGGGATGATGCCTTCGGTTTTGCCGAGGTTCACCAGGATGTTACCCCGGTCCACCTGCTGTACGGTTCCGGAGACCAGGGTCCCGATGCGATGCTGGTAGTCTTCGAAAATCTTGTCCCGCTCCGCGTCCCGGACTTTTTGCAGAAGGATTTGCTTGGCGCTCTGGATGGCGGCGCGACCGAAGTTCTCGATAGGGATTTCCATTTCCAGGTAATCGCCCGCCACCGCGTCCTCATTGTATTCGGCAGCTTCGCCGATGAGCATGTACTTCTCATCGAAGGCAGCCACTTCCTCGGGGGTCAGGGCCGGATCCACGTCGGGATAATCCTCCACGATGTTCACGCGCAGGAACACGTGGATTTCTCCCGTGTCCTTGTCGATTTCCGCCTCGACGTTCTTGGCAAGGTTCAGATATTTCTTGGCCGCGTTCATCAAGCTCTGTTGGAGCGTGGAGATCACCACTTCCGGTCCCAGATTCTTGGACTTGGCGATGAGGTTCAGACTTTCGAAAATTTCCGCTGCCATCTGCTGCTCCAGTGCTCTTCTTAAGTAAGTCTCACATCCACCTTGGCCTGTACAATCAGGTCCAGGGGAATGGAACGGGGCTTCCCGTCAGAATCCACAGTGATGGACGCTTCTCCGACGTCCGCCAATTTGCCGACCACAAGCTTCTTGCCTTCCACGGCTTCGCTCGTGGAGACGCGTATAAAGCGTCCCAGGTTGCGGCGATAATCTTTGAGGGTCTTGAAGGGCCGGTCCAGGCCGGGCGAAGACACTTCCAAGACGTAGTTCTCATCCTGCATGACGTTATCGGCGTCGAGAAGGGTTCCGAGGTCCCGGCTGATCTTGGCGCAATCATCTACGTTGACGCCATCGCGCTTGCCTACGTAGATGCGGAGGACGCGGCGTTTGCCGGCGCGGAATATTTCCACATCCACCAAATCCAAGCCGTTCGACTCCGCGACCTTGGTCGCGAGATGCGAGATGTTATCAATCAGATCCAAGCAGGCTCTCCTATGACCAAAATAGCTAAAAGGCTCTATGCTCTAAGGGTGGCTTCCCCGCCCTCAAGGTTTTGGAAATCTTAAAGAAGGGGGAAGTGGGAAACCACAACACGGTGAAAAATTAAGTAAATTATGCGTCAATCGGCAAGGATGAATGACCCGCAGGATCACGTACATCCGGTCACCAATCCTAAAAAAATAGACGAATTCCGAAGCTTCGGGGGAAAAAGGCCGCATGAAGGTGATTCTAATCCTGGTGGTGGGCTTGGGCGGCCTGTGGCTTTCCATCAAGCAACTGCGTAGAAACATTCTCGAAATCCGGTCCAAGCCCAAGGAATCCCACCGGCTGGAAGACAAAGCGTTCAATTATCCGCTGATGTTCCTTTGGTTCGGTTACTTGATCGTGTTTTTCGGCGGCTTGATCGTGAACAATCTGATAATTCGGTGAGTCCTTTGGTGAAGGGATTAAGGGGTGACCTTGGTCCCTCGGTCCAGGGTAAGGCTAACCCCTAAGCACTTCCTCCCCCTTCACTCTGATCCAAAAGGACTCCTTTTCCTCCAGCCCCAGGCCTGCGAAGTCCTTGCCCTCCGATTGGGCGAGTTTTTCCATCTTTTCATACCGGTCCATGAATTTTCGGTTGGCCCGGGCGAGAGCTTTTTCCGGATCCAGTTTGAAAAACCGGCCCAGATTCACGGCCGCGAACAACAAATCCCCGAACTCGCTTTCCAGGCGATCCGGATCCACCTTGCCCTCAGGGGCCCGGGCCTCTTCCCGAAATTCGTCCAGCTCCTCGCGGACCTTATCCAGGGGACCCTGGTAGTCAGGCCAATCGAAGCCATGCTGCGCCGCGCGCTTCTGCAGCTTATCGGCCTTCAATAGGGCGGGAAGATGCCGGGGCATGCGGCCGAGACCTCCTTCGGGGGCTTCGCCAGGCGCCATTTCCATTCCGGCGCCATCCGCGGCCGGGTTTCCGGCCTTCCCAGCCTTCCCGGCCTTCTCCGCCTTTTTCAGCTCATCCCATTTCTTCTCCACCGATTCGGCCGTGTCCAGCTTCAGGTCCCCGAATACGTGGGGATGGCGGCGGACTAATTTGTCGCTGATCCCGTTCACCACTTGGGCAAAATCGAAATCTCCGGTTTCTTTGGCCAACTGGGCGTGAAAAACCACTTGGAGCAATACGTCCCCCAGCTCTTCCTTCATATTGGGTTTATCCCCGTTTTCCACTGCCTCGATATACTCGTAGGATTCCTCGATGAGGTAATTGAGCAACGATTGATGGGTTTGCTTCTTGTCCCAAGGGCAGCCATCCGGGGCGCGCAGTTTGGCCATGATCCCCAGCAGGTCGGGCAGGGTATAGGAGATAGGCTCCAGGATAGGATTGGGGACTGGATTGGGATTCATGGGGGACCTCTTTCCGAAAAATGCATAAATCTGGCCAAAAATGAAGCGAAAAGACCCCTTGATCAACTGAACAAATGTGCAGTATATTTCATCCATGGAAATATGTTGGGATGGAGGGGATCTGCCTCCCGAAGAAATCAAGCGGATGTTGGCATTGTCAATGGCGCCTCACGTGGGTCCGGCAACATTCCATCGGTTGATGGAAGCGTTCGGCTCGGCGGAGGGGGTCTTCGGCGCTGCGGCGGCGGAGCTTACGGCCGTAGCCCCTCACTTGAAAGCGGAGGGTCTGAAGGCGATATTAGCCGGGCCCAACCTGCGGGCGGTGCGGTTCCAGGAGGAAACCTGCCTGCGATTGAAGGTGCGCATCGTGTCCGATCGATCGCCGGCCTACCCTTCGCCCCTGAGGACCTTGTCCCAACCTCCCCCCTTTCTTTTCATCGCGGGGGAATGGCGACCGGAGGATCGTAAATCCCTAGCCGTGGTGGGAACCCGGTATCCCTCCGCCTACGGTTCGCGCATGGCGCGCGAGTTGACCGCGGGTATGGGTGAAGCCGGATTCGCCATCGTATCCGGCTTGGCCCGGGGAATCGATACCCTGGCCCATGAGGCCGCTTTGGCCGCCGGCGCCCGGACCGCGGCTGTGCTGGGATCGGGCCTGGACTGGATCTATCCTCCTGAAAACCTTCCCCTGGCGCGGCGAATTGCCAAACAGGGTTGCGTCCTCACCGAGTTCCCCATGGGAATGGCGCCCCACGCCACACATTTTCCCAGACGCAATCGCATCATCAGCGCCCTGTCCCTAGGCACCCTGGTGGTGGAAGCGGGCAATGACAGCGGCGCCCTCATCACTGCGGATTACGCCTTGGACCAGGGCCGGGAAGTATTCGCCGTTCCCGGCGCGGTGCATCAACCCGGAACCAACGGAACCCATAAGCTCATCCAGGAAGGCGCGCACTTGGTGGAACGTGCTGGGGATATCGTCCGCTTGTTGCTGGGAACCAGCCAGGCCGTGCCGGCGCGGCGGTTCGCGATGAGTGTGCCTGGAGGAGAGAATAGCGAGGTGTCGCTCAAGGAGCCAAAGTCGATTGGCACTATCGTGCCGGCGAACGCCCGCACTCCCACCCTCGCCCCGCCCCGACCCGAAAATGAAATCGACACCCCCACGGCCCTGGAATCCGCAGCCACGGGACTCAATGAGGAAACCCGCTCCCTGCTCAGTCTGATTGGTCGGGAAGCCATCACTCTGGACGCCATCACCGAAAAAGCCCGTCGCAAACCGCGATTTCAGAATGCCGCAGCCCATCGGTTGCTGGCGGGACTCCTGGAGCTGGAATTGAAAGGCAGGGTGAAGCGCATGCCGGGCGCGCTTTTCCGTCTGGTATGAGGCCGCCTGGAAGGGGGCGAGGTCCATGAGCGCCGTCGTATTGCGCCCTCACACGGGACGATGGGAGCCGACCCGGGAAAATGTTATGATGGTACTAAGAAAAAGTTATCTTTCCCCATCGGAAACGACGCGATACATGGCCAAAGCCTCGGCACCCAAATCTGGTTCGAAAAAAAGAGTGAAATGGATCCGCTACGCCTTGCTGGGAATGTTCGGCATGGGCGTGTACCATATCCTGAGCGGACCCAGCGGAGCTATGAACCTGCTAAAGCTGCGCAAGACCAACGCCAGGATGGCCGGCGAGCTCGAAAGCCTGGTCCAACGCAAGCAGGCTTTAGCAGTGGAAAAAGTACGTCTGGAAAAGGATAGTGCCTATCTTGAGCGGGTGGCGCGCAAGGATCTCGGCATGGCCAAGCCAGACGAAAAGGTCTTCCGCTTCGTTCAACCCGGCGCCGGTCCGAGCAACACCCGGCCCGAGTAGGTCTCGGCCGCATAAGCGGCAAGCCTCCCCCACATCGGATAAAAAAGGACACAAAGAAATAGGGCCCTTGAGGGGGCCCTATTTCGCGTTCCTGGGTTTCCCCGGGATTACTTCTTGCCTTTTTCCTTGCAGGCGACCACGAAACCGGCCAGCACGCCATCCATGTAGAACCGGGACACGGTCATGATGCCCGTGAGCTGTTTGCCGTAGCGGGTTTCCTGCTGGGCTTCGATCTGGAGGGATTTGTCCTGCCAGGGCGCGCGCACCAGGTTGTCGAGTGGCAAATCCGACCCGTTGATTTTCGCGACGATCTTGCTGAGGGGTTTGCCGAGCATCTCCACCTGGGTATGCCCATATAAGGTGCGGGACGCTTCGTTCCAGGCGATGACCTTCAGTTCCGCGTCGGTGACCACCACGGCAGGGCCGGTGGTGTTCCGATAGGCCGCGGCAGCCTTGGTGGCGCGGGCGTAGATTTCCTCGTCCAGAGCTTCGGGAGAGATTCCAATCTCTTCGACGTAGCGCATGACGGCCTCTTCTGTGAGGCGTCTTGGACCACGTCCGATCCGCTCATACGGCATCCTGCCCTGGTCAAGCCAGTTGATGACCGTCTGGGCAGAGACATGGAACAATTTCGCCACTTCCCCTGTAGTTAACATTTTGAACTCCTGAAACTGCACTCTCCCGTACATGCGGACCGGGTAGTCATTTCTGAAAATTATTATCCACCATGTTTAGCGAAGTTTCAACGAATTTCTTTTTTTGGACTGTTACTCATCATAGGGAAGATGGGCATTAATGGGGTTTCGATGATGCTGTTGGTGAGGGTAAAACTACGAAATTTTCGATAGGGCCGATCGCGACTAATCGATCAGAGGATGATATAATCGACGATAACAGCCTTAGTTATGAATATGGACGCCCTTTTTCCCGTACCGGTGATTTTTGTAGGCACTGATGCCGCCCTGGCGGCCCATTTGGAAGCCTGTTATGCAGGCATTTCCTGGGGGGCGGAGTACAGGGTAACGCCCAGGTTCGAGGCGCAATCGCCCCGTAATTGGCGCGCTTCCGTCCCTGAAAAAGGGGCCGGAATGGTCTTCGTGGAGATCACAAAGACCGGCACGCAGGACGATTCCGATCTCATCCGCTTGATCAGCGGATCCAATCCATCATTGCAGATGGTGCTGCTCGCCGACGACGACGTGGACTACTTCCAGATCGCCACGGATTTCAGGATCGGAAACGTGATCAAGAAGACGCGCTTCGATGCGGCGGTCATCAGCGCATTGACCATCCGCCTCGTCACCGGAAACATTTTCGGGTTCGCTCCCTATTTCCCGGACGGCTATACCGTGGGCCCGTTGTACCGCACCTTCACCGGCAGGGTGTCCATCGAGAAGGTCATCGGGGAATGTTTCGAGGCGTGCAAACCCCATGTGAATCCCGTGGAGCTTTCCAGTTTCCGCATCTTCATCCATGAGCTTCTGATCAATACGTTCTCCTACGCCATCGAGGGGATAAGCCCGGAAGACCGCGACACCAAGCTCTTGCGGCCTCCGTCGGAGGTGGACATCGCGGAGCGGCGCGGAATAAAGGTCAGCCTGGTCACCGATCACGAAAAGGTGGGCGTGAGTGTCATGGATTCCACCGGATCCCTGAGCATGCTGCGGGTGCTGCAGAAACTGCGGCGCCAATCCAAGATAGGCGGAGAGAAGATGCCTCCCGGAATCTGGGACGAAAGCGGACGGGGCATGTCCATGGTGTATCGCTACAGCCGTTTCATCGTAAACATCCTCAAGGACGTGCGCACGGAGACGATCTTTCTCCAATATCATGAACAGGAATTGAATCGTTTCGAAAGTATCATCATCACGGAAGTGAATCCTTTCTGAAAGGAAAGCGCCTCCGGGCCCGGCGAATGAGTAGTGATGCCTGTTTTCGCCACTTGTTCACAGTCTACTCACAGGTGTTAACAAGTCTCCGGCGATATTCAGGGAAATTCGTCGGTTACGGCTATTTACACATTCCCAGACCCGGTTTTGCGGGAAAACGACCGAATATTATTAGCTTTTTGACGATTTTTGGAAGATCCTCCAACATTCCAAATGCCTTACAAACTCAAAGGAGAATGGCTCAAAATGAAGAAGCTCAACACGATTGCGATTACTTGCTTGGCGGTTTCCGGCCTTGCCGGATGGGCCTTGGCCCAGGATTTGTCCACGGGTACCTATTCGACCCCCGCCACCAGTTCCTCCAGTTCGCTGGTCGCACCGCGTACCGGTTTGTACTCCGTCGTGACCAAGAACAATGGCGCCGGTGACAACACCGTGGAGGATTTCACGCGCCGCCCGACCCTGATCGGGGATAAGCAATATTTCGCCGGATACGGTGGATCGGACATGCTGAGCGGAGCCTTTTCCTTCCAGGGAATCGGTTTGAATTGGTTCGGCGCGATGGTCGGAGGCGGAATTTCGAATGATGAGGTCCGCTTCGGCGTCGGCAGCGGCAACGCCTGGGGCGGCGGCGTGATCCTCGCCCTTGCCAAGACCAATGTCGAAACCGCAGCCGGCAAGACCAAGACGGTTTTGGAAGGAGACGGCTTCGGCGTGTTCGGCGACTTCGGCCTCGGCAATAGCGATGTGTACGGTCAGGTCGCCATGTATACGGACTTCAACGGCCCTGCGGGAGGCCCTGGAGGCTTCAACTACGTCAAGGTGGAGCCCGCCGTTGGACCCGAATCGGAAACCACCTACCGTCTCATCAATATCATGGCCGGTTGGAAAAAGGACGCCACCACGGAAGGGACCCATTCCCTGAACGTCGAGGCGGCCTATAACATGGGCAGCCACGAAGTGGATCCGTCCACCCCGGCCATCGATACCAAGGTCAACGAGCTGGGCGTGCTTTTTGCCCACGGCTATATCCTCAAGGCTTCCACGGATTACTCCGTGTTCCTGGGCGTCAATACCGGCCTCCAATGGCATGCGGAAAGCTTTGAAGCCGCTCCTACCGATCGCGACAACATCGGCCTTTTCGCCAGCCCGAACATGGCTTTCCAGAAAAACCTGGGCAAAGGCTTCGAAGTGTTTTCCGGCGGCTCCGTCACCGCGTCCTACTCCCAATCCTCGAACATTCCCGTGGGCGAGGTAGAAGCCAGCGCCCTGTTGACCGGGGGCGCGGACGTGGCCCTGGGCCTACGTTGGGTCAAGGACAATTTCGCCCTTGAAGGAAGCATTTCCGAAAACCTCCTCCAGACCGGCCCGTATTTCATCAGCGGCAACGATAATGCCTCCGGTATGTTCCTCCAAGTGGGCATGTCCCTGGGCATTTGATTCCGCTTCGCCCGTTGTCCCAAAGGGCTTTCACTTTGTAATGGATCCGGCGCGCCGTCCTTCTTGGGACCGCCGCGCCGGGATCCTCCTCCCGGGTTACTATTTTCAGGACCATGCCGGGATTCCTAGGATTAATTTCCATCCTATTCTCAGCCGCCATCGGGGCTGCCGCACCCGGTCTCGCGGCCAAAGCCCCGGCCGCCCTGACCCTGGCGGTGGCCGCGAGCGTGCGGTTCGCGATGGAAGAGATCACTCCCGCCTTTGAAAGGGAAACGGGAATCAAGGCCGTCGCCGTGTACGGGGCCTCCGGAGTCCTGGCCGCGCAGGTGCGCAACGGGGCGCCTTTCGACGTGTTCGTTTCCGCCGACATGGAATTCCCGGATTCCCTGTATGCCTGGGGGTTCGCCCGGGAACGGCCCCGCCCTTACGCATTCGGAAAACTGGTGCTGTGGACCAACAAGGACCTGGCGATGGGGATGGGGATGCGGGTCCTGACGGAAGGGCGCCCGCTCCGGATCGCCCTGGCC
>JALYSE010000172.1 GCA_030854955.1 Fibrobacterota bacterium | reverse complement strand
CCTTGAAGCATACCGAGGCCCAGCTCCAGCAGACCCAGAAGATGGAATCCATCGGGAAGCTGGCCGGAGGCATCGCCCATGATTTCAATAATCTCCTCACCGCGATCAACGGATTCACGGATCTTTCGATCTCGCTCCTAGAGCGGAACCATCCGGTCGCCGCCTACCTCGATGAAGTCAAGAAGTCCGGCGAACGCGCAGCCACCTTGACCAGCCAACTGCTGGCCTACAGCCGCAAGCAGGTCCTGGAGGCGAAGGTCGTGGATATAAACAGTCTCGTCTCCGACCTGCGAAACATGCTGTCGCGGATCATCGGGGAACATCTTAACCTGGTGCTTAGGCTTTTCCATGATCTGGGCAAAGTCAGGGCCGACCCCAACCAGATCGAACAGGTGATTCTGAATTTGATCGTCAATGCCCGGGATGCGACCCCCAACGGCGGGGATATCACCCTCGAAACCGAAAACGTGGTCATGGATGAGGAGGCTATCGGGACGCATCCTGAAATCCTTCCCGGCCATTACGTCCGCCTCTCCGTATCGGATAGCGGCTGCGGCATGGAACCGCATGTCCTGTCCCGCATCTTTGAGCCCTTCTACACCACCAAGGAATTTGGTAAGGGTTCAGGAATGGGCCTTTCCATGGTCCAGGGCATCGTAACCCAGACGGGCGGATATATCTACGCCTATAGCGAACCGGGGTTGGGGTCGGTCTTTAAGATCTATCTTCCGACGGAGAAATCCAAAGACCCCGTCGTCAAACCAGAGGCGATTGAAGCCGTCGGAGATTACCGGGGCAAGGAAACCATACTCCTGGCCGAGGACGAAGAGTCGGTGCGTAAACTGATCCGCGGCATCCTGGAACTCCAAGGATACACCGTCTTGGAAGGAAGGGATGGCGTGGAAGCTGAACGCGTAGGCATGGCCTATGGGGGGGCCATCCACTTGCTCCTGACCGATGTCATCATGCCCAGGCGGAATGGCCGTGATTTGGCCGATCTGATGAAAGTCACGCGCCCCGGATTGAAGGTGATCTTCATGTCGGGTTATACGGACGATGCCATCGTGCGCCATGGCCTGCTGGCTATCGTATGCACCTTCATCCAAAAGCCGTTCTCACCAAAAAACCTGGTGCGTACGGTACGGGCCATCCTGGACAGCGATTCGAATCCCGCCTTGGATTTGCCGCGCGAGATAGGCGGTATCATTGAGGCCTAGGCCGATCGAATCGATTACGGATTCCGGAACTCTCCAGTCCATGGATCAACATGCTCTTGCCGGCTCCATAATACCAGAAAATACGGTAGGCCTGGATACCAGGGAAGATTTTTGGCCGATTTTTAATCAACTACCTATATTGTAATCAGGAACCTATATTGGTTATTCATCTTGCTTGTACGGCTCCTCCCAGGATCGGCGTGGGTCTGGCGACGGTGCAAGAAATTCTGGAATAGCACGGCGACGGCATTGCGGCCGAATCCGAGCCCGGCCTAGGCGTCACCTTCAGGCTCAGCCTGCCGAACCCGGACTCACCCGCGCGCTTCAACCTCTCCCAATGGGAATTCTCCATGGAACTTGAACAGGCAGAATCTGAATCCCTGGCCGGTTTGCATCCCATCGATAGGCTGCGATTGGTATTGGATTGCGCCCTAGACGCGATCGTCACCACCAATGCCGAAGGCCGGGTCCTCGATTGGAACCGTCGCGCGGAGGAGCTGTTCGGTTGGTCCGCAGGCGAGGCGATCGGAAAGAACATGACCGAATTGTTCATCCCGGAACGATTCCGGGAACGCCATACCCAGGGCATGGCCCGCTTCCTGGCCACCGGCCACGGCCCCATCCTCAATCGGCGCTTCGAAATACCGGCCCTGTCCAGAGACGGCCGGGAATTTCCCGTGGAACTTACGGTGTCCCCCGCTAAGACTGCGGATGGTTGGCTTTTTTCCGCATTCGTCCGCGATTTGACCCTCGAGAAAGCGGCGCAGCTGCGGCTCAATCTCCAATATGCAGCGGCCCGGATTTTCGCCGCTTCGGAAGAACCCGGCGAGGCGCTTCCAGGGGTCATCCAGTCCATCTTCGATAACACCGCTTGGGAAGTCGTAGCCTTTTGGACTCCCTCGAAAACCGAGCAGGAAATACGGTGCTTTCATTCCCAAGTCAAGGATCCCTGGGAGGGGCTCGAGCCGTTCCTCGAGGTCACGCGCTCGCGCTCGTTCGTTCCAGGCGAGGGATTACCGGGAGAAGTCTGGAAATCAGCCAGCCATGGTTGGATCAACCTGCCCGAAGAAGGGAAGAATTTTCCCCGGTTGGCATTCGCCGCTGCGGCCGGCATCTCCAGCGCCCTCGCCTATCCCATCACCATCGGGGAGAGGGTCTTGGGCGTATTGGAATTGTTCAGCCGCAAGCGGATGGATCAAGAGCCGGAAGAACTTAAGGTTCTGACCGGTTTAGGCGACCAGCTGGGCCAGTTCCTGGAAAAATGCCGGGTTCGCGCCGCGTTGACGGACCGGGAGCGCGAATTGACGGACTTCGTGGAGAATGCCACGGTCGGTATGCATTGGGTCGGCCCCGATGGGATTATCCAATGGGCCAATCGGGCCGAACTGGAATTGCTGGGCTATGCGGCGGAAGAATATCTGGGCCATCATATCGCCGAATTCCATGCCGACGAGCCGGTCATCTCCGACATTTTGGAAAGGTTGTCGTCCGGCCAGCGCCTCGAGAATTACGAAGCGCGGCTGCGGCGCAAGGACGGCTCCATCCGCCACGTGCTGATCAATTCGGACGTGAAATGGGAGGACGGCAAATTCGGCCAATCGCGTTTCTTCACGCGGGATATCACCGAGCGGAAGCGCTATGAAAACGCCCTCGCGGAAAGCGAGCAACGGTTCCGCACCCTGGCCGATTCCGCGCCGGTATTGATTTGGATGTCCGGTCCCGATGCGCAGATGACATACCTCAACAAAACCTGGTTGGAATTCCGCGGCCGCGCGGAGGCGGAAGACCTGGATACGGGCTGGACCGCCGGGATCCATCCGGAAGATTCCCAAGTATGCCAGGACGCTTTCCGTTCTTCCATCGCAGCCCGCGAATCCTTCCGGCTGGAGTATCGTTTCCTGCGCGCGGACGGGCTGTATCGGCATATGCTCAATACCGGAACACCGCGATACTCCACCGTCGGAGAGTACACGGGATTCATCGGGAGTTGCATCGATATCAGTGATCTCCGCGAGACGGAAGAACAACTGCGGCATTCGCAGAAGATGGAAGCGGTGGGAAGGCTCGCGGGAGGCATTGCCCACGATTTCAACAACCTCCTCACGGCGATCAATGGGTATTCCGAAATGGCGCTTCCGCTCGCCACGGGGAGTGTGCAACTGCTGGAGTACCTGCAAGAGATCAAGACTTCCGGTGAGCGCGCCGCCTCGCTGACCAATCAGTTGCTCGCCTACAGCCGCAAGCAGATGCTGGTTCCCAAGATCATCAAATTGAACGAGACCGTCGCGGAAATGGAACGGATGCTGAAGCGCATTATCGGGGAGGATATCGAATTGGTCACCTTCATGGATCCGGCCCTGGGCATGGTGCGCGCCGATCCCGGCCAGATACAGCAGATCATCCTCAATTTGGCCTTGAACGCAAGGGACGCCATGCTGCAGGGCGGGCGGCTTACCCTGGAGACTTCCAATGTCGTTCTCGATGCCGAATACGTGAGTACGCGTTTGGAGGCCAAACCGGGGCGGCATGTCATGCTCGCCGTAAGCGATACGGGAACGGGGATGACCGAAGAGGTTAAGTCGAGGATATTCGAGCCGTTCTTCACAACCAAGGGAGTCGGCAAAGGCACCGGCTTGGGTCTCTCCAGCGTCTACGGCATCGTCAAACAGAGTGGGGGGAATATCCTGGTCTATTCCGAACAGGGGCGCGGGACCACCTTCAAGATGTACCTTCCGATTGTGGAAACGACCGCTGCCGATACGGTCATCGATCCGGGCCCTGAAAATCAGGCACCTTCGGGTTCGGAACGCATCCTGGTTATTGAAGATGAATCCACGGTACGAAAATTCATTTGCAAGGTTTTGACCGCGCATGGCTATACAGTTCTCGAAGCGAAGGATGGTCCGGAGGCCCTTTCCCTGGTAGCGGCCGGCATGGAATTCGACTTGGCCCTCACCGATGTCGTAATGCCAGGAATGAACGGTCGGCAATTGGGGAACCTTATCTCCAGGCGCCGATCCGGATGCAGCATCCTTTTCATGTCCGGTTACACGGATAATGCGATCGTCCATCATGGTGTTCTGGACTCCGACGCGCCATTTTTACAAAAGCCTTTTACTCAGGCGGAACTGCTGAAACGCATCCGCATGTTGCTTGATGCGCGAGCGGCCCAAGACACCCTCCCGAATTAACGCTGTCCTACATCAGCCCTGGACCGCGAGAATTCCAGTTGAAGCGATGGGCAAACTGAATTCCTCCAAAACCGTTCACCACAGGGCACTTCGCGATGAAAATCGGAAACCTGAGGAAATAGTTCCTTTTTTTCGCCCTGGAACACCCTTTTCCGTTACCAGAAGGGGAATGTGTAGACGTATATTGTTTGTAATGGTCTGAGGAGTAGCCACGTGAGTAAAAGAAAAAGCAAGCATGCTCCCTCGTCCCATGCGGCCCATGCGGGCTTGGACAGAAAATTCGAATTCATCCTGGAAAATCTGCAAGACCATTCGATATTCCTAGTCGACATCACAGGAAACATTTCCAGCTGGAACGAGGGTTCGGAACGAGTGTTCGGCTTCAAGGAGTCCGAGATCCTGGGGAAACCCTTTTCCATCATCTTCACTCCGCAAGATATCCAGGCCGGGATCCCGAGCGCCGAATTGTCGTTGGCCCTCAAAGAAGGGAAGGCCGAAGACGAGAGATGGCATCAACGCAAGGACGGCACGCGCTTCTGGGCCTCCGGGGCCGTCCTGCCTTTGAAGAGAAAGACAGGGAAATCCCATTTCATCAAGGTGGTCCGCGACGCCACGGATCGCAAACGGGCCGATGACGCGGACAGGATGGAATCGATCGGCAGGCTGGCGGGCGGAGTTGCCCATGATTACAATAACATCCTGACCTCCATCCTCGGGTATTGCCAATTGTTGACGGCGACCGTTCCGGGTGAGGGGCAACAGCATGCCTGGCTCGGTGAAATCAAGACCGCGGCCGACCGGGCCGCCGCCCTGACGCGCGATCTTCTCTCTTTCAGCCGCAAGCAGATGATCGCCCCGGAACCGGTAAGCCTCAACGAAGTCATCGGAAAGATGAACAGTCTCTTCACGACGACCCTGGGGTCGCATGTGCATTTGATTACGGACCTGGATCCGGAATTGGAAGACGTCCTCCTGGATCGGGGACAGATCCAGCAGGTGCTTCTCAATCTCGCGTTGAACGCCCGGGAAGCCATGCCGACAGGAGGCGAAGTCTATATCCGCACCCTCAGCGCCAAGGCGGCGGCGAAGTTGGCGATGAACGATAGCGTCGCGGGAGGGGCGAGCTCGCTCAGCCAAGCCAAGGCCGTGAACTCATCCAGCGCTGACAGCGCGGGTCAACAGCCCCGGGGCCCTTCCGGAGAAACCGCCCATATCGAGATCAAAGAATTCATCACCCTTACTTTCGCCGACACTGGCAAGGGAATGGACGTGGAAACCACCACGCATGCATTCGATCCATTTTATTCCACCAAACCCAAGGCGGCCGGTTCCGTGGGCCTGGGACTTTCGACGGGTTATGGGATTATCCAGCAAAGCGGGGGAACCATCTCCGTGACCAGCTTCGAGGAGGAGGGAACTCGATTCGAGATCCGCCTTCCCGTCCATACCGAAGTTTCCGCCGGCTCGAAACGGGACCAGCCGGTGGCGCCGAATGCGGCCAAGGTTTCGCCGATCGCGGTTAAACGCACGGAGACCATCCTACTGGTGGAAGATGAGACCTCGGTGAGGAATCTGGTTTCCCAACTTTTACAAAGGAGCGGTTACCGAATCCTGGAAGCCAAGGATGGAGAAGAAGGCCTGGCGGTCTACAGCGCGGAGCCGGATCGGATAGACCTTGTGATCACGGACGTGATTATGCCTAAACTGGGCGGGGTGGGTATGGCCCGCGAAATCATCGCCCGCAAGCCTGAGGCCATTTTCGTGTTCATGTCGGGATATTCAGAAGAGAGTCTGTCTGACTCGGGCATTCCGGAAAGTCGCTTCGCCTTCCTGCATAAACCCTTCACGGCCGCGAACCTGATGGAGAAAATCGACGAAGTCCGCGCTTCAATTCAATCACTCTCCTTGCATACCTCTACACCCCTCATCGTCAATACCTTTTCTAACTCCTCCGAAGGCACATAACACAGCTTTCCATCCCCAATTTCCCGCATCCAAACCGCCTTCGCCCCAAACCTTCTCAATAACCCAGCCCCCTTTTCCGGCCCCAGAATGAATAACGGCTTGGTCAAACGATCAGCCATCAGGCTAGTCGCCGCAAGCACCGTCACCGAAGCCGATGTCCTGGAAGGCATCCCCGTGCGCGGATCGAAAATATGATGATACCTGATCCCATCCCGGATAAAAAACCTCTCATAGTCCCCCGAAGTAGAGATCGCCAGCGCCGAGTCCAGTTTCAAAGTCCCTGCAAGTGAACCGGTCTCCCTGGGGTGTCGAATGCCCAGGACCCAGGGCTCCTTGCCCTTGCGGCCTCCCACCCTGAGGTCGCCCCCAGCGGTCACGATATGATTGGGATGGCCCAGGGAATCGAGGAGGGCGTGCAAGCGGTCCACCACATACCCCTTGGCGATGCCTCCCAGGTCGAACACCGCGCTGTCCCTCAGAAGCACCAGACGATTGTCCGGGAGCAGCCGGAAGGCGGGGCGGACCGAGGCATCGCGGTCGGGCGGGGATCCGTAGGTAGGGTTCCCCCGCATCGCGACCGCGAGCTCCGGGTTGGTCGGGATCCGGTTCGAGTCGTCGCTGGAAAGGCCCCAAGCTATTTTCAGATCGTGCAGGGTGATGTCGAAACTGCCCTGGGAAGCGACGGCCATGTCCTCCGCGGCGCGAAACACCTCCATGATTTCGGGTTCGGTCGTAAGTGTGTCGCCCATGCGCCCGAGCAACCGGCTCAAGGAGGAGCCGGGAAGGTAATCGCTGAACACCTGTTCCAGGCGGGCGCTTTCCCGTTCCAATTGAGCGAATACACGGTCGGGCTTTGCGGGTTTTTTCTCCCGGCCCGATTCGCCCGAGTTGCCTTTGCCGGACTCGTACAGGGTGGCGGAAAAATCCGTATCCATGCCGAACCAGCGATGGGTGGTCTTCTCGAGCTTAGGGGAACAGGCGGTAAACAGGAAGAGGGCGTAGAGGAGGATAGAAGCGTAACGGGCGGTGCTCGGCATGGACTTCCCCGATTGGAAAAAGCCAAAACGTAGAAAGTTGCGGATGGAGTCTTATCGGCGGCAGGTCTTATCCGACGCCTCGGGGGCGCCGGAATGGGGTTGTTAGGCTTAGAAAATGGGGACGCGGAAAAGCGGGGTCCTGCGCTGTAGTACAAGGTTGGAGCGGCCCAGGAGATCATGCCGGGCGGGGCGCAGATCGGGACGTGTGTTTCCTGACACAGCGCGGAGGCCGGAGCTGGCGCTGATTTTCAAGGTGGCCAAGGCGGCTTCCAACTGGGGGACGGCCGCGGCACCTGCTGCTTTATCATAGATGATCACCGTTTCGAACAGGAAATTGCCCTCGGTGACGAAATAGATGCGGGACCTTTGGTCGGGGTCTGCGTTGGCGCTCTTATCCTTGTATTCGAGAAACGCGAAGTTGCGACCCCCGAGGACCTTGCTGCCTTCATCCACTTTTTCCAAGCTGTCCCCGCCGCCGAACTGGGCGAAGGCGGCATTGATTTGCGCCTGAGTCAGGGCGCCCTGATGGGGGACGCCCACGAGAAACCCGGTTGCCTTCAAGTCGGAGTTCATGACGATGGTCGGGGCGGAATCCGATGGATTTCCCAGGGAGAATTTGGACCAGCCGGCGGGGAACTTGAGGGAGAAGTTCTTGGTGGCGATTTCGACTTCCTGGGCGATGACCGGTGCGGATGCGAACAGGGCGAAGGCCGCGAACAGTATTTTCGGGGAAAAAGCGGAACCGAACATGGGTGGCCTCCTGGCGGGTTTATAGGTGCCCTGAAAAATAAGCACTTGCGGCCCATTGCGAAAGGGTTAACTAGGTTCCGGTTCTTGTGGTATTTATGTGTTACCATTCCCCTATGAGCCGAGAACGGGTCCGTTCAGGCCGTCTGGAGCGTCGGAAGGGCACCGGATCGACGCATCCGCAGGAAATAGGCGATATAGGTGACGTCCATAACGAAGGCGATGATTCCCATGGCGTGAAGGAACCGGTTTTCAGGGTAATGGAGCATCATCATCACGGTATTCATCCCCGTGCCGACGCATTTCAGGTAACCCACCGCCAGGGAGAACCCTTCCAGGCTCCGACTGCCCAAAAGGAGGATCAGGGAAGTGGCGGAGAGGATGACTTGGCAGATGTACGCGGAGTTGGATCCGATTGGGGTATCCATCCCCTGATTCACGAAGAAGTAATAGAGGGCGGTAAATGCCAGCAAGATAAGGACCGAGACCTTCTTGAAATGCGCCTTGGGGAAGGCCCAGGTGAATTCCCAGGCGAAATTGCTGCAGACGGCGATGGCCGCCATTTCCATAAAGCGGAACCGGAGCGCGTTACGGATGAGGATGCCGTAAGCGACCACCCAGAGTCGGCTAGTGGATCACCTGATTGCCGCATTTGATCAAGCAAGTCATCACTAGTCATATTTTACAATTATATGACTCGCTTCGAGTAATCGCCATGTTTATCGAAGCTTGACGTTCGTTGATGGCGAAGGTTAACTTAGGGGTTTTTCCAACTCCGACCGAATGATCAAATCCCAAACAATGGAAAGTCAGGAACCAATTGGGGTGGAGGCTCCTCTCAAAAGACTGTTGGGTAAAGTCAGGGATTTGGGCGTTTCGCCCGCTCTGGATGATGATCTGGTCCGATACATTCGGATTACTAATCTTGCGGCCGTGTACCTCTCCGGCATGGTTTTCCCCTATATATTCATCCTCTACTTCATCCAGGTGCGCACCCTCGCCGTTTGTGTCGTCCTGCTCCTCCTTGCCTATGTACTCGTCTGTATCCTGAACGCCCGGCGGCATTTCGACCTTTCACGCTATTGTCTGCTGGGCTCAATCAATGTTGCCGTATTCCTCTATGTTGTATTTCTGGGAAAGGGAGTCGGGCTGGAGCAGGCCTTTTTTTTCACCCTTATTTCCCCCTTCATGCTTTTCCCCGTCCGGGAATTCCGGAAGATCTCCCTGTGCATCGCGATGCCCGTGATTTTTTGGACCTTGCTCCAACTCCCCCTGGGCCTGGGTGAAACCACACGTCTTCCCTCCGGGTACGTCACCATTTTCCGAACCTGCTACACCATTACGATTGCGATGCTTCTGGTATCCTGCACCTTCCTTATCTACCTGTCCCACCAGAAATCCCTGGCCCTCCTCCGAGTGGCCAGGGATGCGGCGGAACGGTCCAGCCGGGCCAAAGGCGAGTTCCTGGCGACCATGAGCCATGAAATACGCACCCCCATGAACGGCCTGCTCGGATCCATTCAGCTTCTCGGCATGGAACCACTTTCAACCAAACAAAAATCCTTTTTGGAGCTTGCCCAATCCTGCGGCAACCTGTTGCTCACTATCATCAACGACATCCTGGATTTCTCCAAGATCGAATCGGGCAAGCTGGAACTGGAAAACGTGGACATCGATCTCCGGGCCATCCTCACGGAAATCCTGGACATGCATCGTCTCGATGCCGGAAAGCGGGTCCTCGAACTTTCCCTGGAAATGGATCCTGCCTGTCCTGCCAAGGTCCTGGGC
>JALYSE010000171.1 GCA_030854955.1 Fibrobacterota bacterium | reverse complement strand
ACCCTGACAGCATCATCCGCCCCCCCCGCGATTCGATACGGCCCCGCCATGACTCGATTAGCCGGGTTCACTTGCTTCCCGTCCTTGAATGCGAGGCGCTCGGAGCCAAGCTCGCTCGGTTGGCTCCCGCTTTGCCGAAGTATGCCCGGCTAAAAGCGACCTTGGCCGAACATTGTCCAATCGAACCGGTCGTCCCATAACCGCTCCAATACCGTAACGGACATACAATTCCCGTGCGCCTCTTCTCGGCGTAGGCGCGCGGTGAATGGGGAAGGCGGGGGGAGAATTCTTCCCGCTTTTTATTTTTCCAAATCCGCCCTATTTTTATTCCATTCCGCCTCGCGAAATACCTTTCTTCTTATTCGGGGCAATTCCGCCAACCAAGGTGCTGCGGTCCGCAATGTGCGTTCGACCCATGCTTGCGCCGTTTTCACCACAAAACCGGAGATCCCATGGCCATGCAGCAAAAGAATGCATCAACCAAGAGAAGAAATCGCAGTACCGGGGGATGGGGGTATCTCCTTTTGGGCGTAGCGGCCGCATTAGTCCTGGGCGCCTGCATGCAAACCTCGGCTCCCACCCGTGGCGGGGATGAAAACGGGCATCTGGCCGTGGCCCTGGCCACCGTTCAGGCCTCCTTCTCGGACGTGGAGGTCGCGGGCGGGCTCGCCAATCCCACTTTGATGGCCATCGCGCCGGACGGACGCATCTTCGTAAGTGAACAGGCGGGCAAGGTCCGTATCATCAAGAATGGCGTCCTATTGGCGACGCCTTTCCTCACCCTGAGTGTGAACTCCAGCGGCGAACGGGGAGCGCTTGGGATCGCCTTTGACCCGGCCTTCGCCTCCAACCAGCGGGTCTATGTCTATTATACCTCCAGCTCCGGCCCGCATAACCGCGTGAGCCGTTTCACCGCAAGCGGGGACGTAGGAGGGGGCGAGGTCACCTTGCTGGATCTTCCCACCCTCAGCGGGGCCACCAACCATAACGGAGGCGCGCTCCATTTCGGCACGGACGGAAAGCTGTACATCGCCGTAGGCGACAACGCCAACGGGGCCAATGCGCAGAGCCTCAATACGACCTTGGGCAAGATGCTCCGCATCAATGCGGACGGTACCATTCCCACCGACAATCCCTACTATTC
The DNA here is from genome assembly GCA_030854955.1 of Fibrobacterota bacterium. Classification (GTDB taxonomy): domain Bacteria; phylum Fibrobacterota; class Fibrobacteria; order UBA11236; family UBA11236; genus Chersky-265. The sequence goes on along the minus strand of JALYSE010000171.1, from coordinate 8,806 downwards.
GAGCACTACGGGCATCAACCGTTCCATCTGGTCCCGCGGCCTCCGGAACCCATACACATTCGCCGTTCAACCGGGAACGGGCAGGCAGTTCATCAACGACGTGGGCCAGAATACTTGGGAGGAAATCGACGACGGAGTGAAAGGGGCGAATTACGGGTGGCCCAATACCGAGGGCTACACCACCGATCCGAATTTCAAATCCCCCTTCTACGCCTATGATCATTCCAACGGGAGCTGCGCCATCACCGGCGGCGCCTTCTACAATCCCTCGACTTCAACCTTCCCGTCGGAGTACTCCGGGGACTATTTCTTCGCGGATTATTGCGGAGGCTGGATCCGGCGCATCGACCTGATAACCAGGACCGTGACCGGCTTCGCCTCAGGAATCCCCAGTCCCACGGACATCAAGGTGGACAATGATGGAGCCCTTTATTATATCGCCCGTGGAAACGGTTCCCTCCGCAAAATCACCTATACCAATTTCCAGGTCCCCGTCATCACCCAGCAACCCACGAGCAAAACGATCGGCGTGGGCGCGAGTGAGACCTTAACCGTGGCCGCCTCGGGCGCGGCTCCTCTCAGCTACCAATGGCAGAGGAATGGGGTAGACATCGCGGGGGCGACCGGGGCCGCTTACACCCTCAACAATGCGCAACTGTCCGACAGCGGGGCCAAGTTCCGGGCCCAGGTCTCCAATCCCGCCGGTGCCGTCACCAGCAATGAGGCCACCTTGACGGTGATCAACAACCAGGTCCCGCTGGCCGATATCACGACTCCCGCGGGAGGGACACTGTTCCAGGGCGGACAGGTGATTCACTTCTCAGGAAATGGAACTGACCCGCAGGACGGAATTCTCCCCGCCACGGCGTTTACATGGGAGGCCAAACTCTTCCATCAAGACGGCAGCCAACACTCCCATCCCTTTTATGGCCCGGTAAGCGGATCCCAATCGGGATCGTTCATCATTCCCACCCAGGGCGAGACCTCGTCCAATATCTGGTTCCGCATCTACCTCACCGTAAAGGACACCCAAGGATTCACTAGCTTCGATTCCGTGGACATTCACCCCAGAAAGGCGATTGTGACCCTGGCCTCGGCTCCAGGCGGTTTGCAGCTCAAGCTCGACGGGACTCCGGTGACATCGCCCCATACCTTCACCGGGGTGGTTGGCATCCAGCGGTCCATCGAAGCCGTTTCGCCCCAGACCTCGGGCGGCAAGACCTGGCAATTCGCCTCCTGGTCCAATGGCGGCGCGCGGGTCCACACCATTTCGACCCCCGAATTGGCCACGACCCTGACAGCCACCTTCCAGGAAGTCCCCGGACAAACTTACCAAGCGGAGTCGGCGGCGCTTTTCGGAGCGGTGATCGCCAACAACCATACCGGTTACACCGGGACCGGGTTCGTGGATTATTTGAACGCCAGCGGCGATTACATCGAGTGGACCGTGAACGCGGCCGCGGCGGGTTCCAAGGCCCTGGATTTCCGGTACGCCCTGGGCGCGACGACTGCCCGTAACATGAGCGTGACCGTGAATGGCACGGTCGTGAATGGCAACCTGGTGTTCACGCCCACGGGGGCCTGGACCACCTGGAGTATTCTGACTGTAAACGCCAACCTGAACGCGGGTGCGAACAAGGTGAGGGCCACGGCCATAGGTTATAGCGGTCCCAACGTGGACAATCTGGGCGTCCGCTAAGCGGGTGACCAGAGACATGGGCACCAGCGGAAACGCCGTGCCGCGCTCCCTGATCTGATTCTACATTGTCCCCATGGCCATCAAGCCGTTCTTCGATGATGCGGAAAATTCCTATTTCGACAAAGGCGGGCTCCCAAGCAAGCCGGGCATCTACGAGTTCCGCAGTTATGATGGGCGGAAGATCCTTTATACCCTGGAGTTCATGGAGCAGGCGGAGGAGGACGCGCCCCGGCTCAGGGTGGTCCATGCCAGCCGGATGGCGGATTATCCCTATCCTGCCCATGCCTTGAATACCTTGGACGGGGACTGGGAGCGTTTCGTGGGATTACCTTCCCCTTTGGACGTGCCTTCCGAAGAGGAACGGTCTTCCCAAGTGGAACCCGGTCCCGACGCTCCCTGATCTGAAAAAACCGATCCACCACAGAGGAATACACGCTTCCAAAAACCGTGTACCTGGTGGAAAAGACCGGGAATTGACGGGCTAAGGGAGCTGGCGCCAAGCGTAGAACGTGGCGGGCGTGCCCCAGGCGTCGCTCGTGAACGCTTCCGGCTTCAACCGTGCAGTTGACCCGTCCGCCGAGATCAGGTCCAGGCTTTCGAACAGTTCCATCGTGACCGGGGTGAAACGGACCGTGCCGAAGCCTTCGGCCACGGGACGAATCGCCAGATTGAGCTTGCCCCAGCGCACGGAGGCCTTGATGTCATAGCTCGATCGGATCCCCTTCCGGTAGTCGAAGGTTTCCCCGTCGTCGCAGGAATAGCGGGTCTCGGCCTTGCCATGGAAGTTACGGGACAGGCAAATCAGCAGTTCGATGTTCCGCAGATCCTTGCGATTGTTCTTGGGCGTGCCCGGGAGCATGGGCAACAGGGCGCCTTCGCGGAGGAACAGAGGCGTGGATGCCGGATGTTTCGAAACCTTGAGATGCATGGGCCCTTCCACCCAGCCGGGCCGGTCAACGCGCCACCACCGGGCGGCGGGAATCGAGATTTCCATTTCTTCCACGCCCTCGACCGTGAAGGGGGCTTGCATGATCCACGGGCCGACCATGAATTGATTGTTGACATGAGATAATGGCAGCCTGCGGCTGTCTTCAAAGTCGTAAAAGAGCGGGCGCATCACGGCGTCGCCGGTTTCGGCGTTGCGGATGAACAGGTTGTAAAGGTAAGGCAGCAATTTGTAGCGCAAGCGCGTGAAATGCCGGGCGACGGTCATGGCCTGCTTCGAAAATACCCAAGGCTCCTGGTGCTTGGAGGTCCGCATGCAATGGTTGCGGAAGAAAGGGAAGAGGAATCCGGCCTTGTACCAGTCCACGAACAAAGCTTCCTTGCAGTTGCCGCCGAACCCGGCCACGTCTCCGCCGTTGAAGGGCATGCCCGATAGGGCCAGATTCAGGGTCTTGCCAATGGACATGTGCAGGTGATGGTAGTTGGAGTAATTGTCGCCGGTCCAATGGGCCGACCATTTCTGGCCGCCGGTATGGCCCGACCTGGAAAGCAGGAAAGGACGGCGGTTGGGATGGGCCTGCAGGAATCCGCGCTGGGTGGCTTTGGCCATCAGGGAGGCGTATTGGTTGTGGTAGGCGCCATGATTGGCCTTGCCGCTCTGGAAGAGCATGTCGTTGCAGTCCACCGATCCCGTGGACGGATCGTTCATGTCCAGCCAGGCCGCGTCCGGACCCGTCGCTACGAACTTGGCCACCAGGTCCGCCCACCAGACTTGGGTGCGCTCCAGGGAAAAGTCCGGGAAGACGGTATACCCGGGCCAGACTACGCCCGTGAACTCGGTGCCGGCCGGGTTGCGGCAGAAGACTTCGGCCTCATGCCCGCTCTCGTAGACGGAATACCCCTTCTCCTTCTTCACCCCCGGATCGATGATGGGGACCACCTTATAGCCGCGCTTCTGGATGCCGGCGATTTCGGAGGCTGGATTCTTGAAATGCTCCTTGGAGTAAGTGAACACGCGGTAGCCGTCCATGTAATCGATGTCCAGCCACAAGCCGTCCGTGGGAAATTCATGCTTGTCGAAGTTGTCCGCGAGCCAGGAGAGATCCTCGGTCCCGCGGTAGCCCCAGCGGCATTGGTGATGACCCAAGGCCCAGAGGGGAGGCAGGGGAGAAGCGCCGACCCGCTTCTGCAGCTTCATGGTGAGCTCCGCCAGGGTGGGGCCGAACAGGATATACAAGCTCGGGGAACCGTCTTCGGATCCCAGGAAAAAATAAGGCGCGTCATGATCCATCGCCATCATCTGGTTGGCCACGTTCAGCTTGGGGGAGATGGAAATGACGCTGGCATGCGGATTGTCCATCAGGATGCCCGCGAAGGTATTGCCGCGCTTGATGATGAGGTAAGGCACCGAAATGTAGTCGGGATCGTAGGCTTGATCCTTGGCCTTTGATGTTCCATGGTCGGCCCAGACGTCGGTGTTCCAGAAGCGGTGGGCGCGATCGGATTTTTCGAAGGGGGTGCTCTTTTCCCCCATCCCGTAGAACTTCATGTCCGGACGCTGGCGGAACTGGAACATCCAGGCTTTTCCGGAAACGCCGAAGGCAGCGCCCGAGAGGGCTCCCAGGAAAGTACGGCCCAGGCGTGCCTTGAGCGAGATTTCGCAGTGCTTGCCGATTTCCAGATGAGTGGATTTGCCTTTGAGTCCGCGATCGCTTTCCGGATAGGGGGTCAGGGCGGCGCGGCTATGGTCGATGGGCCAGCGGGCGGGATTGCTTACGGTGATATGGTAGACATCGTCGCCGGCCAGCCTGGCCTTCAGGACGAAGGTCTCTCCCGCAACGTCCAAGGCGTCGTTTTCGAATTGATCAGCGAATACGAAGTTATGGGGATTGAAGAATTTGGAAAATAGGTACACGCCTTAGTCCATTCGATCCGTTTGATTGCTTCAATCGGCCTATTGGTATAGGTAAACTTTTTTTCATCCCAGCGGCAAGGGAAATTGGCCGAGCCCGAAACCCGATTGGAACGGGTAAGCCATCGATTTGGAAGGGCTGGACGTCATCCAGGCCAATGGATGCAAGACCGACCCCGGTTTCTGAGATTCCGCGCATTTTTGTTGCTATTTTGTCGAGACCGGAGATGAACCCCTTCGGAATAACCGCATGCCCCAACCCTCCTTACGGATCCTCACCTTAAGCCTTCTCTTCTCCTGCTCCGCCATGGCCCAATCCACGGACTCCCTGGCTACGGCCCTTTTCGCCGGCGGATCCTTCTGGTGCCTGGAACCGGCTTTCGAGGGCCTCCCCGGCGTCGATTCCGTCGTCTCCGGGTATACGGGCGGCCAGGGGCCCAATCCCGACTTCGAATCCGTATCCTCCGGGAACTCCGCATACGTTCAGGCCGTGAGGGTGACCTACCATCCCAAGCGCGTCCCCTATGCCAAGCTGCTGGACGTCTATTGGAAGAACATCGATCCCACCCGCGCCGACGGCCAGTTCTCGGACGAGGGGCCCCAATACCGGCCGATCCTTTTCCACCTCGACGAGGATCAGAAATCCGGAGCCGAAGCCTCCCTGAAACGCCTGCGGAAGTCCAAGCGCTTCTCCAAGCCCATCCTCACCGAAATCGTCCCTGCCACGGTATTCTATCCCGCCGAACCCGAACACCAGGATTATTTCCGGAAGAATGCGGCGCGTTTCAAGTCTTACGTGAAGCTCTCCGGTCGAGAGGCGTATTTGCGCAAGGTATGGGGCGCGAAAGCCAAATGAATCCGATGCCGGACCCGCACGCAGCGCGGACCGGGGGTGCCCGTGGTCCAGGAGATGACATCGGGGTTTTCCAGGGAAAGCTGGCCGAAGTGGCCGGGGTGTTCGGGACCGCCTTTCAACATGAAGGCGTTCGCCTCTCCGGCGGCAAGGCCGAACCCTTCTACCGTGCTTCCGGTCCGGACGGGAAGGCCGAAATCGCCTTCACCCAAGACTATCTGAACAGCTGCCTCCACGAAATCGCCCATTGGTGCATCGCCGGAAAGGACCGGCGCCTCAAGGACGACTACGGGTATTGGTACCGGCCGGACGGACGGAACGCCGGTGAGCAACGGGAGTTCTTCCGCGCCGAGGCCGCGCCGCAAGCCTTGGAACGGACTTTCGCGATGGCTTGCGGGGAAGCTTTCCAGATGAGTTGCGACAACCTGGCGGGCGAGGTTTCCGGCGAGGCTGAGTTCGCCGCCGCCTTAGATGCGAAACTCGGGGGTTACCTGGCGGACGGATTTCCGCGCCGGGCCTGGGCGTTCGTGAACGGACTGATGGAGCACTTCCATCCGGAAATTTCGGCAGGCGACCGGCGCTCATGGCTCGCATCCCGCGCCGGAACCATAGGTTCGGGATCGGGTTGAACCCGCACCGTCCGGGCAATTACTCATCCCGGAAAGACTCGCAATAACGGGGTACGCCCCGCCTGTCCAATTCCAGCTCCCGGCAAATGGCCCGATGGGCTCCATTGCCGTCTCCGCATTGCTAATTTTCTGACCGTGCCGTACGGATTCGCCTATCCAGATCTTCCTATTATGGCCCGCCGGGAGGATATCCTCAAGGCCCTGGTGCAAAACCAGGCCGTGGTCATCCAGGGCGGCACCGGCTCGGGCAAGACCACCCAGCTCCCGAAATTCCTGCTGGACGCCGATTTTGCCGCAGGCGGGTTGATCGGCCTGACCCAGCCCCGCCGCATCGCGGCCCTTTCCATCGCCGATCGCCTACGCGAAGAGACCTTGCGGCCGGAGCTTATCGGAGCCAAGATCCGCTTCCACGAGGACCTGCCCGTGGGCGTTCAGGTGAAGGTGATGACGGACGGCATCCTACTGCAGGAGTTCCGGCGCGATCCAATGCTCCGCCAGTATGCCTGCATCATTCTCGACGAGGCCCATGAACGATCCCTGAACGTGGACATCCTGCTGGGAATCTTCTGCCGCCTGCTCCCGCGCCGTCCCGAGTTCAGGTTGATCGTAACCTCCGCCACCCTGGACGCGGAACGGTTCGCCAAATACCTGGGGGAGGCCTTCCGGCCCCCGGATGAGGATCCGGACAAACCTTCCGTGATCAAAGCGGTCCCGGTCATCGAAGTGGAAGGGCGCCAGTTCCCGGTCTCCCTGGAGTATTGGGACATCTCCGGCAAGGAAGCTGTGGAGGCGGACGAGCAGGACGCGCCGTCCCGGGCCTTTCCGCCCGTGGAAGCCGCCGCCATCGCCATCCGAGAGCTGCAGTCGCGCCGGCGGGACAACCTGCTCTGCTTTCTGCCCACGGAAAAGGAAATCAACGAACTGCATCGGGAACTCGAGCGGGACCTGGGCGTGGATTTCGCCATCCTCCCCCTCTATAGCCGACTCTCCCCGGGGGATCAGAAAAAGGTGTTCGCGGAAAGCGATCGTCCCAAGATCATCCTGGCGACGAACATCGCCGAAACCTCGTTAACCATTCCGGGCATCGGGTACGTAGTCGACACGGGCCTGGCGCGCATATCCCGGTACCATGCCCAGACCAAGATCCAGGGACTGCCCATCGAGCGCATTTCCCAGGCCAGCGCCCGCCAGCGGGCTGGTCGCGCGGGACGCGTCAAGGCGGGCACCTGTGTGCGCTTGTATTCGGAAACCGATTTCAACGAACGCATTCCCTTCACCGAGCCGGAAATCCTGCGCAGCAACCTGGCCAACGTCGTATTGCACCTGCTGGCCCTGGGCCTCGACGTGGATTCGTTTCCCTTTCCCGACCCGCCCGCACCTGCGGCCGTCAAGGGTGCCTTCCGCCAGCTTCACGAACTGGGCGCCGTGGACGGTCCCGGGTCCGACTCGCGCCTCACGGCCGAGGGTCTCAAGCTCAGCCGCCTGCCCGTGGACGTGGCTATCGGCAAGATCCTCCTGAAGGCGGCCGACTTTGACGCCGTGCAACCGGCCTTGGTCATCGCCGCCGGCATCACCGTGCAGGATCCGCGCATCCACCCCCGTGAAGAACCGGAGAAGGGAAAGGCCGCAGCCCTGCACAAACGCTTTGAGGATCCGCGTTCGGATTTCCTGGGCGTGCTGGCCATGTGGATCTGGATCCACCGTAATTGGGGGGACCGGTTTACTCAGCGCAAGCTGCGCAACCTGTGCGTGGAGAATTTCATCTCCTACAATCGCGTGCGCGAATGGATGGACCTCACCGATCAGTTCTGCCGTCTGCTCAAGGTTACCTTGGATCCGGCCAAGTTCAAGCTTGAAGAGGCCATGACCGATTCCCTGCACAAGGCCATCCTGGCGGGATTCCTGCCCTTCCTGGGTCGGCGCAAGCCGGAGGACGTTTCCTACCGCCTGGCGGGGGACAAGGAAGCGTTCATGCATCCGGGTTCGGCCCTGGCCAAGCGCAAGCCGGAATGGATCGTGGCGGGGGAGGTGCGCCAGACATCGCGCGTCTACATCTACCGCGCCGCCGAAATCAAGCCGGCCTGGGTGGAGGAGATTGCGCCCGACGCCTGCAAGCGCACCTATGCCAACATAGCCTGGAATCCGGAGCGCGGCTTCGTGGAAGCCTTGGAGCGCGTCACCTTCAAAGGGTTCGCCATTCGTCAGGATCGCCGCATCAATTACGAAGGGGTGGCGCCGGAGGATTGCGCGGTCCTCTTCTGGGGCGAAGGCGTGGTGCGTGACGGTGCCGGCGCGCCCTTCCCGTTCCGGGAAGCCAACCTGAAGGTGCTTTCATCCCTGGCCTCCCTGGAAAGCAAGGTCCGCATCCGCGGTCTGGTTCCGGACGATGAGGCGCAGATCCATTGGTATCGGACGCGCGCCCCGGAAGTCGCTTCCCGCATCGGCTTGCAACGCTTCCTCCAGCAAGCGGGGGCCGATTCGCTTGTCTTTTCCCTCAAGGACTGGGCAGGTCCTTTGGCGGAAGGGGATTGGGACGCATGGGCAGCATCCACGGGACAAGGCGGGGCCGCCGGCCGCAATGTCCCGGGCCAGCCCGGATCCCACGCCCTCCACGGCCTGTTTCCCGACACTGTGCGTTCGGGCGCGACCACGCAGGACCTGACCGGGCAAACCGCGACCACGCAGGACCTGACCGGGCAAACCGCGACCACGTATCGCCTGGGTTACCGGTTCGATTTCGGCGATCCCCTGGACGGCATCTCCCTGGA
>JALYSE010000170.1 GCA_030854955.1 Fibrobacterota bacterium | reverse complement strand
ATGTTCAACGATTCCCACATCGACCAGGGCGGCCGGAAGGGACTGGCCATCCGCGCCGGAAACCACTTCGGTCTGGCTGTCATAGCTGCCTCCGAACGCGAACGCACCTTGGGGAAGCATGGATGCGAAAGCGGCCAAGATTCCCAGGGCGATACGGGTAGATTTCCGGAAATGCTTCATGGCTTCTTTCAGTGCTTCTTTTCCGAGGCATGTCCGCCACTGGGGGCACCGTGGCCGGATTCCTGTTTGGAAACGTCTTGGGCCGGAGCATGGGCCGATGGTGCCCGCCCGATGGAAACCCCTGTATCCTGGGCGCCTGCGCCGTCGGGTTCGGTTTCCGACGGAGTCTGGAACGGAGCGCCTTCGAGGTAGATATCCGTAATGGGCGTCCAATCCCGGCCCTTGGAGTTCTGGTTTTCCTTAGCCATCAATTCCATGGCGCGGGAAATGGGGATTTGGACCCGGCCCTTGTCCTTGTCCAGCCACTTGTACTGGTTGAGGGTTTCGCCTTCCTTGACGCGCAGTTCGTTCAATTGGGAGGTAGTGAATTCCGCCTGTTTCTCAATCAACTCCTTACTCGCGGCGCCCTTGAACCATAGAATACATACCGCGAAGAAGGTGACAAGAAGGATGACGGATAGCGGAAGGAGCCAGAGGACCGTGGTCCAGCTGAAATCAGACATCTCATGCCCGCCGTTTTCCGAATGATGGGGCTGGGCAGGATCCACGGTGCGAGTATCAGTGCTGTCCATTGGTGATTACCCCGTTATCATAGGAAAGGCAGTCTGCCAGGCGCGGATCGCCGCACGGAATCAGGTTGGCCTGGTTGAGCCTGCGGATGAAGAGGAACATGAAGAAGCCGCCCACCGCCAGAATGGAACCGACGTCGCCCAGGCCGAAATGGGCGCCATGGTGATGGAAGTTCGGCTGGATGAGCCAATAGATATCGATATAGCACATAATGGCGAGCCAGACGGCGCCGACGCATAGGGCCGGGATATTGCGCTTGACATGCCAGGACATCAGGTACAGGAACGGAATCGCGAAATGGCACCAGGGCAGCATAAGGCTGATGGTTTTCCAGGAGCCCTCGGACCGGTGCAGGAACCAGACTGTTTCTTCGGGAATATTGGCATACCAGATCAGGAAGAACTGGCTGAAACCAATATAGGTCCAGAACACGTTATGGCCAAAGAGCAGTTTGCCTGCGTCATGGAAATGATCCGTGCGATAGAGGTCCGTACGGCCGGTCTTCCTGCGCAATATGGCGCTCATGAGAATGAGGAAGGCGTATTGGAGAACGACGGCGCCGGCGAAGTAGTAAACGCCGAACATGGTCGAGAACCAGTGGGGGTCAAGGGACATGATCCAGTCGAAAGCGAAGAAGGTCTGGGAGAGAGCAAAGACGATGGCTGCGATGGCCGAGATGCGGCCCATCTTCATGGTCAAGGCGGGATCACCGGATTCATCCTGCTTCCTGGATGTTCTCAGAAACCAGAGGCTGAAAACAGTCCAGAGGGCGAAGTAGATCGCTAAACGGATCCAAAGGAAGGTGGGATTGAGGAAGGCTGCCTTTTTGTGGATCAGGTGGTCATTGGCGCGCAGGTCCGCATCCATCCAAGGAAGCAGGTCGTACACCCCCAGGATGCAGGGAATGAACAGCAAGGCCATCCAGGGAAGGTTCGCGGCCGCGGTTTCACTGATACGCCGGATCGTTACGCTCCAGGCGGAACGCGCCAGATGGGAAACGAAGACGAAAAAGAACGACCCCAAGGCGATGGCCAGGAAAAAGCAAAACGCGGTCAGATAAGATGCGAAGAACTCCTTGCGGTTCTGCATGAAGCTGACAACGCAAAGAACGGCCCCCAGGACGCCGGCACCCAGGAATATGGGCGCGCCTCCTAGTTTAATCTTCAATCGGTATTTATCCTGTGACATCCCTAATCCTTGTTACTTCAGGTTGGCCCGGTCGGTCTCGGGAACATCATTGATGGTGGCGCGAGTCGTCCGTTGGAGGGCGCGCAGGTAGGCAACGATCGCCCAGCGGTCCTCTTCGGGAATCTGCTTTGCATAAGCCGGCATTTTTCGGACACCGTATGTGATGGTGTGGAACAGCTGTCCGTCTGGCATCGCCACAACGCGGTCTTCATGGAAGCTGGGGGGCGGAACCGGGAATCCCCTTGCAATTACGATGCCATTGCCGAGGCCGGTCTGGCCGTGGCAAGGGGTGCAATATATTTGATAGCGTTCCTGGCCGCGATCGAGCAGGGCCGCATCCACCTTGATGGGGTTGGCGGCGAAATGGGCCGTGTCCTTTCCTCCGCGATTGTAGATGTCGTCTTCCTTGAGAAACCCCACGGCTACCGTGCCCTCGGGCGGATGCTGCATGTTGCGCCCGTCCGGAAAGAAATTGTTATGGCCATAGGGCAGCAACTTGGCCTGGAATTCCATGCCGTGCTTGATCCAAAAAGGCGGCTTGTCCGAAGTCTGTCCACGGCAACCCAGGAGGCCCGAGACCAGGGCGAGACCGACGAACGCCAATGCGGTTCTGTATTGGGATTTCAAGGGTTCAATCCTCCAAGACTTCGATATTGCGCCCGCCGATATTCTCAAGCAGCTTGCGGGTCTCGTTCACGTTGAAACGCGGATCCTTGGCTTCGATGCTAATGAAGAACCCGTTGTCGGAGAAGCGGTGAAAATTCTTGCTCTTGAACACGGCATGGTACAGGCGGGGCAGGCCATTGAGGGCGAGCATACCCAGTAGGCAGCCAAAGGCTGTGAAAAGGATGCCTGGCTCAAAGGTGACCGGTACAAAGGCCGGGTAGGGATTGAGAGGCTTGCCGCCGATGACAACCGGTTGGGCGTACATATTGATCCAGTATTGGAGGCCGAAACCACCGAAGCAACCGGCCATGGCCGAAAAAAGCGCGATCCAGCCGATCCGGGAGTCGCCGAGTCCCATGGCCCCGTCGATTCCGTGGATTGGGAAAGGGGAATGCACGTCCCACTTCTTGAAGCCCGCATCACGGACCTTTTCAGCGGCATGATAGACGTCTTTGACGCTGGCGAACTCCGCCAGCACGCCGAAGACTTTGGGTTTGACGTCTGAGATGGTCTTTTCCATTTCTCAATGTCCTTTGGGATTCGCGCCGTGATTGGCGGACGCGCCTGCAGAGGCATGATGATCATCACCGAAATGCGGGTTGGCCTCGGGCATTACGCCTTTCACTTCCGCGATGGCGAGCTGTGGCAGGTACTTCAGGAACAGCAGGAAGAACGTGCCGAACAGGCCGAAGGTGCCGATATAGGTCCAGATATCCACCCAGGTGGGACGATAATAACCCCAAGAGGAAGGCAGGAAATCCGCATGCAGGGTAATCACGATGACAAAGCGTTCGAACCACATGCCGATGTTGATTAGAATGGTGATGATGAACATGATCGGGATGCTGAAGCGGATCTTCTTGAACCAGAACAATTGGGGAGCCAGCACGTTGCAGGATACCATGATCCAGTAGGCCCACCAGAATTCGCCTAGGGCGCGATTGTAGAAGGCGAACTTCTCATAGACGTTGCCCGAGTACCAGGCGATGAAGAGCTCCATGCCGTATGCGTATCCGACCAGCGAACCCGTCAGCAACATGAACTTGTTCATATTATCGAGATGGTGCATGCGAACGACTTTGTGAAGGCCGAAGACCTGACGGGCGATGAGAAGCAGGGTTTCCACTAGGGCGAAGCCCGAGAACACGGCGCCCGCGACGAAGTACGGAGGGAAGATGGTGGTGTGCCATCCCGGAACCTTGGAAACCGCGAAGTCGAAGGACACGATGGAGTGCACGGAAAGCACGAGTGGCGTCGAGATGGCCGCCAGGATCAAGTAGGAGCGCTCGTAATTCTGCCAGTGGCGCGCGGAACCACGCCAGCCAAGGGAGAAGATATGGAGCACGAATTTGCGGATTTTGGTGGTCGCCCGGTCACGGAAGGTTGCCAAATCGGGAATGAGGCCCATGTACCAGAAGAGGACGGAAACGGTGAAGTAGGTGCTGACCGCGAATACGTCCCACAGCAGAGGGCTGCGGAAGTTGGGCCAAACCGACATGCTGTTCGGAATCGGGAAAACGTAGTAGATGACCCAGATACGGCCGACGTGAATGGCCGGGAAGATACCGGCGCACATCACCGCGAAAATCGTCATGGCCTCGGAGAAGCGGTTGATGGCCGTCCGCCACTTTTGACGGAACAGGAAAAGGATGGCGGAAATCAGGGTACCCGCATGACCGATACCGATCCACCAAACGAAGTTTACGATAGCCCAGCCCCAACCCACGGGTACATTGACGCCCCAGACGCCGGTTCCTTGCCAAAACAGGTAGCCAATCATGCCGACCATCACGGAAAGCAGGGAAAGGCTCATGAGCATCAGAATCACCCAAGTCGAGGTCGGCTTCGACTCGGCGGGAATCGTAATGATGTCCGTGACCTCATGGAAGTCGCTGGTTTCAACCAGGACCGGTCTTTTTGTGGGGTCGTCGTCGCGATGGATAATCATAACCGTCCTTGCCTTTTTCCCTTCAACGGCGCTTTAAGATTCAAGCCTTAATCTTCTCGATGGCTTTATTGGGGTTCCGGACCTTGCCCAGATAGCTGGTCCGGGGCTTCGTGTTCAGATCCCGGAGCACGCCAAAGTTCCGGGGATGCGCTTTGAGTTTTGCCACCCGGCTGGAGGCGTCGTTGATGTTTCCGAACACGATTGCATCCGTCGGGCACGCTTGCGCGCAAGCCGGTACCACGACGCCGTCCGGGATGGTTTCCTGCCCTTTGTTCTTGTACTGGATGCGGGCGCGGTTGATGCGCTGCACGCAATAGGTGCACTTTTCCATGACACCGCGGAAGCGGACGGTGACGTCCGGATTCTTCTGCATGGAGAGGCTGGAGTTCTTCCACTGGCTGGTGTAGTTGAAGAAGTTGAACCGGCGGACCTTGTACGGACAGTTATTGGAGCAATAACGGGTGCCGATACAGCGGTTATACGCCATGTCGTTCAGGCCTTCGTGGGAATGCACGGTGGCGGCCACGGGGCAAACTTCTTCGCAAGGTGCGTTTTCGCAGTGCTGGCAGGTCATGACCTGGAACACCAGTTCCGGATTGTCCACGTCACCGGTGAAATAGCGATCCAGGCGGATCCAATGCATTTCACGGCCGAGCAGGACCTGTTCTTTGCCCACGACGGGGATGTTGTTCTCGGCCGTGCAGGCCAACAGGCAGGTATTGCATCCGGTGCAGCTGTTCAGGTCGACGACCATGCCCCACTGCATTCCCTTGGTGAAGTCATAGGTGCCGCGGGCGCCACCCTTGTCGGCGGAAGCTTCGGTCCACAGGGACTTTTCCTCGGGATGGGGATTCCATGTGTCCTCGGAAAAGGATTCCTGCTTGTTTGCCATGTACGATTCCAGGCCGGTTTCGCGCACGATGGGACGGCCTTCGAGGGACCAGTGGTCCTGGGTGCAAGCGACTTCATACTCGGCGCCAGTGGCTTCAACCTTAACGTCTCCCGCCAGGAAAGGCGAAGCGCTGTTCATGATGGAATAGGCGTCGAACCCGGAATTGGATCCGACCTTGCCGGTGGTGCGGCGGCCATAGCCGAAATGGACCAAGAGGGTTTCATCGGAAAGTCCGGGGACGATCCAGGCGACTGCTTCCAGGGACTTGCCGCCCACGGACACGCGGACCATGGGGCGATTGCGATAGTCGCCCATGGTTGTACCAGTCTTTTTCTTATTGACCAGACCTTCGGAAATCCCGATCTTATCGGCGAGCTTGGGGCTCACGAATACGGCGTTGTCCCAGGTCAGTTTAGTGATGGGATCCGGCAACTCCTGAAGCCATGCATTGTTGGCGAACCGGCCGTCATATAGATTGGGATGAGCTCGGAAAATGATTTCCAGGCTGCCCGCCTTAGGGGCCTTGGCCGCGAAGTTCCCTGCCAGCTTGGCAATCCCGCCGTTTGCAGTGCCGGGATTGACGATGGGATAGGCCGACTTGGCGATGACGCCGTCGTGGAGCCATTCGCGCCATTGGCGTTCGAAGTTGTCTCCACCCGATTGCTTGCGCCAGTATTCCTTGACGATATCATGGCTCTTGCGATGGGCGAATCCGGACAGTCCGGCCAGCAATTCGGCGACGCCGAGGGTCTGGTAAAGGGGTTGGATCAGGGGTTGGGCGATGGAAGCGGTGCCGTCATAGGCGAGTCCGTCTCCCCACTCTTCCAGGAAATGGTTGGCGGGCAGGTGCCAGCCGCTGAGGACGGAGGTTTCGTTGGCTTCCGAACCCAAATTAATGACGTTCTTGACCTTGACCATTTTGCCGGCGAAATCGAGGTCCGCGGGGGTGGTGAAGGCGGGATTGGCATCAAGGATGACCAGGGTCTCGACCTGGCCGGCGCCGATGGCGTTGGCGAGTTCGACGATGGACTCGAAGGAACCGGCCGATTCGCCGTTCAGCTCTTTGAAGGCCGATTTGCGGTATTCCACGGTGGCGCCGATATTACCGAGGGCGGCGTTCAGGACATGGCCTATGGCGTGGGCCAAAGCGGGCTGATACCGTCCGACCACGACGGCGGATGCGCCTTTATGGGCAAGGATGTCCTTGGCGAGCTCCTTTACATACTCGGTCTTGACGCCGGCGGCTGCGGCATCGACCGTCAAGGCGCCGATTTCCGACCCGGAAGCGCCCAGATCCAGGCCCTGGGCCTGGAGTTCCTTGGCGACCAGGATGAGTACATTAACGATCTGACTGGGCTTGACGCGCAGACGATGATCGGCGGTTCCGCCAGTGGGCGAAAAGAGGGACTCGACGACGTACAGCCGGCTCATCTTTTCGGTACCCAGGTCAGGATTGCGGGTGGAAACGAAAGCCTTGCCGTACTTCAGATGATCGGATTCGGCTTCGGTGAAGTCCGCATCGATGGACAGGACGCGCTTAGCGGCCTCGAACCTGTAATGGGGATCCAAAGCAGCACCGGCAACCGTCGCGATACCCTGAATCTGGGCGTCCCGGGTCACAGCTTCGTACGTGGTCCACTTCGCATTGGGGAAGGTCTTGAGGACATGTGCCTTCACGTCCGCAAGTGAAGGCGAAGCGATGAATCCGCTAAGGAAGCGGAGGCCTTGGCCACCATTCTGGTTGTAAGGAGCGAAAAGCGAGGCCGCTTCGGCCCAGAACGCCTTCAAATCGGTAGCCTGGCCGCCCTTATTTGGATATTGGCTGCGGTCTGGATCGTAAAGACCGAGGACCGAGGCCTGATGGTATTTGCCGGTGGCACCCATACTGCTAGGATGCTTGGGATTGCCTTCGATTTTGGTGGGGCGGCCTTCATGGCTCTCAACCAACAAGCCAACGGCTTCGCCACCCACGGACATGGCGGTCGCATAGAACTGGGGAATTCCCGGAATGATGCTTTCCGGCATCTTGTTGTAGGGAAGAATGTGCTCTTCGGGACGACGGACGATTTTGCATCCGGTCACCCCTGCCAAGGCCATGCCGGCGCCCATGACCTGAAGAAACTTGCGGCGGGATACGTTGCTGCCGATCTCCGATGCGCCTTCGGGAAATTCACGTTCCAAGAAAGTCTTGAACTCGGGGGCTTCGCCCAGCTCATCAAGGCTCTTCCAGTACTTTTTACCGGTTTCTTTGGGGTCCAGATTTAACGATGACATGTATTGCAATCCGTTCTGGTATTGACGTGATACTTTTCCATGAACTTGAGGCCATTCACCACGGGGTCGCCATCGGGACGCCATGCGAGATTGGTCACCAGCTTGCGGTCGCGGATGTGTTCGGCCGGAGCACGATGGCATTCAATGCACCACGCCATGCTCAGGGGCTCGACCTCGCGGACCACTTCCATTTGATCCACGCGGCCATGGCACGACACGCAGCTCACGCCTTTGTTGACGTGGGCGCTATGGTTGAAGTACGCGAACTCGGGAAGCTTATGGACCCGAACCCAGGGGATGGGATGGCCGGTGGTGAAGGCCTCGCGGATCTTGATGATCTCGGGAGATGTGGTTTTCACCAATTCGTGGCAGTTCATGCACACTTCGGTGGGAGGAACGCCCGCGTGCGCGCCGCGTTCCACATTGAAATGGCAATAGCGGCAATCCATCCCCATTTCACCCGCATGCAGCTTGTGACTGTAGTGGACAGGTTGTTCAGGCTGATAGCCGACATTCAGGTGCTTGGGCGAGAACCAATACCAGAAGACGAATATGATCGTATTTAAAATTACGAAAGCGGATACCGCGGCGATCGCCGGGATCTTATTGGTCCACTTTGGGAATACCATTAAGTAGCTCTCCGTTGCAGGAGTTGAGCGAGATGAATTTCGATTTTGTCCGAGGCCATCATCAACGGCCGAAAAAGATAAATAAGCGCAATTCGGAATTCAATCGATTCGCTGTTGTTATTGAAGAAAAATTCATGCGGCATCTCGGCGTTAGACTATCATAGCCGATGGGATTGCTACAACATTTAATTGGGATTAATTGACCGGAGTCGAATAGGAGAGAGTAAAGAAAGCGTAGAATCGTTTGCTAAAGGGAGCAACGACAATCCTTTAACCTCGGTCGGGGAAAGTTGCCCTTCCGTCTCCGCAGCGCTACCCCCGTCCCGGATACCGTAGGAGGGATCGGGATTGGTGCATCCGATTCGGCTCAGGGGTCGACCCTAACCGAGTTCCAGACAGACCGACGGATGCCTTTTTCACAGCCATCGTCGGGAGGGTAGGCCTAAACGAATACGATGGCCTTGTCCCAGGCCATAACCAACAGCAATATCGGTAAGTATATCAGGGATGTGAAAAAGAGGGCTCGGGCTGCGGGGCGGTTGCGCCTGCGAGCCAAGGAAAATGCCGCCAGCAGGAAATAGCCTCCGCCAATCAGGGCGATGGCCAGATACCAATAGCCAGACAACCGGAACACGAAGGGAAACAGGGAGACCAATACGAGAGTGAAAGTCTGCAGGATGATATGCCGGTAACAGGCCTCTCCCGTCGGGTCAGTGACGCTGAGCATCTTGAATCCGCCGATCCGATAGTCATCCTTGTACATCAAGGCCAAAGCCAGGAAATGGGGCAACTGCCAGAAGAAGAGTATGGCCGCCAGGATCATGCCCCCCATTCCCAGATTATCCTGGGCCGCGGTCCACCCCATCAAGGGCGGCAGGGCACCCGGAATAGCTCCGACCAGGGTATTCAGGCTCGTCATGCGTTTCATGGGGGTATAAACGGCGGCATAAAGGATCAGGGTTAAGGCACCCAGAAAGGCCGTCAAAACATTCACATACGCCCAAAGATATCCCGTTCCCGCCACGAAACAGAGGCCGCCGAATACCACCGCCGAGGTCCTCCCCACCCTTTCGGTGGGAATCGGCCTGGCGCGCGTGCGCTCCATCAGCTTGTCAAAATTCATTTCAATAGCTTGGTTCAGGGCGAATGCGCCGATCGCGAGGATTCCGGTACCGAGGAGGGTATGCCAGAGCAGGCCCTGGGCCATTTCCATCTTGCTGCCCAGGTAAAAGCCCACGAAGGTGGTGATCAAGATATGGAAGACCATCTTCAGCTTCATCATTTCGAAGAAGGAGGATATGGCCTTGGGAAGCGAGAGATTGGCTTTTTTTCCGGTGGATCCCGATGACACGGTTTCCATTCCCGGAGTGCGGGCAACGGCTTTCACGTCAGGGCCACGCCATCGAATTGGGCAGGAAGGCTTCGAGGATCCACCGCGTTTCCGTTCGATTCCTTCTTCCCATGAACGGGTTTATGCAGGCGGCAAATCGACATGAAGAGTAACACTCCGGTCGCGAAAACCAAGGCACCGCCTGAGAGGTGGAAAGTAGTCGGAACGGGCGACTTTCCGGTCCAAATCGTCGCCATTCCCAGAAAGCATTGTAGGAGCAATGCGAAACCGAGGAATCCGGCCAAGGC
>JALYSE010000370.1 GCA_030854955.1 Fibrobacterota bacterium | reverse complement strand
TACTCCTCTTTTTGGTCAGCCGCCGAACTCGCCAAGGTCCGGCCGGAAATCTACGCCATGGGCATGCGAAATCCATTCCGCTTCACCGTGGACTCGAAGACCGGTTGGGTCATCTGGGGCGACGTGGGGCCCGATGCCAATGAAGATGTGGCGAACCGCGGGTTTATGGGCCATGACGAACTGAACGTGGCGACCAAACCGGGGTTTTACGGTTGGCCCTATTGCAATGGAAACCAGTACGCTTACAACGATGTGGACTATTCCGGCGCGGCCGGCGTACCGGGCGCGAAGTTCGATTGCGCCGCCCCCGTCAACAATTCACCCAACAATACCGGCGTCAACAAGCTTCCGCCTTCTCAGGGGCCGATCGTGTGGTATGCCAAAGGAAACAAAGCGGATTTCCAGGATATGCTCGAAGGTGGCGAAACAGCCATGTCCGGACCGATGTACCGATATAACAAGAACCTTGCGTCCGCTACTAAATTCCCGCCCCAATACGATGGTCGCATCTACTTCTGGGATTGGTCTAGGAAGGTGCACAAACTGGTATCCTTGAAGCCCGACGGCAAGCTTGACAAGATGATCCCCTTCCCGGACGCGACCATGAGGGCCAACGTCTCCGCCCAGTATGGTCCCGAAGGTTCCCTCTACATTCTTCAATACAGCGAACTAGGCTATGGCGATTTCAATAGCGCCCTCTTCCGCTTCGACTACACCGGATCGAGGGATGAAGCCTGCATTCCCGTCTCCGTGGCCGGATCCTCGCGCCGAAGTGCCGCCGGCCCCGGCTTCCAAATCATGGCCGGCTTCTCGGCCATCGAAATCCCCGAAGGCTTCGGGGGACTAGAAGCCTACGATATACAGGGCAAGCGGATATGGTCATTCGTAAGGGCCGGAACCCAGGGTCGCTTGCGCGTGAACCTGCCGGCCCATATCGCCGGCGGACTATTCCGCGTAAGGTTCCTGTAACCTGACGCTGGACCCGGACGGAAAACTCGTAACCCTCACGCGTCGTTAGTCAGCGCGCGTCCCGGGCTGCGGCGGATCGCCGGTCCTTGCGCCGGGCTCCCGGCCCTTGCGCCGGCCTCCCGGTTCGGCTCCCGCGCGCCTGTGGTAGTCCCTACTCCGGTCATAGCACGGTGATTTTTTACCGTGCCCCCGAAAAAAGTTTACGAGAATCTTCTTCAAGGTTGGCTTCACCTTCCGGCAGTATCATTCGCGTTACCGTGGTTTTTTAGGGGAAAGCGGGGTTTTTCCTTGAGGAAACCATGGCAATCCACTTGATGTCTCTTGTTAACTTCCGATGTCACTTTGACTTATGAAGACGGTCTTGGAAAAAAAGGCCTCAACCCCGGCAAAAAAGTGGTCGATGAATGGGTATAAGCCGGGAGGGAGTCCCGGTATCGACCGCGAAGCTGCAAGGACGTAGCCTAGCGAAATAAACAACACGGAGGTTCGTACCATGCGCATCAATCACAACATTTCTTCGATGATAGGCCAGAACGCTTTAAAAAACCAGCAGATTTCCCTCGGCAAGTCACTTGAGAAACTTTCCACCGGTCTGCGCATCAACCGCGCGTCGGACGATGCGGCCGGTCTGTCGGTATCCGAGTCCCTGCGGAGCAGAATCCGCGGCATGGGCCGCGCCAAGTCGAATGCCGAAGACGGCATCGCCTTGTTGCAGATTGCGGAAGGCGCCACCGGCGAGGTCAACAATATCCTCCAGCGTATGCGCGAGCTCGCCATCCAGAGCGCCACGGATACCATGACCACCACGGAGCGGGCCTATATCGATAAGGAATTCAGTCAGCTGCTGAGTGAAATCACCCGCATCTCGAATTCGGCCTCCTATAACGGGATGACCCTGCTGGATGGCGCGGCGGGATCCTTCGGAGTGTCGGGCGGAGCCGCCTCCGTGCTCCATATCGGCGCGGGCTCCAGCACATCGGTCGACCGCATCAGCATCACCATTACGGCCATGTCGCTTGGCGCACTCGGCATGAACGTCACCACAACCGCCGTGAGCACGTCTTCCTCGGCCTTGTCGTCCCTGTCTATAATCGACTTAGCTATCAAGTCGGTCAATACCATGCGTTCCGACATGGGTGCCTACGTAAACCGGCTTGAATTCGCCATTTCGAATCTGTCCAACCAGATTTTCAATACGCAGGACGCCGAAAGCCGCATCCGCGACGTGGACTTCGCGAAGGAAACGACGGAATTCACCCGGGCGCAAATCCTCACGCAGAGTGCGACCTCAATGTTGGCCCAGGCCAACCAGGTGCCCCAAGGCGTGCTGTCCCTGCTCCAAAGTTAAGCGACGAGTCCGCTCGGCTGAGCGGTCAAAATCCCGAGCCCTCCGTAGTTGGATGACGGCCCCGCGTCCCAAGGACGCGGGGCTTTTCTATTTCCCTCTTTTTTCATCGGTCAAGGCCAAGCAACCCCCAGGCCAACCAGGTGCTTTAAGGCATACTGTTCCTGCTGGCAGGATAAAGTATTTTCCACTCCGCCATGGGAGCGGCCGTCTCCATAAGGCTGCGACCTCGCTCCTACTACGTTAAGGGAGCCTTGAAGTTCATGTTAAACCAATTGCCTATCCTCCCGGACGGGTGTTAATTTTTCGCCTTTCCTGCTCCTGAAAACCGGATTCACCCCAAAAAGGTCCAACCCGGCCCTCCAGCGCAAATTGAAGTTGGCAGAATTGTTAAAGGAATCCAAGAACCCCACCGATACATAAAGTGTCCCCCATAATGCGGGACCTTGAAGCAAGGACGCTTCGGAAAAACGGTAAACACGGAGGTTTTTTACAATGCGCATCAATCACAACATCGGCTCCATGATCGGCCAGAACGCGCTGAATACTCAGCAGGTTTCCCTCGGCAAGTCCCTTGAGAAGCTCTCCACCGGTTTGCGCATCAACCGCGCGTCGGACGATGCGGCCGGCCTGTCGG
>JALYSE010000169.1 GCA_030854955.1 Fibrobacterota bacterium | reverse complement strand
CCATTTTCGGATCGGGTGACATCCCAGGTACCTGCCGGAAGCTGAAATCCCTGATGGGGTAACCTTCCCGGTACCTACAACCGGAAACGCGCTCGAGCAATCCCCGGTTGGTTTTGGTATTACAACCTCACGGGACGCGGATACGGATACCCGTGCCGATTGTCCTGGCCCGGCCCAATGCGTCCGCCGTCTTTCCGGTTTCGTCTTTCAAGCCCCTTCCTTTTCCGCCGCCGGGAATGTGGAGGTTACCCACACTGCCGCCGAAGGCCACATCCACGCATCCGTGGAAACGTTCGAAGGTGGGGGCAATGCGGCCCCATTCCGAATAGATGACGTGATGGCCGCTGCGTTCGGGAACGTCGCACTGGTTCATGAAGCGGTTCTTGGCCTTATCGGTGGTGACCTTGGGATTGGCGGAGGGGTTTTTGTCGTCATACGCCAGCACGCAAAAAGCCTCGGTCTCGAAATCGTCCCAGGCCAGGTCCTTGGTCGGGGAAAAAACGAATCCGGGTTTGGTGATCCAATACCGGAATTCCTTGGTGTCGTCGAAATGCGGGCCCCAGGAGATGTTCCAGGTGAAGGATTGCGGACCGGCACTCATGGGAGTGGCGGGCCATTCCATGGGCACGTCCCAGGGGGTGGAAGCGCCTTTCCAGGTTTCCCCATCGAACCCGCACACGTTCTTGGGCAAGGGCGTTACCGTGGAGCGTCCTAGGGTATGGGTGACCACGGCCATGAAATTGTAGCCCGCTATGGGGTTGGACTTGAAGGCCTCGCCGCATATGGGATGTTTTGCGGTTCCATTATCCACATCGTCGGGTTTGGTGACCGCGCCGCAAATCCAGTTGCGGGAGGGGGGGCTTTCGACAAGGCCATGAGCGAAGGCGCTGACGGAACTCCCCAAAATACACAAACCGAGCAACCGTGTTTTGACTGACATGTACCGTACCTCCTGATAACCCTCGCCCCTGCATTGGTGGGACATTCGGAATAGTAGGTTCGGAACGATCCCGGGCCGTCAAGCAGGGTCCAAAATCGAAGCGTCATTCAAAGCCGCCGTGCACTCCGTGGGCGCATACGCCTATCCCTTTTATTTCATGAATAACACGGGCTAGCCCCTATGGCTGCAAAGTCTGGAATTCGATACCAAAGGAAAGCCTTTCGCGAATTATATTAATGGGCTCCCCATGGGAAAACTCACACTTTCCGCCGCCTGGTGCGGCCGCATCGCTCCTATCGCCCTGACGGCCCTCTCCGCCCTCCTTTTGCCCCTTTCCGGTTGCGGCTCCCGCTCCGACACCCCCGAAATCAAGGTCCTCTGGGCCGAATGGCGCCCCTCCGACGCTCTGGCCGAACTCGGGGCGCTCTACCAAGCCGAATCCGGCGTCGCCGTCAAGGTTATCAAGAAATCCTGGGACGGCGCCTTCGCCGACGCGACCTTCTCCGAGTTCCGTAATCGGGACGACAACTACGATATCATCATCGGGGACAGTCAGTGGCTGGGGTTGGGGGTGGTGGGCGGCCATTACCTGGAGCTGACCGATTGGATGAAGACCAATGTAATCACGGACGAACTGGAGCCGTCGGCCCTGAAATGGTATTGCGAGTACCCCAAGGGATCGACCCGTTACTACGCCGTCCCCTGTGAAGCGGACGCCTTGGCCTGGGCCTATCGCAAGGATCTGTTTGAGGATCAGGGACACCGGACCGGTTTCACCCGTTACCTGGAAGCCAACAAGGTCACCCCGCTATTCCACTTGGCACCGCCCAAAACCTGGGAGCAACTCCGCTGGATCGCGCGCTATTTCAAGCAGGCCATCCCCGGCATGGCGGGCCTGGTGATGCCCACCTCGCGCAAATACGACATGGCCACCATGAGCTTTGAGCCCGTCATGTGGTCTTTCGGCGGCGACTTCGGCGATTACGTCACCAACCGGGTGTCCATCGATTCGCGCGGCACGGTCGAGGCCCTGCGCTTCTATACGGACCTGATGCAATCCACCTCGCCCGGAGGCCGCAACATGGGCTACGGAGAGGTGGCCGCCGAATACATCGCCGGCCGCGCTGCCATGGCCTGCAACTTCTTCGCCTTCTTTCCCGCCTTCGCCAGCCCGGGAAACAATCCTGACTTCTACGATAAAACTGGATATTTCAATTCCCCCGGCCATACGGATTCCGCGGGAACGTTCCGGCGGGCTGCCGCGCTGGGTGGCCAGGGCATGAGCATCAACGCGCACATCTCGCCGGTTCGACAGGAGCGCGCCAAAAACTTCCTCAAGTGGTTTTCCGAAACCAAAAACCAGCAG
Organism: Fibrobacterota bacterium; assembly: GCA_030854955.1. GTDB lineage: Bacteria > Fibrobacterota > Fibrobacteria > UBA11236 > UBA11236 > Chersky-265. Next base: position 7,697 of record JALYSE010000169.1, on the reverse strand, counting down.
CTATGGGCGGAAAAGGGCGGGTTCACGTCCAACAGGATGGTGTTGGCCGGCGACGCTTTCAAGAAGGCCGCGCCCTACAACCACCTGTTTCAGGAAGCCTTCCAATTGATGCGCGACTTCTGGTCCGTGCCCGAGTATGACGATATGATGAAGGCCTGCCAGCGCGAGTTTTGCGCCGTCTTCCAGGACGGGGCCGATCCGGTGGCCGCCGTCAGGCAGATCCAGATCGAACACGAAGCCATCCTGCGGAAGCGGGGGCGGATCCAATGAGCCGGCCCCAGGGAAACTTCATGTCGGACCGGGCGGTGCGCAATATGTGCATCATGCCCGCCATGGCGCTTCTCATCTCCTTCAACGTGTTTCCCTTGCTGGCCTCCTTGGGCATCAGCTTCACGGATTTCAACCCCATCATCGACACCGCACCCCGCTTCAACGGCATGGACAACTATAAGGAGCTGCTCCAGAGCCCGCGCCAGGAAGTGTGGAAGGCTTTCATGCGCACAGGCGCGTTGGTGGGAGTGACGGTCGGATTGCAGACCCTGATCGGTTTCGCGGTAGCCATGCTGCTGCGCCGGAGTTTCCAGGGGCGCGGCCTATTCACGGCCATCCTCCTCATTCCCATGATGCTCTCACCGGCGGTGATGGGTTCTTTCTGGCGTTACCTGTTCAACGCCGACTATGGGATCGTGAACTGGTTCCTGGATGTGCGCTGGAACTGGGACGGATCCCGGCTCCTGTCCTTTTGGGCGGTCGTGATCGCCGAAGTCTGGATGTGGGCGCCTTTCATGATGCTGCTTTCCCTGGCCGGCCTCAACGCCATCCCTAAGACCCTGTACGAGGCCGCCGAGGTGGATCGGGCCGGGGCCTGGTTCCGGTTCCGCCATATCACCCTGCCCCTGGCAGCCCCGATGGTGCTTCTGGGCGTGGTCTTTCGCGCTATGGACACCTTCCGACTGTTCGATTCGGCCATGGTCCTGAATGGGAATCTGGAAGGCCAACCCACCACCTTCGTCAGCGTGCTCCTGCACGCCCGGGGGTTTGGCGGGAGCCGATCCTTGGGAGAACCCACGGCCCTGGCCTACCTGCTGCTCATCGCCTCCCTGGCCCTGGCCACTTTGGTATTGCGTTACCTGGATCACCTTCGCGGGAGACGACTATGATGGGTCGACTTACCGGGGCCCGTAATGAAAAGGGCGCCAACGCTCCCGTGCGCGCGATGCTGCTGGCCGCCTATGCCCTGATCAGCCTGGCCCCGGTGCTCTACATGGTCATCACAGCGTTCAAACTGTCCGCGGATTCGGCCGCCCTGCCTCCCCGCTTCCTCCCGGGACTGTCGGCTCCGGAGAACTCCCTCTGGTTCCGCTTCACCTTGGGCAACTTCCAGCGCATCCTTTCGGATTCGGAAACCCTGCGCTACCTCTTCAACTCCGTTTTCATCTCCTTGGTCAGCACCGCGCTTTCGGTGATCGTCGGATCCCTGGCGGGCTACGGTTTCAGCCGCTTTCCCTTCCGCGGCAGTCGCGATGCCCTCTTCTTCATCCTGTCCACTCGCATGCTTCCGCCCTTGGCCTTGGCGGTGCCCATCAGTTTCATGTACAGCCGGTTGGGATTGCTGGACACGCGCTTCGGGCTCATCCTCCTGTATACCTGTTTCAACCTGTCTTTCTGCACCTGGATGATGAAAGCCTTCATCGATGAAATTCCCGCCGCCTATGAGGAGGCCGCCATGCTCGACGGCCATTCGCGCCTGGAAGCCTTCTTTCGCGTGGTCCTGCCGCAGGCGGGTCCGGGCATCGCCGCCACCGCCGTCTTCTCGCTCATCTCGGCCTGGAACGAATACGCCTTTGCTTTGACCCTGACCAACACGGATGCGGTCACCATGCCCGTCCGCATCCATGCCATCATCGGCGACAACAGCACCATCCCATGGGGCCCCTTGGCTGCGGCTTCGACCCTGTTCCTTCTGCCTATCGTGTTTTTCGGCCTGATGATGCGGCAGCACTTGGTCCGGGGAGTCACATTCGGAGCGGTGAAGGGATGAGAAAGGAATTGACCCTCCAGCGCGCGTCCCTTATCGGCATGGCCCTCGGGCTCTTCCTCATCGTACAGCCTTGGGCGGAAACGCTGTTCGCCATCGGGTTTCCCGTCACCTTGATTTCCATCATCGGCTATAACGCAGCGGGTTGGCTGACCGGCGAGCGCACCGAAAAGCGCCTGGCGGAAGACAAGAAGCGCGCCGGAGCGGGCGACCTGTGAAGCAGCCGCGTATCCGCCTGGCCGGCGTCGCCAAGAAGTTCGGCGGCGTCATCGCCGTGTTGCCCACCGATCTTTCCGTGGAGCAAGGGGAGTTCGTGGTGATCCTGGGGCCCAGTGGCTGCGGCAAGACGACCACCCTGCGCATGATCGCGGGACTGGAATCGCCTTCCCAGGGCCAGGTTTTCATCAACGGCAAGGACGTAACGCGCCTCCGGCCCGGGGAGCGGGATATCGCCTTCGTTTTCCAGTTGTTCTCCCTGTATCCCCACCTGTCGGTGCGCGACAACGTGGCCTTCACCATGCGGGCCCAGGGCCTGCCGGCCTCGGAAGCGGGACGCCGGGCCGAGGACATGCTGCGAAGCCTGGGTCTGGGCAACCTGACCGACGTCTATCCTAAGACCCTTTCCGGCGGCGATCAACAGCGGGTCGGCTTGGCCCGCGCCTTGGTGCGCTCGCCCCAGGCCTTCCTGATGGACGAACCGTTGGGGACCCTGGACGGCGCCCTGCGCGAGGAGATGCGCGAGACCTTGCGGGCCATCCACAACCGCTCCGGGGCCACCACCCTTTTCGTCACCCACGATCAGGAAGAAGCCATGGGCCTGGCCGACCGCATCGCGGTGATGAAGGACGGCCGCGTGATGCAATTCGATCATCCCCGTAACATCTATGATTCCCCCGCCAACCTTTTCGTGGCCGACTTCGTCGGCTCGCCCGGGATGAACATCCTGCACGCGCGCCGCTCCGGCGATTGGGCCGAGACGGCGGGACTGTCGATGCGCTTGCGCGTAGCCGAAGACGGCGACAGGGAAGGCGTCTCCGCCAACCATGCCGAGGGGGGCGAATGCCGCCTGGGCGTGCGGCCGGAAAATGTACTGTTGAGCGAGGACGGGGCACCGTGCGTGGTGGAACATACCCAGGCGCTGGGATCCCACAACATGCTGACCTTGCGCCTTGGAACCGGATTCCTGAAGGCGTGGATCCCGGCGGGCATCCGGTTCCGCGAAGGCGAGACCGTGGGCATCAACTTTCTCCCTTCCGGATGCCGCTGGTTCGACGGCGCTTCCGGCGAGGCCCTGCCCTGGCGCACCCTGGAGGCGGCATGCCGGCCTACGCGATAGAGGGACTGACCGTCGCCTTCGGCGGCGAGGACACCGGAAGACCCGCCCTGTCCGGGGTGGGATTCCAGGTGGCGGCCGGCGAGCTCCTGGTGGTGCTGGGCCGCACCGGTTCGGGCAAAACCACCCTGCTCCGGACCATGGCCGGGTTGCAGCGGCCGGGCGAAGGACGCATCTTCGAGGAAGGACCCGCCGAAAACGGATCCGCTGAAAATGCGCGGATCGACATCTCGGGCCTGCCGCCCCACAAGCGCGACATGGCCATGGTCTTCCAGAACTTTTCCCTGTATCCGCGCATGAGCGTGCGGGAAAACCTCTCCTTTCCCCTGCGGGCCAGGGCTTTGGGATTGCCCACCTCGGAAATCGGCTCAAGGGTGGCCGAGGCCGCGGCCGCCTTGGGCCTCACCGACAAGCTCGATCGCCGTCCGCATGAATTATCCGGCGGCGAGATGCAGAGGGTCGCCATCGGCCGGGCCCTGGTGCGCCGACCCAAACTATTCCTCATGGACGAGCCCTTGGCCAGCCTGGACGCCAAGCTGCGGGAGCGCATGGTGGTGGAAATCCGCCGACTGCAAAGGTCGCTGGGTTGCGCCATGATTTATGTGACCCATGACCATGTGGAAGCGATGAGCCTGGCCGATCGCATCCTGGTCCTGGACCGCGGCAAGGTATTGCAGACCGGGCCACCCGAAGACATCTACCGGCAGCCCATCGACAGCCGTGTGGCGCGCATGCTCGGCAGGCCGGCCATCAACCTGCTCACCTGCGACCAGGCGGGACGCTTGGGGCTTCCCTTATCCGGAAAGCGCATGGTGGGCATCCGCCCGGAAAGCTGGCGGGTCACGGCCGATCCGGCCGGTCCCGCGTTCGCCGCGGTGGTGGAGCATCTGGGGCCGCAAGTGGCTCTGGTCCTGGACGTGCAAGGCACCGTCCTGCGCGTTACCGCGGCGCCGGGCTTGCGGGCCAAGGTCGGGGACCGGTTTCGCCTGGGGGTGGATCCTGCGGGAATCATCTACATCGAACGCTGATCCCGGCCCCGCGCCTCCCTGGACGCAGAATTTTTCACGGACATCCTTTATGACTACATTCGAGGCCGGTAATTTCCGGAACCGGGGGAAATCGAAAATGCACATCGCACGCTCTGCCGCGGCTTTCTTTTTCATCTTCGCCTGCCTGTTGCCGGAATCCGCCCGGGCCCATCCCAGCGGCGTTTCCAAGGTGGACATGACCCTGCGCCAGGACACCCTGGAGGCATTGGTCGACGTCAACCGCGACGACCTTCATTTTGCCCTGGGATTCAAAACGCTAAAGGAAACCCCGCGGTCCGAATACGGATTGATGAGCGATCGCATTGCATACTATTTCCAGACTCGGTTCGACGTGAAGTTCGACGGCCGCTCCGGGGATATGAAGGTGCTGCAGTGGAAGAAGCATGGCGGGGACGTGGCGGCCAAGTTGGACAGCGTGGACCTGGCGGACACGACCATCGCCTTGCGGTTAGCTTGGCCCATTCCCCCGGGGGCCCAACGCGTGGAGCTGGGCAGCAAGATCTTCGCGGAACTGCAGGTCCAGCCCCTTTGTCATCTCCGCATCTGGTATAAGGGACAGGAGATCAAGCGCAAATTCCTCAGCCTCGATCATCGTTTCACCATGCCCCTCTCCGCCGATTCCCTCGATGCCCTATATGCCAAGTCCATGAGACCAGCCGGGTCCGACGGTGCCGCCTCGGAGGAGGAATCCGTGGTCTGGCGCTTCATCGGGCTGGGGTTCACCCATATCCTGCCGAAAGGCATGGATCATATCCTGTTCGTACTGGGCCTGTTCTTCTTCTCCACCCTGTTCCGTCCCCTTTTGCTCCAGGTCACGGCCTTCACCATCGCCCACTCCATCACCCTGGGGCTTTCCCTCTTGGGCGTATTTTCGCTTCCCTCCGAAATCGTCGAGCCGCTCATCGCCCTTTCCATCGTCGTGGTGGCGGTGGAGAATGTTTTCTTCCGCAAAATGCGCCCCTCGCGGTTCCTGATCGTGTTCGGGTTTGGGCTCATCCATGGATTGGGCTTCGCCGGGGTGCTCCAAGGCCTGGGTCTTCCGGAAGGGCAATTCCTGAAGGTGCTGCTCAGTTTCAATCTCGGCGTAGAACTGGGGCAATTGGCCGTCATCGTCATCGCCGCAGCCCTGACCTTCTGGATGTGGAAAAAGTCTTGGTATTACCGCGGGGTGGTGGTTCCCGTCAGCGCACTCATCGCCGCATTCGGCCTTTTCTGGTTCATCCAGCGGCTGATCGGGGTTTGAGGGCGGTAAAAGCGTCGACGTGGAGGTATTGGGTCCTTTTGAACACGCCCCCGCTTTGCTGGAGAAAAGCGACTTTACCTTTTCCGAACCTTCTGAGGGGGGTCCCCTCCCTTCGAAAGCGGCTTCTGCTCTCCGGCGGGGAGCGCCTTTTCCCCAAACCGTCCTCGAATGGAAGGGTCCGGGCGGTATGATTATACAGCAATGGAACGGTCTAATGGGTATGAAGCGTATGAAAGAAACAAAGGCGACGGAAGCGTCTCCCGAATCCGGCCCATGGGGCCGCTTTACCCCCAATTACCGGCCGTAAACCCATATTTGACCTGTTTTATTCCGGGGCCAAGGGTAGATTGGTTTAGTCGCCCTTGCCAATTTTTCAATTAGAAAAGCCGGGAATTCTGGCGGTGAATTGGTTAATTATTGTGTGTTCGGGTTTTTCAACTTTGGTCCGATCGAATCGGGTCGGTCTACGAGGGGTTTAGGAATATGCATAAATCAGGTTTTGCACAGATGCTGTTGCTTGCCTTGGGATTGCCGGTGCTGACCGGTGCCCAGGCAGACCCTTCATTCCGTTACTGGAATGTAAAGGATACTGCGTCGATCCCCAGGACTTTGTCCGCCACCGGCCTGTACACGGACATCGCGGCCGCGAAGAAGACCTTGATCGCCAACGCCTTCCACTTCGAAGTGAATTCGGCCCTCTGGAGCGACGGCTCGGCTAAAAAGCGCTGGGTATTGAAGAAGGGCGCCACCTCCATCGTTTACAATGAGAAGAGCGATTATTGGGGCTATCCGGACAGCTCCGTATTCGTCAAGCAATTCGCTGTGGATACGATCCCCGGGGACACCAATTCCCGCTTGCTGGTCGAAACCCGCTTCCTGGTCAGCCGCAAAGACACGGCCTTCATCGATTCCACCACCACTCCCGGCGTGAAAAAAGTCCGCATGGAGGATATCTGGTACGGTTACTCCTACCGTTGGGATAAGAACCAGAAGGATGCCAAGCTGGTTGGGCACCGCGGCATGGACGATACCATCAGGGTCTACCCCAACGGCACGACGAATCCCGCCGTGTTCAAGAAGTGGCGCTTTCCTTCTCGCAATCAGTGTAACCTTTGCCATCGCGTGAGCTATTCTGATACGGTCCATGGCCGTTCCGTGCTGGGTTTCTTCACCGCTCAGCTGAACCGCCCCCATGCGACCGAGCCCAACATCAATCAGCTCGAATACTTCTTCGCCAAGAAGGTGCTCTCGGGTACCAAGTCCAATTGGACCGCAACCACCACCCCCCGTTGGTATGGAATCGAAGACAGCACCGCCAACGTGGATACCCGCGCACGCGCCTACATCGCCGCCAATTGCTCGGGTTGCCATGGCCGCCGCGGCATGGAAACGGGAGGTGCCTTCGGTGTCGACTTCAACTACGACTTCCACACCATGGTGCCGCAGATGGAAGTCCGCCACAAGCGGATCGGTTTTACCTGGGGCCTGGACACGGTTCCGCCTTTCTTTTATCCCAAGATCAACGGGAACAATCCTAACGCATACGATTCCCTGCCCATTGATCCCGCTCTCGTGGTTCCCGGCTTTCCGGAAAAATCCGCCATCCTCTACCGTCAGACGGCCCGCAACACCACTCCCAACAGCTGGGACACCCATCGCAGTCAAATGCCTCCCGTCGCCACCTTCGAGGTCAACCTGAAGGCCACGGCGCTGATTGCCAAGTGGATCAAGGAAATGGAGCCGCTTCGGGCCCCCACCTGGAACGGCATCCGGACCCATTTCTCCCGCTCCAACCTTAAGAGCCCCGCCATCCAAGGCCGCCAGGTCGTCTTGCCCATGGATCTGGCCGGACCCGGCCTCGTGACGGTTTCCATGACCGGCATCAACGGCCGCTCGGTCGTGCTGACTCAGGTCTCCCGCCTGGCTTACGCCTTGCCCGGCAACATGACCCCCGGCGTCTATATCATCAAGGTCAACAAGCGGGCTTTTACCACCTACCTGTACTAAGAGCCCCCGCTTTCCCCTTCTCCGGGC
>JALYSE010000369.1 GCA_030854955.1 Fibrobacterota bacterium | reverse complement strand
GTGCTTATCGGCGGGGTGGAGTTTCTTGTCCTCCTTGGCGCGCGTACAAACACCGCCGGGCACGATGTCATAGGTCCGCTTGGTGAGGAGACTGTAGATGTGCTCACCTTTAGGCGTCTGCCCCGGTAGGAAGATCTTCTGGATCTTGGCCGTCATTCGACCTCCGCCGCGAGGGTGGTCATCTCCGCCAGGTATTCGATGCCGGGATAGGGCAGGGAGCCGCGCCAGACCAGGTCCACCTGGCGTTCCTCGCCGCGGATGCAGACGGTATGCAACACCGGATCCAGGTCCTTGACGCCGTCGCCGATATCCAGCCGCAGCGTGGGACTTTCGCCGGGCAGGGTGAACCTGAGCATGCCCTCGGGCGTGAGCCCGCGTAGCTTGATGGTTTCGGATCCCTTGAGATGGGGGAAGGACAATCCCGGGGACGCGCCTTGCATGAAGCGGACATGGAAACCCGGCAGTTTGTTCTTGCGCGCCAGCACGATATGATCCTTCCAGATCAGGCCCAGGAACTCCTCCTTGGTCATGGTCCCGGTTTCCACATAGGGCGGTACCGCTCCGGCGTAGAACGCGCGGGGGTACCATGTGCGCTGGAACCAGCCCAGGCCCTGGGGCATGGGTGCCCGCGGCCAGGCTTCCGGGACCTTCAGGATGATGCCTTCCGGAGTCAGCAGGTCCGCCGGATCCTCGAGGGTCGGCAATTCCATGCCATCCATGATTTCCTTCCGGTACTGGAGGAACAGGCCCTTGCCCATGTCGTTGCGGGGATAATGGAACGGGCCCTCGGGAAGGCTTTTCTTGTCCTTGCCGCCGTAGGCGTTGTCGTAGCGGATTTCCATTTCCGTAAACGGTTCCGGGGGAGTGAAGAGGGGCGGCCGGCCCGGCTGGAAAACCATCCGTCGCTGACCGATGACGCGCACAATCTTGGCGCCGACGCCTTCCACCTGCAGGCCCACGTCCAGGGCCGTGACCGGTTTGCCTTCCGGGCTGATGGCCTTGCCGATGAAGACAACGTCCGTAAGTGACTTGAATGGCGCCAGGTCCGCCTCGTATTTCACCGTGGAGGTCTGGGCATCGCCCATGTCGTAATATTCGTCGATGGGGGTAAGGGGGAGATCCTTTTCGGCACGCACGACGGTCCCGTCGGGAACGATATCGTAGGTGCGCTTGAGGAGCACGGAGAAGATGGGATTGCCCTGATCGTCCTGCCCGGGCAGGATCGCCGGTTCCGGCTGCTTTCTTTTCCCGGCTTCGGTCATGGTATTCACGTCCACCTTCTAGGCCGAATGTGGCTAGGGATTGAGCATGACGGCGGCGCCGCCCTTGACGGTGTTGACCGCGGAGGCGTCGGACATGATCGCCGCGCCCTTGATGGTGTTCATGGTTTTGGCTTCGGATGTCACCGTGCCTCCGGCGATGTTCACCGAACCGGTGCCGCTGATGGAAGCGTCTACGCCTTTCATTGTGACCTTGGGGCCGCCGTCCACCATGGCGCTGGCGGTGCCGGAAATAGTCACGTCCTTGCCCGCGAGTTTGATGGTCCCATCCTTGCCCATGGTAAGGCTGCTGGAGCCCACCACCAGCTTGATCTCATTGGAAGCGTTGATGGCGATATTGCCGGCTCCCCCGTCCATGGTGATGGTCAGACCGCCCGCAGCGGTCTTCAGAGTCACGACGTTGCCGGTGTCAGCCATGGTAATGGTATTGCCATGGGTATCGATGATGATCTGCTTGCCCTGGTCGTCGAGCTTCACATCGATGCCGCCCGTGGTCTTGAAATCGATGTTCTTGTTCTTATCGTCCGCAGCCAGGGAATGGCCGCCGGAGGTCTTGACGGCCCAACCCTTAGTGTCCGCGCTGTCGTCCAGTCCCAGGGAGTGGCCGCCCGAGGTGACGATGTGGATGCCGGTCTTGCCTTCCTTGTCGTCCAGGGTGATCGAATGCCCCGAGTGGGACTTGATCATGTTCTGGGACTTGTTGCCGGCGTTTACGGGCGTGCCTTTGCCTGGATTGGGAATGGCGCCCAGACCGATGGGCCGGTCCAGATCCCCGTCCACGAATCCCACCGCGATTTCCGTATCGGTGTGCAGGGGAAAATGCATGCCGTAGCCGGCGCCCGCATAAGGCTGGGCCAGGCGGATGGCCTTACTGGCCTTGCCTTCGCCGTCCTCGGAGCGGTCGAAGAACAATTTCATACGATAGCGGCCCTCTTCGTCCAGATAGGCGTAGGATCCCTTCTGGCCGTCCACCTTGGCGGTGAGGATGCCGGGAGCCTTGGGCTTGGGCGTCACCAGTTGGGGGCGGAACTGGACCTTGGCGGGGATAGCTTCGAAGCTATTGGTGTAATGGGGGGCCGGTCTCCGGGCCTGTTCCACGGTCCCGTTGTCTTGGTCCGAGGCGATATCGCCTTTGTGGGTAACCCGCGTGATCAGATAGTCCCCGTTGAACCCTTCCGCGCCGGCGTGTTCCAGGGTGAAGCGATAGCCGGGCCGGGCGGAACGACAGACGCCGGTGCCGCGGTAGATTTCCCGCTCGCAGGCGAACATTTCCGTGCGCAATTGGGCTAGCCGTTTGGCTTCGTCCGTGGTCTTCACGTGATCGCCGAAATGGTAATACTCCCCGGGACCTTCCATCTCGTAGAACCCCACCACCTTGGTGTCCGGGGTGCGGTAGTTATAATCCTTGAGGGTCGCGCGGCCGGTGACGAACTTCATGCTCTTCAGCATGGAGTCGATGTATTCCCCAGTCTCGAAGGTCATGCCCGTTTCTGGCCGGAAGGGCACCTTGGGGGAATTGGGCATCGGCTTGACCGCATCCTTTTTGTTCGAGATGGTCATGATATCGCGGTCGCCCTCGTGGTTGAAGAAGTAGAAGAGACCTTCCTCCTCAAGCAGGCGCTGGACGAAGTCGAGGTCGGACTCGTTGTACTGGACCGTGAATTCACGCTTGGTGTAGCTCTGG
>JALYSE010000368.1 GCA_030854955.1 Fibrobacterota bacterium | reverse complement strand
GAAATGGCGCGAGCAACTCGCCAGGGACTTTTACCTGCGGGAAGCGGTCAACGTGCTGGGAGACCTGACCGCAGCCAAATAAGGGCGGCGCGGCAGGGAATTGTTTTAAGAGGATCCCGTCGGGGATCCTCTTATTTCATTAGAGAGGCTTGATCTCGAACATCAGGTCACCGGCGGATACGTCGTCACCCTTGGAAACCAGCAGGCGCACCACCATGCCCGGGCAGGGCGACTTGATGACATTGAGCATCTTCATTGCTTCCGTAGTCACCAGCTTCTGGCCTTCTTCCACCTTGTCGCCGGAGACGACAGAAAGCTCCACCACCTTACCCGACATGGGGGCCGGGATATGGCTGGGGTTGTCTGGATCGGCCTTGTCGCGCTGCTTCATCTTGATTCCGGAGTTCTGATCCGTGACCATGGTGTTGCGGCGACGGCCGTTCAATTCCCAGAAAATGGTACGCGTGCCGTCCGCCTGCAAGTCACCGATGGCCAGCAACTTGATGATTAGGGTCTTGCCTTCCTGGATGGTGATGGCCGACTCCTGGCCAACCTTGAGGCCGTAGAAGAAGGTCGGCGTGTCCAGAACCGAAACGTCGCCGAAATGATCGCCGAAGCGGACGTAATCGATGAAGACCTTGGGGTACATGGCGTAGCTGAGCAGGTCCTCTTCGCCATAGGCTCGCCCGAACTTGCCCTTGAGCATGGCCTGGGCTCCGTCAAAGTCGAAGTTCTCAAGCAGTTCGCCGGGCCGGCAGGTGATAGGTTCTTCGCCCTTCAAGATCGCCTTCTGGACTTCCGGCGGGAATCCTCCCGGGGGCTGGCCCATCATGCCCTTCATCATGCTGACGTACGAATCCGGGAAGGCCAGGTCTTTGGCGCGGGTGACCACGTCCTGGGGCGTCAGATTGTTCTGGGTCATGAAGAGCGCCATGTCGCCCACGGCCTTCGAGGAAGGGGTGACCTTGATGATATCCCCGCTCATGTCGTTGACCGTGCGGTACATGCTCTTAACCTCTTCCCAACGCTCGCCCAATCCCAGGGAAATGGCCTGGGCGCGGAAGTTCGAGTATTGGCCGCCCGGCATTTCGTGGCGGTAGACGTCGGCAGTGCCGGCCTTGAGGCCGCATTCGAAGGGGGCGTATGGTTCCCGGGCCAATTCCCAGAAGTCGGCCAGCTTTTGCAGTTTTACTTCGTCCATTCCCGTGTCCCGCTCGGAACCCTGCAGGGCGCAGACCAGGGCGTTCAGGGAGGGTTGCGAGGTGATGCCGGACATCGAGGATAATGCTGCGTCCACCGCGTCCACGCCTGCCTTTGAGGCTTCCAGCAGGGCTGCGACCTGGTTGCCGCTGGTGTCGTGGGTATGCAGGTGAATGGGAAGGGAAACGGCGTTCTTGAGTTCCGTGACCAGGATGCGGGCCGCATCCGGCTTGAGCAGACCGGCCATGTCTTTGATGCCGAGGATATGCGTTCCGGCTTTTTCCAGTTCCTTCGCGATCTTTACGTAATAGGAGAGGGTGTATTTGACCCGCTTGCCGTCCGTGATGTCGCCGGAATAGCAGATGGCCGCTTCGGCGATTTTCCCCGTCTTCACCACGGCCTCGATGCAAGGCTTGAGGCCTTCGACCCAGTTGAGGCAATCGAAGATGCGGAAAATGTCGATGCCGTTTTTGGCGGAGGCGTCGATGAAGCGGTTTACGATATTGTCCGGATAATTGGTGTAGCCCACGGCGTTGCCGGACCGGAGGAGCATCTGCAGCAGGGTGCCGGGCATGAGCTTGCGGATCCGCCGCAAGCGCTCCCATGGATCCTCGTGGAGGAAACGCAGGGCCACGTCGAAGGTCGCCCCGCCCCACATCTCGTTGGAAAACAGGGGAGAGGCCAGGTGGGCGGTGGCATGGGAGATTTTGAATAGGTCGTCGCTGCGCATGCGCGTGGCGATCAGGGACTGGTGTGCGTCGCGGAAGGTGGTGTCGGTCAACAGCAGGGATTTCTGCTGGATCATCCATTTGGCTAGTCCCTGGGCGCCGCCGGACTTGAAGACCGCGAAGGCGGGGGAGATCGGTGGGGCGGATTTCGGCACCGTGGGGACCTGGGGGATCTGGATTCGCGCCGGCCTGAGTTTCGGATCGATTTCGGGGAAACCATTCACGGCGATTTGCGACAGGTAATCGAGCACCTTGTTGGCCCGGTCCAGCTTCGGCTTTAAGTCGAACAGTTCCGGATGGGTCTCGATGAATGTGGTCGTGCATTCCCCGGCCAGGAAAACCGGGTGCTTAAGCACGTTTTCCAAGAAGGGGATGTTGGTCTTGACTCCGCGGATGCGGAACTCACGAATCGCGCGCAGGGCCTTGTTGGCGGCTTGGTCGAACTGCAGACCCCAGGAACAGACCTTGATGAGGAGGGAATCATAATGGGGCGTGATGACCGCTCCATCGAATCCGGAACCGGCGTCGAGGCGGATGCCCATGCCCTCGCCCGCCCGGAAAGCGGTGATCTTGCCGTGGTCGGGGGCGAAATTGTTCTGGGGATCTTCCGTGGTCAGGCGCAGCTGGATGCAGTAGCCGCTTTTCTTGATATGGGCCTGGGAGGGGATGCGAATGGTATCGTGGTCGAGTGGATAGCCTTCGGCGATGCGGATCTGGCATTGCACGATGTCGCGGCCGGTGATCACCTCGGTGATAGTGTGCTCCACCTGGATACGCGGATTGACCTCGATGAAATAGTGCTTGCCCTGCTTGTCGACCAGGAACTCGACGGTGCCGGCGTTCACGTAATCGACCTGCCTGGCGATGGCCAGAGCGTCCGCGTAGAGGGCGTCCTTCTGCTTGGTCGTCAGGTTGAGGGCCGGAGCCACTTCCACCACTTTCTGGTGGCGGCGCTGGATGGAGCAGTCGCGTTCGAATAGATGAACCAGGTTTCCATGGGCATCCGCAAGGATCTGAACTTCGATATGCTTGGGCCCGTCCAGATAACGT
>JALYSE010000168.1 GCA_030854955.1 Fibrobacterota bacterium | reverse complement strand
GGTCATGGGATTCCGGAAGTACAGGACCCCGGTGGCCCCTGCGGCATTACCCAGCAATTTCACCTTAATCTGGGTGGATGTGCCGTTGGCCACGAAGCCGTCCCCAAGCACGGCGTTTATTTCCGGATAAGTCAGAAACGCAGGGAGGGTCGCGACAACGTCTTGGGACAGGCATAGCGCAGGAAAAACGAAAAACAAGCCGAGAAGCACCGAACGCAACCCAAGTTTAGCTGAAAATTTTGAAGTCATTTGGATTCGACTTTCTAAAACTGGTTTGGATCTTTCGGATTGATTTACCATCATTTATTTCCAATATATCGAAAAAAAGTGAATCCGCAGCAGGTTATTTCCCGGGATCCTGTATCATCGCATCGCCGCTTCAAAAAACCGCTAAACGGAAGACCAAAGGCCCTTTGCGTGGCCTTTCAAAAACCAGGCGCGGGTGTCCCGGCCTTTTTGATAACCCGATTGATGATGACCGCGGCGATCACCGTGGTGGTCAGGGCGCTACCCAGGATCAGGTAGTTCCAGATCGTGAGACCGGAGGGGTTCTCGAGCAATCCCTTGCCCACGTGGCCGACATAGAGATAGAAGAAGATGTCTGGCGTCATGCCCAGGAACGAGCTCAGCAGGTATTTGCGAAAGTCGAGCTTGGGCACCGTGAACAGGTAGTTGAGCAGCGAGAAGGGCAGCAGCGGATTGAGACGGATGAGGAAAACGAGGATGGGGCCGTGTCTGGAAATGGCTTCGTAGATCGACTCAAAACGGGGGTTGTCGACTCGCAGCCTTTCCACCCGCTTGCGCCATAGCTTCTTTCCCAGGCCATAGGTGACCGCGACGGAGACCAGTCCCGCAAAGGCCGCGAGCAGGTAGCCCATCCAGAAGCCGTACACGGTGCCCGCCATGATCAGCATGCGGGAGATGGGAACGAAAAAGACGGCTGCCGCCACGAAGATGACCACATAGGGAACCAACGCCCAGGCTCCCAGGGCGCGGAACCATTCCAGCGTCGCTTGCAGGTAATCCTTGACGGGAAAAAAGACGTTGAAGGCGATCACGCCCATGAGAATCAGGGGGATGATCAGGAATTTAGATTTCATCGGGGCCAGGGTTCCAATCCGCACCGGTCGAAGGGAATAGCCATCCGACCGGCAGAGGAACCAATCTAACAAAACCCGGCTGTGCATGGCCCCAAACAGCCCCGGGGGCCATTGCGGACGCTTTTCTGGCGGATTTTTAGGCATGCCGGTCCAAGCCGGCGGGCGGGTATCCTAACGGATGCCCGCCTTCCAATCGTCCTTGGAGAAAGCGGGGATTTCCTGCCGAGTGCGGTTTTCCGAATCGGCCGCTTCCTTGATCTTGCCGAAGGAAAGCACTTCCGTGGGGCAGCTCTGCACGCAGGCCGAGCAGCGAACGCATTCCACGTCGTTCATAGGGATGCCCTTGTTGGCGTAGTTCATCACGTCGATGCCCATGTGGCAGACCTTGGTGCAGATGTTACACGAAATGCATTTCTTCTTTTCGGCGAAAATGCGGAACTTGGAGAAGCGCGTATAGATATGCATGAGCGCGGCCAGGGGGCAGCCGTACCGGCACCAGATGCGGCCCGACAGGAAGAAGTACACTCCCATGCCCAATATTCCGGCGAAGAACACGTCGATGGCCAGCTTGTAGATCCCGCGCATCGTGTCCACCCAGGCCGGGTGCCAGCTCCCGCCCATGTAGTGGTTGGTGAAATACCCGAAAGCGGTGACGATCACGGCCGCCGCCAGCACGAACTGCCCGATATTGTCCAGGCGCTTAGGGGTCTTTCCATGGGGAGCCTTGACGCGGTATTCGTCCCCCAGGGTCTCGGCCATGCCGCCGCAGCTGCAGATCCAGCCGCAGTAGGCGCCCTTGCCCCATTGCCACACGATCAGGAAAAGGATGCCGAAAGTCTGCACGAAAGGGAACCAGGTCCAGAACGAACTCGTGCCGAAATCGTTCATGTCCAGGGGCCAGAACAACACCAAACCAAAGCACGACCACTTGCCCGAAGGAAAGATCTCTTTCATCACGTAGGAGTCCGGGGCGAAGTTTGCCGTGATGAGGGGTTCGAAGAGATGGAAGGGCAGCAGGAACAGGAAGAAAACCTGGAAGACCACCAGGGACAAGACCTGGTATTTGACATAGCGTGTCTTCCTCACAGCCACGCGGCGCCAGCCGAAAAGGACGATGGTGATGCTGTAGAATAGGCTGTAATAGTAGGTGGGCTCCTCCACCCAGCCCGCGTTGCGGCCCAACTGGTAATGAAAATAGACCCAGGTGAAGAACAAGGCCGAAGCGATGAAGTATCCGTATTTCACTCTCGGCCAGGCCTTGCCGAAATACACGTCCCGGCGCTTGATCATGATGGCCAGGGCCCAGGCCCCACTGACCAGGAACGCCAGGGATCCCATCCAACCGAGATAAAAGTTGAGAGACGAATACCAGGCGTAATGGTTCAGTGACCAGTTCAGGTTTCCCGTGAAGGCGTCGGAGAAGGGAGCGGTCAGGTACGCCTGGATATGATTGAGCGGAGTAACCGCGCCCAGGAAAAGGTCCCGTGCAACTCCGGCCTTTCCGAAATAAAGCATGGAGAAGAAGCTGAGCATGGCGACTAGGAACACGTACCAGGCCCGGTCCCGCTGGCCTTCCATGCGCAGGCCTGACCGCTTGAAGAACTTGAGGGGCAATTCTCGGCCTATGAGGACGAAGACCTGATCGCTTTTGACCGTCTTTTCGCCGTCCTTGGTCTTGAGCACGGTTTCGCCGGGGCGGATGGCCTTGGGCTGGGAGGAGAAGTGGGGTTCGATGCGGCCCTGGGCCACCAGGTTCTCGAAGTGTTTCAGGTTTTCCGGTTTGGGCCGGTCGAGACCTTCCTTGCGATACGACAGTTTCACGCGGTTGCCGGCCTCGGCCAGGGCCGCCGCCGCCTCCACGGCTGAATCGCCGCCGCCCACAACCAGGATGTCCTCGCCGTGGAACTCCCCGGGGTCGAACAAGCGGTTGTACACGAAAGGCTGGTCTTCCCCCGGAATGCCCAGGCGACGGGCATCCCCGGTCTTGCCGATGGCGACCACCACCCGGTGGGCCTTCATCTCGCCTTGGTTGGTATCCAGAATCAGCAGATCGCCCTTGCGCTTGATGCCTTCGACGCGAACACCCATGCGGGTTCGCAGGGTCTTGCCCGCGATCTGCCGGCGGAGATCCTCCAGGAGCGTTTCCTTGTAACCGTCCTGGATGGAAAGCGGGGACTCCTCCTTGTAGCCGTCTGGTTTGGCCAGGATGGGTTTTCCCTTGGGGAAGTTCTCGAGGGTACTGAACAGCTGCGAGGACTCCAGCACCAGGTTGTCCAGGCCTTGTTTTTCGCATTCCAGGGCGCAGGCCACGCCCGCTGGGCCTCCCCCGATGATGAGTACGTCGCTCACGCCTTCGGCCTGCGTGCGTGACTTGAACTCCTTGTCGTACAGAATGTGGCGAACCACCTTGGCGCCGCTCTCCGAGGCCAGCTTCAGGAGGGGAACGCCGGTCAAATCCCCGACGATATAGACGCCTTTGACCGAGGATTGGAACCTGGAATCGATTTCCGGATAGCGCTCCACTTCCCCGACAGGATTGTCTTTTTGGAGCCAGTCAAGGTAAGGAGATATGAGGGGGACGTGCAAACGGACCTCGCTGGATAGGAAAATAGCTTTTTCACCCTGTTAGTCCCGCCGGGACCGGGAATGTTTCGCGCGTACTTTACTACACTATGGGCATGGACATCCATCTGGTGCAAATGGCGATCGCCCGCGGCAAACCCGGGCTGAACCGGGCCAAGGTCCAGGCGCTCACGGCCGGCCTCTCAGGTCAGAATTCCGCCAAACCCTCTCTTATCGTGCTCCCGGAACTCTTCAGCACCGGCTACCTGGATGAATCCGCCTTGCAATCGGACGGGGCGGATGTGATTCCCTCCGCTTTCGAAAAGGCGTCCGACCTAGCCCAGGTTGCCCGGGAAGATCGGATCTTCCTGACCACCCTGGCGGTAAAGCTGGGATGCTGGGTGGCAGGCACCACGGTGGAAGCCGGCCCCCCGGGTGCGGACGGTAGCGGCGGTTACCGGAACCTGAGCCTTCTCTTCTCCCCGGAGGGATCGGAGACCTCGGTGTACCGGAAGGTACACCCTTTCAGCTACGGCGGAGAGGATCGGATTTTCGCCAAGGGTAACGAAATCGTTACCGCCGACATCGAGGATTGGGTGGTGCAACCGAGCATCTGCTATGACCTCCGCTTTCCGGAACTCTATCGGGTGGGCTCCCAGCGAGGCGTCCACCTGATCCTGGTCCAGGCCAACTGGCCCCTGCCCCGCCACGCCCATTGGGAAACCCTGCTGCGGGCGCGTGCCATCGAGAACCAGGCCTACGTAGCCGGAGTCAATTGCACTGGAGCCCAGGAGTCCCTGGTCTTCGCAGGAGGGTCCACTTTGATCTCGCCCAAGGGCGACATCCTCGCCTTGGGCGACGAGACCGAATGCCTGGTACGCGGCAAAGCGGACCTGGACTTCTGCAAGCAATGGCGCAAGCAGTTTCCTGCCCTTCGCGATCGCATGGACTGGGATTTCTACAAGCCTTAGCGATCAGCCCGGCGGGGCCGCCCGCGTTTCTTAATCCATAAAATAATCGTCCTGACGTGATTGATCCCCATGCAAGCCGCCACGATTTTGCTAAAATTCCCCTAATATGAAGATCGCTACGGAAATCGCAGTTCTGGCCACGGCGGACAAGATCTGGAATACCCTCATGGACTTCGCCGCTTATCCGGAGTGGAACCGGGTCGTCAAAGCCATCCGGGGCCAGGCCGCTCCCGATGCTACGCTCGAAATCGACCTCCAGTATTACGGAAAACCCCTCGAGAAGAAATCCGTCACGGTAACCGGCTTCATACCCCCGAAGTATTTCAGCTGGGCATGGACCCATAAATTCGGAGCCTGGTTCATCTCGGCTGAGCATATCTACCGCGTCAAGGAAACGGAAAGCGGGAAGGTCATCTTCTTTCAGGAGATCTATTACACGGGCTTGGGACTCCGGTTCCGGCGACGGGAGGCCGAGCAAATGCTCCGCCTGTCCGTGGACAAGCTGAATGATGACCTGAAGCATCGGGTCGAAGTCGAAGCGGCCAATCCCACTAATTAGGACGGGAATCCGGGTTCCGGTAAGACCTTTTGGAAATTTGATCTTCTGCAACTGGCACGGTCGGAAAAATGACAGATTATGGATAGGATTGGCTGGGGGGCAACGATGCAGGACTCTGTACGCACGGTGTTGGTGGTCGAGGATGATGACGGTATCCGCAATCTTCTGCGCACCCTTTTCCGGTTGGCGGGATTCGATGTCATATCCTGCCAAGACGGTTCCGAAGCGCTCGACCTGCTTCAAGCCCGCGGGGGCAATGTCCATCTCATGGTGACAGATATCAATCTCGGTCCGGCCATGGACGGCATAGAGCTGGCGGAAAGCCTGCGCGCCATTCATCCCTCCATCAAGATCCTGTACATCTCGGGGCGGGAGGAGGATGTGCGCATAGAAAGGGAGGTCGCTTCCGGTCTCGCCCACTTCGTGATGAAACCCTTTACGCCCCGCAGCCTCATCGAAAAGGCCAAGGCGATCCTGGACAGCGTTCCCGTTACCGCTTCTGCTTCTGCTTCCCGCTGAGTCGCGCCGCGGCTCTGGCCGCCTTCGCAATCGGGATGGTCTTTGAGACGGCCTTCGCTTGCGGTTTTCCGGCCACCTGCGCCGCCGCTTTCGAAGCGCCCAATCCGAACTCCCACAGATATTCCTTGGCTCCCGCCTTCCGTGAGACGTACCGAGACATCACGAAGAAGTAATCGCTTAGGCGGTTGATATACTTGATGAGACGATTATCCACGGCCTCTTCCCGGGACAGACGGATAATTTCACGCTCGGCGCGGCGGCAAACCGCCCGGCACTGGTGCAGGGCCGCGTTGGCGAAGGTGCCTCCCGGCAGGACGAAGGACTTGAGCGGCTCAAGGGATTTCTGCATGTGATCCATTTCGGCTTCCAGCCCAACGGCGTCGGCGTCGGTGATCTCCGGCATGCCGCCATAGGTCTGGCCGGCGGGCGTGGCCAGGATGCTGCCCATGTCGAAGAGCCGGTTCTGGACCCGACGCAGGCTGGATTCCAGACCGGATTTGACGGTTGAAGTGAGCGCCTCCCTCTTGGTAGCGGGGGTGGTAGGAGTAGCGGGAGCGGCGGCGATGACGGTGCGGGCGGTTCCCACTAGACAGATCAACTCATCCACCGTACCATAGGTTTCCAGTTTCCGGCAGTCCTTTTCCACGCGGGCGCCGCCCACCAGGGAAGTCTGTCCGCCGTCTCCGCCGCGGGTATAGACCCGGTTGATATTGATCGCCATTGGAATCCTTGGGAATGAGGGATGCGCCAATGCGGCGTCCTCTTTTTACCCCAGGAAGATAGATCGGCGCACTTCGGATGGGAAGCGCACTGAGGGATTATAGCGCCTCGCCATAACGTCTATGATGGCGTCACCTACCCTGGCCTTCCTGAACCTGGGAGCCCTCAAGGCCCTTTCCCACTAAAACCCGCCGGTTTCAGGGGGAAAGCGGGTTCCCTATCCGACCCCAATAAGGAACGGCAAAAACGCGGGTTCGGGGGTATTTTGAGAGTGAGTTTCAGGGGGAATTTTTTTTCATTTACATCTTTCCGGAGAAGCCATGCGTATTTCTCTCCTTAAACCACTTGTCCTTACGACATTGTGCCTGGGAGTCCTTCCAGGCCAAGCCCAGATCACCTTCAAGAATGCCTTTGCGGGCCTGACATTCAGCCGGCCCGTCTACATCGGGGAAATGCCCGGGGTCGCCGAAAAGACATACGTGGTGTTGGAGCAGCACGCGGGCAGGGTCACTTTAGTGCGTAAGACCGGTACCGCATGGGTTAAATCCACCTTGTTGACGATAGATGTGCATCAGGCTAGCGAAATGGGCCTGCTCGGTATCGCGTTCCATCCCGATTTCAAGAACAACCGTAAGTATTACGTGAGTTACGATCCCCCCGGAAACCTAGCCAATATCATCGCTGAGCGCGAAGTCGACGCCACCATGATCAAGGACGCCGGAAAGTCCCGGGAAATCATCCGCATCGGTGACAATTACGAAAACCACAACGGCGGCACCATCGCCTTCGGACCCAAGGACGGCTTCCTGTATTGGGGAACCGGGGATGGCGGCTCGGGGGGCGATCCGGACGGCAACGGGCAGAACAAGAACGCCCTGCTCGGAAAAGTCCTGCGCATCGACGTGGATAAGAAGGACGTCGGCAAGGAATACGGCATCCCCACGGACAATCCCTACGCGAGCGGCGGCGGCCGCGGTGAGATTTTTTCGATCGGTTTGCGCAACCCCTGGAAGTGGAGCTTCGATCCCGTGAACGGCGACCTGTGGGTCAGTGACGTGGGCCAGGGCGCCCAGGAAGAGGTTTCCATCGTCACCAAGGGTTCCAACCAGGGTTGGGACAGGATGGAAGGCACGGCTGGCAATAACGATGGAACCATGACCGTTCCCGTCTTCACCTATGGCCGCGAAGCCGGCCAATGCATCATCGGCGGCGAAGTCTACCGCGGCAATCCGTCCTCCAAATACTACGGCACCTATTTCGTGGCCGACATCGCCACCCAGGCGTTCTGGAATCTAAAGAAGAATCCGGCCGGCGGCACCGCGACTTCGGAAAAGCTCTCCAATACGCCCACGGGAATCTCCTCCTTCGGCACCGACGCGGAAGGCCGTATCTACGCAGCCGGAATCTACAATGGAATCATCTACCTGCTCGACAGCCCGGACCTGGGACCCGCCCCCAACCGCGTGGCCGGCGCTCCCGCCACCTGGAAGGAGGCCGCCAGGCGCATGCTGACCTCGGCGCCCGGCGCCCGGCTGCCCGTCGAGGCTTTCGGCAAGGCTGCGGCCCTTGCCATCCACGACCTGGACGGAAGCCTGCTGGCGACCATTTCCCGGGACGCGTCCGCATTGCCTTCCGGCATCCCACCCGGCATCTACCTTGCGGCCCCGACGGGGTCCAAGTCCAATGCCATGGTATTGATGGTCAAGTAGAATCGCGCAAAGGACCCATCGTTAAAGTCCGGTATCTCCCGCGGAAACGGCGCGCGACCGGAGGCTCCGTCCAGTATATTTAGGCATGGGCGCATCGGTGTTACGCCCAGGTTACCCAGGGGGTCCGGATGCGGAAATCGGTTTTCACTGCGGCACTCGCGCTGCTTTTCTGCTGCAAAGCCGCCTGGGCGCTGGAACCGGCCAATCCCAAGACCACGGCCAAGGGAAAGGCCATCCTCGCATATTTCGCCGCCTTGCCGAATCGCGAAGACAGACGCGTCGTCTCCGGCCAGTTCACGGATTTCGGGGACGGATCCAACATGTCCATCATGGATGAGTGCAAGCGCGTGTCCGGACATTACCCGGGAATGATAGGTGGAGATTACGCCGATTTCGGCAGGAATTTCGTGACCACCAAGGCCGTGAACAAGACCTCCGCGGACTACTGGAAGGCCGGGGGCCTGGTGCATCTCAGCGCCCATGTACCCCATCCGGGCGGCGGCGGTTTCCGAGACCGCGACGTGGACCTGAACCAAATCATCCTGGCGGGTACCGCCCAGAACAAGAGTTGGATGAGGATGTTGGATTCCATGGCCGCGGGACTGCAGGAATTGCGGGACGCGGGCGTGGTGGTGATGTGGAGGCCTTTCCATGAGATGAACGGAAACTGGTTTTGGTGGAACGGAAAGGATACCGTCGCATTCGTCAAGGTGTGGCGGCACATGTTCGACTATTACACCAAGGACAAGGGCCTGGATAATCTGCTTTGGGTGTACGGGCCCAATCACGGGGCAAAGGTCACGGCCTATTATCCCGGAGACGCCTACGTGGATATTACGGGCCTGGACGCGTACACGGACAACGTGGATTCCAACACCATCAAGGGTTATGGGGCCATGGTCCGCCTGGGCAAGCCCTTCGGCCTGACGGAATATGGGCCGCACGGCGCCGAAAATCCCCCCGGGGATTTTGATTACCGCCGGCTCATCGCCGGCATCCGAAAGGATTTTCCCCAGACCTGCTTCTTCATGACCTGGAACGCCAAATGGAGCCTGCCCCAGAACCGGTTTTCCAAAGAATTGCTGGATGACCCCTGGATCGTCAACCGGGAGGATTTGGACTTCACGGTCGGGCTGCGGTCGCCCATCGCGGTTGGGCGGGGAGGTCGCCCTGCGGTCGCTTGGCGCCTGGGCGCGGGAGCGCGGGGCGGAATCGGGATCGCGTCCCTATCCGATCCGCTCAATGGCTGGGGGGCCGGATCCGATGGCTGGATTCAACTTGATCTAACTGGCAGAACTTGGATCGCCCCACGCTGAAACCCGGAACCCGGTTCCACCGGAGCTTTTTTCTCCGGAATCCTGTTTCCGGCTTTGCCCGCGATCTCTCCAGTAGCCGAAATTGGTTACCGCGGCGGAGATGGTCGTATTGTTCTTGCTGAAGGCCCGAATCTGCACCTCGTACATTCGCCGTTGAAGCGCTAAAGGTCTTTGCGGAACTGCCGCAATCGCTCAATGGCCTTGATGAGGGTCTCTTCCTTTTTGCAGAAGCAGAAGCGGAGTTTGTGCGCGACTCCGGCGCGGCCGGCATCGCGGCCCTTGGTTTTGTAGAAGGAGCTTCCTGGGACGGTCGCCACTTTGACCTCGGACACCAGGTAACGCGCCAGTTCCACATCGTCCTTGTATCGGTCCGAGGAGTTGATGATGTCGGCCACGTCCGCCATCACATAATAAGCGCCTTTGGGCGTATGACAGCGGAAACCGGCATCCTCCAGGCCCCGCACCAGGAAGTCCCGGCGCTGCAGGTAATGGTCCGCCAAATCCCGGTAGAATTCCGGCCCCAGACCCAGGGCCCCGCGCACAGCCTCCTGCAGCGGCGTGGCCGCGCATACGGTCATGAAATCGTGCACCTGTCGCAGCCCGTTGGTGATCCTTTCGTGGGCCACCGCCCAGCCCACGCGCCATCCCGTGATACCG
>JALYSE010000010.1 GCA_030854955.1 Fibrobacterota bacterium | reverse complement strand
GAATTACATGTCCACTCAGGGCATTCAGTCCAATCAGAGGGAGTCGGAACTGAAAGGCGCACGGAAAGGTCTTTCCAGCGTGATTCCGGGTCAGCCACCCTCCAATGGGGGAACTCAAGGGCCAGGCGCAGGCCAAGGGCCCGTGAACTCCATTCCGGGTCTGGGAACGGCTCCCGCAGGGGAATCGGCACCCACCGGTGAGCCGGTCAAGGGCAAATAGGGTTTTAAGTCCGATGCGAAGGGGGGGGTCTGGAAGTCCGCCCGCCGCCGTTGGACCTTTTTTTCGCGAGATTCGCGGTCGTGGTGAAATTGGTAGACACGCCAGCTTGAGGTGCTGGTGGGGGCAACCCCTTCGCGGTTCAAGTCCGCGCGACCGCAGTCTTTCTTTCCTGAAACCCTTTTGATTGGTGGGGCCTGATGTTCTACCGGCTCCTCCATATCCTCCCCAAAAATCTTCTCAGCCATATCGTTGGTATTTTGACCCATGTGCGATTTCCCTTCGAATTGCATATCGTACTGCGAAATTGGTTTATCAAGCAGTACCGAATTGAAACCGCAGAAGCTGAGTTTCCCATGGAAAAATACCCCACCATGGGGGAGTTCTTTGTGCGTCGGCTGAAACCGGGCGCGCGGCCCATCGCATCATCCTCCCTGGTTTCTCCCGTGGACGGCACCTTGACCCAAGGAGGCCGTTTTCAGGGCTCCAATGCGGTACTCACGCAAATCAAAGGATTGGATTACAGCCTTCATGATTTGGCAGGACTGGGTTGGAATCTTGAGGAATACCTTGAGGGTGGATTCCTGACCATTTACTTGGCCCCATACAATTATCATCGCATCCATGCTCCCATCGAGGGACGGGTCACCGGGGTGTCGTACACGCCCGGGGCATTATGGCCCGTCAATACATGGAGCGTCACCCATATTCCCGGTCTTTTCGTGGTCAACGAACGCATCACAGTAGAGCTTTCGGGTCCCGAGGGAAAGATCCTTGTGGTGATGGTCGGCGCGACTAATGTCGGCCGAATCACCTTAGATTTCCATTCCGGTATGGAAGGGAACAAGCTATCCCGTCCTAAGGCCAGCTTCTGGGCTCCGCAAGAACCCATTCACCTTGCCAAAGGCGAAGGCCTCGGTTGTTTCGAATTGGGTTCTACCGTAGTTCTCATTCTATCCAAAACGCTAATGGAAAAGGTGAACCAGGAACTCCTCAATCCAAATGCCAAAACCGTCCGGATGGGTCAAGGGCTCTCCCCTTGACTTGGGTGGAGCGCAACCGGGATCAAATCGAAAAAATAAGGGCGTACGTTTCTGGATTCCAGAACGTCAGGCCTCCCGTTTTCGAATGGTTCCAAGGCGGCAAGGATCCCTTATTTCCCTATACCCCGGAATCGGACCGGGGCACCGCCCTGCTGCTCATCTTCTGCGCTCTCTACCAGAACATCCGTGACGAAAAGCTGGCTTGGCTGCTCGCCTACCTTTGGAAAGAATACGACGCCGATCTGTTTCGCCTTGGCAAATTGCCTTTCGAGGACCTGCGGGCGCGGATTCAACGTCTTTCCGATCTCGACGATTGGGTGCTTTGGCCCAAGGTGCCCGGTATCCTTCGCAGCGTCAGCGATTTTTTCTTCAAGCATGGGCGCTTGCTTCCTTGGGTCTATGCCCAGGCAGATGGTGAAGAATCCGTACGTATTCTATGTGAAGAGATTTTCATGATGGGAAAGACTTCGGCGTTCAAATCCAAGCCCAGATATTTTCTTTGGTTACTGACCCAAATGCCCGGCTCTGAGCCGGCCCGTTTCTGGACGGATCGCACGCTCTTGCCCATCACCCCCGGTCATATCCGGATTCTGAGGGAATTCGGACCACTGAAAAACCGCAAGCAATCCCCTTGGGTCACTCCCGAGGAAAAACTGGCATACTGCAATCGTTTTTTCAGAATGCTGGCCCCGGAAAAGCCCTGGATCGTATACTCCGCCCTGGACGCCTATTTGAAACCCAATGGATTCGTACCCGCACCTGTGTTTCCGATACCATCTCCTGCGGAGAAAGCCGAGGCGGCCGCGGAGAGGATGTGGCTTTGTCGCGATACCTTGGGCGGCTGCCTGCAATGTAGCCTAGTGGCCGAGTGTCCCGGTCGTGAGGATATCTGAACCCGAACCCACGTTGAAGCACGAAATGCGAATGACCCGTTTTTCCAATGCCGAAACCGTAATCCTTATGTTCGGGTTATTCCTGGGCTCTTGCCGGCAATCCCAATCTCCGGAAATACAACCCATTCCAATTTCCCAAAGGGTTGCCTGGGGCGGCCAGGCGGCAATGGAATACTCAGATTCCGCCGCTGAAAATCCCGATACTACGAAATCCGGAAGTCCGATCCGGTTTCACAGCTTCCGGTTCGGGGGCACGGATACCGTGCAACTGACCCTAACGGAGTTCAGAAATCCGCATTGGGCTTTCGCATCATTCCAGAAGACCACAAATGCATCGGAATTGGCCGACGGATTTTATCGCGATCGCGATGCGCTGATCTTCCAACACGGCCAATTTACGGGAATACTGAAATACACCAGGGCTGGCTTGGTGCCGGCCGGATTCCTTAAGGAAAACCTGTCATTCCTCGGCGAAGAGCTGTTCGCCAAGCCGGATGAATTCGCCGCTTTCCCTCTCCTGGGGCGAATTGCGAATAGTGAGCGCGTCATTCCCCAACATTTCCTGGGTCGCGAATGGCGAGGTCCCGTATTTAGCGTCTCGTATCGGTGCCACGGCGACACAGCTATCGCGTTCCGCGCTTTTAGTCAGAAATTCCAGGATGTCCAATCTTGGTTGAATGAGTGGCCAGGTAAAAGGGACACGTTGAACTGGGGTAGGGAAATCCGCTTCCAGGGATGGGATGAGTTCCGTCGCCCACTGATTTTTTGGGTTTTTTCAGAAGGTGTAATGGGTTTTGCGGGATGTGATGACTTGGCCTTGGCCCGAGATTATGCCCAAAAAATGGAAAAAACGACGGTTTTGTGGCCGAAACCTTGATTTCTATGTAAAAATGCAATTATGGTTTGACATTCCGCCCTTTTTGTTGCAATTTACAAGGTCATAGGGCAATTTAAGCCATATTCAGCACCGGAGGTCGTCCAATGAGCACCATTCAAGCCTTGGAAAACGAAATCGGATTACTCAAGGAAGAGTACGAGAAGTTCGAGCGCGGCAACAAATCTGCCGGCACTCGCGCCCGTAAGATCCTTCAGAACATCAAGCGGATTTCCCAGGAAATCCGGGTCACAATCCAGACCGTCAAAAAGACCGAAGAAACAGAAGAAGCCTAGCGCGGTTAACCGTTATAGTCGCGTCTCGCGGCTACTAGGAGGTTTTTTCGTCAGCCATGTTAAAGTGGCATTCGGCTTGAGCTTCCTGACTTCAGTCCGCTTATGTGGACTGTAACTGGTTTTCAATCGAAATTGGACATTCAGGTTTTGGTTGGCCTCTAGGCTCAAAAATCAGGATTCCTTGCACAATTTAAGGCTTCGTAGCGATTCGCGTACGTACTTCTATCTGTATCCTGCGATAATCAATAGATAATCGCGGGTTATTTACATTCAAACCCCGGTAAAAACTACGGCCATGGGGCCGGCTTCATCGTCCCGGGACATCTGGATCAGTTTATTTTGGCGGTAGGGTCGAGTGCATCCCGAAGGCTGTCTCCCAGGAAATTCATACAAAGAAGGCAAACTGTCAGGGTCAGACCCGGGAATAGGAGCAACCACCAGGCAGAATCCATGTAGTCCTTGCCATCCGCAATCAAAACGCCCCAGGTGCAACTGGAAACGTTCAGCCCAAGGAAGCTTAAAAATGCTTCCTGCAGAATGACCGTCGGGACGGTCAAGGTAGCATAAACCACCACTACGCCCATTACGTTCGGTATGATGTGCCTAGAAATGATGCGAAAACTTCCCACCCCCAGGGTCCGAGCGGCCAGGATGAATTCTTCTCTTTTCAGCGAAAGCACCTGGCCTCGGACTATCCGGGCCACGGTCAGCCATTGGACCAAGCCCAGGGCAATGAAAAGCACATAGATGTTTTTCCCGAATTGGAAGATCAGAATGATCACCAGAAACATATAAGGCAGGGAATAGAGGATATCCACGACGCGCATCATTGCCAAATCCAGTTTTTCATGGAAAAAACCGGAGACGCAACCGTAGAGGGTGCCGATCAAAACGCTGACCAAGGTACCCAGGATTCCAATCGCAAGGGACAGTTGCCCGCCTTTGAGTACCCGGGCGAGAAGGTCACGACCTAGATGATCCGTTCCCATCCAATGTGCAATGGAGGGCGGGGCCAATTGCGCATCCAACACCTGCTGCTCGAAATGGGGGAGGAAAAAGGGTCCCAGGAATACGGCCAGGGTCAAAACCAGCAATACCAGGGCGGACCCCAGGGCCCGTTTGTCCTTGGCCAATTTTCCCAAGGCAAGGCTGCCGGGAGATGGGACGTACGGGCGTTTCAGAGGAATGGGTGCGGTGGTTGCGGTCATTTCATTGCAGTTGGATGCGCGGATCCACGAAGGTTAAGATGATGTCGGCCAACAGGTTGAGGAACAGGAGAAAAAGGGAATAAACGATGATGACCCCCAGGGCCAGGGGGAAATCCCGTTGGAAGACGGATTCAATGAAGTAGCGCCCCATACCCGGGATGTTGAAGATCTTCTCCACCACCAGGGTTCCGGTTAGGATGGAGGCCGTGGCCGGGGCCAGATAATTCACGACGGGCAGGATGCTGTTGCGAAGCAAGTGTTTCCAAAGAATGCGGCTTTCAGGCAGGCCCTTGGCACGGGCGGTCCGGATATAATCCTTGTTGAGATTTTCTAGAAAGCTGCCCCGGGCGATGCGGGTAATGTAAGCGACGTAGGTGAGGCTTAGAGTGATCACGGGTAGCAATTTGCTATTGAAATCGGACCAGCCGGCCACGGGCGTTACCCGCAAATGAAGGGAGAATACGAGCTGCAACAGGGAGCCCAAAACGAAATTGGGCACCGCGATGCCGATCATGGCCAACGCCATTATGAAGCTTTCGAACCAGCGCCCGCGGTAAAGGGCGGAAAGTAATCCCCAGGTAAGGCCGGCCAGGATGGCCAAGGTCAGCGCGTAGAAGCCCAATTCCATGGATACCGGCAACGCTTCGGAAATGATTTCCAGTACGGTGGAGTTGCGATGGGAATAGGAATGCCGGAAGTCCCCGCGCAGGAGGATGCCCTCCAAGTACTGAAGGTAGGTGAAATCATATTTACGGTGCAGTTCCTCGAGTACCTGGGGAGAGGGGTTGCGCTCCGTTTCAAATGGCTTGCCCGGGGCCGATTTCATGATGGCGAAGGAAATGGAGATGATAATGATCAGAGTGAACAGATTGAGTGCGACGCGCACGCCGATCCGCTTTAGGAAGTCGGGATTGAATTTCAAGGAGCGGAACCCGGGAAAGTGGTAGCGCATGGGTTACCCCCGCGATTTATGTAATCATGGCGCAAGATGGATGTCTTTCCAGGAATACATGCCCAAAGGATTCGGGACGGCGTTCTTCAGCTTTGGGTTCCTCAGTTCGGATAGCGCATAATAATAGATTGGGATCACGGGCATATCATCCATAAGCAGGGCCTCAGCCTCCTTTAGCTTCGCAAAGCGATCGGCAGGGTCCTGAATTGCCCAGGTCTCCTGGATGGCTTTGTCGTATTCCGGATTGTGGTATCCGGTGCGGTTATTAGCATTGTCCGAGGTGAAGAGTTCCAGAAAGGTGATGGGGTCAGGAAAGTCCCCGATCCAGGAGGCTCGGGCGACGGAGGCATAGTTCAGGTTTTTGGTGTTTTCCAAGTACACTTTCCATTCGTAATTGACCAATTCGGCGTCCAGGCCCAAGGTCTCCTTCCACATTTGTCGGATAACCTGGGCGACATCTCGATTGGTTTCGGCGGTATTGAAAAGAATCTGTAAACCAGGCGGCTGTTTCCCGGGCCCAAAACCCGATTTTGCCAGGAGCTCCTTGGCTTTTACAGGGTCATAAAGATTCATACTTACCCCAGGATAAGTAGCGGTGGGGGGGACCAGGCCATTCGCGGGGGTATAAATGCCCTTCATCACCCGTTGCACGATTTTCTCCCGATCGATGGCATAGGAGAGGGCTTTTCGCAATTCCCGAGATTCGTACCCCGGACTTTTGCAGTTGACGATATAGTAATACGTGCCGAACATGGGCTGGTTGAAGAATTCGGGCATTTTCTTCGCCGATTCGAGTTTGCTGGGAGGGACATTGAAGGTCCAGTCCGCTTCCCCGCTCAGAACCATATTGAAGGCGGTCAGTTGATCTTCAACAGGTTTGAAAATTAAACGGGTCTGGCGGACATTGGCGGAATCCCAGTACCAGGGATTCTTCACCATTTCGATTGCCACATTATGCTTCCAGGTTTTCATGGCGAATGGACCATTGCCGACCAGCCGGCCTGGGAGCGTCCAATTGTCCTGATACTTGGCGATAGTATCGACCGGGACCGGAAAGAAGGGCTCGAAGGCACAGAGGTCCAGGAAGAATCCGACCGGATTCTCTAGGTTCACCACGAAGGTGGAATCATCAGGTGCGGTAACCCCGAGGGAATCGGGAGGCATTTTTTTCTCGCGAACGGGATTTCCGTTGCGGATGATCTTCAGGAGGGAAGAATATTCGCTCGCGGTCGTAGGGTCAACAAATCGTCGCCACGATCGCAGAAAATCCTTGGCGACCAGGGGCGTCCCATCGGACCATTTGGCCGGCCGAAGATGGAAGGTGTAGGTCTTGCCATCCGCAGAGACCTCCCACGAATGAGCTACGCCGGGTCGGACCTGGGGGTCCTTGAGGCCGCGGATGACCAGGCCTTCGAAAAGCGCGCCGACCACTCGTATTTCGGGAATCCCCGTTATCGTGTGGAGGTCCAGGGACGATGGCTCAGCGCTATTGGCGATCACCAGGGGTTTGGGTCCATCTGAATCCTTGCGGCAGGAAAGAAGAATGAGGACCAGAAAAATCAGATTTGCACGAGCAAAGAGCGCCATTTTTGCTTATCTTTTCGGATTAGTGTGGAGGGCGCACCGGACAGTGCGGAGGCTCGTCGCTACAGGGTTGAAAATCAACTCCTTGCTTCTCGCCTTCATGACCCTTGTTAGACCTTCGGACACCGGATTTATCGTTAGCATTTAAGAGTAAGAAGAGTCGTAAATTAAGAACTTTTCATCCTGTATTTACAGGGTCTTATCGATCAGGTTCGGAACCCGATTTTCGGCTGAACCCTCTAAATTTAATATTTTTAAAAACCAATTGACTTGTTTCGGTCTTGAGGATAACTTGATGCAGGACGAAGAAGACCACCGGCAGGTTCCTGCGGTGCGTGTGCCACTTTAGGAAACAAATAGGGACAAATTCATATGCAAAGATATTTGTACGCAGCACTATTGTGCGGCAATTTGCTCGGTCTTGGGTCCGTCGAATCCAAAACCATTAGGGTGCCCGGCGACTCTCCCTCTATTAATGGGGGGCTTACCAGTGCGGACTACGGCGACACGGTACTTGTCTCTCCCGGTCGTTATAAGGAAAACGTAACCCTCGTCCAGGGCGTCATTCTCAAAGGCGTAAACCAACTCACGACGATCATCGACGGGATGCGCAAAGGCCCAACGATTTACGCCGTGACGGGTTCCGAAATCAGCCACTTCACCATTACCAATGGCATTGACGGAATCCTCTGCGAAAACTCATCCCCCTACATCCATCATAACTGGATTCTAGACAACCAAGGCGCTGGCATTGGGGCCTTCATTTCGCTTCCCCAGATTTACAACAACGTAATCTACGGGAATCGCTGGTCGGGCATTCTCGCCTGGGGCGCCAAGTCGCTTGATACGCGTATCGAAAATAACGTGGTCATCCGCAACGGCTATAGCGGCTTCACTTTGAAGGGACCTTGCCGTATCGTGGTTCGCAATAATATCGTGCAGGAAAACCGCGAGTACGGAATCTATTCGGATCCGGCCTCGGGCCAGTCCCAGATTGTCTACAACAACATTTTCAAGAACGTGATCCCCTTCAATCGCTATACCAAGATCAACAAGACCAACATCTCCCATGACCCGCTCTTCCTGAGCCCCAGCCTGGGCGAACCCAACTACTTCGTTGCCGCTAAATCGCCCATGATTCGCCGCGGATACGGACAGGTGGACATCGGCCTCTTGGCCAAGGACCAAGTCGTCTCCGTGGATGGTGATCGCGACAATGACGGTATCGTGGATTCACGTGACGTCTGCCCGGATTTAGCCGAAGATCAGGACAGCTTTCAGGACGATGACGGTTGCCCCGATTTCGACAACGACAATGACGGCATCCAGGACCAAAAGGACAAGTGCCCCAGCGAACCAGAAGACAAAGATGGATTCGAGGATTCGGACGGATGTCCAGAGACCGACAATGACAAAGACGGCGTTCCTGATGCGAGTGACAACTGCCCCGATGTCGCCGGCGACCCGAACAAGAACGGCTGCCCCTTCAAGGCTCCCGTCAAACTCGAAGACAATTTCATTCTGGAAGGCGTGAACTTTCGCACCGGTAGCGCGGAGCTCACCGAAGACTCGTATACCAAACTTGACGACGTGTACGAGCAATTGGCGAAGTATTCGGACCGTAAGTACGAAATCGCGGGCCATACGGATAATACGGCCAGCGACAAAATCAATATCAAGCTTTCCCTTGATCGCGCCAATGCAGTCCGCGAATACCTGATCAATCGCGGTGTTGAAGGCGGCCGCTTGGTCGGTAAGGGCTACGGCTCGTCCAGACCGAAGGCTGATAACAAAACCGCTGCCGGCCGGTCCATCAATCGCCGCATCGAATTCTACCGGATCAAGAAATGAAAAAGGGAGTGGCAGCTTTGAATTACAGAACCATATTCCTCACGACCCTCGCCGGCGCGGCAATCAGCTTCGCCCAGAGTCCTTATAAGCCGCACGCCTACCAGCAGAACGACTGGTTCTCCGAATACGGCGACAATACGGCCCTTTACGTGAATCCTGCCTCCATCGCGGAAAATGATCAAGTGGAAGTGGCCGTTGGCCTTTTCCAGACTATTTCCGGCAAGGCCGGCCAGGAGTTCATCAGCGCGGTACATCCTTTCGGATACCACCATTCGGTAGGCCTCTCCGTTTTTGAAAATGGCTCGGCCATCGACGGCAGCAACGCCGTCTACCTTGAAAATGCCTACACGGTCGGCTATGCCATCCGCGGGCCCTTTTTTATGCCAAGCGGAATCGCCAACAAACTGGCCTTGGGTATCAACCTCACCCTAATCCAGTTCAACGCCTTCGGTGCGGTTAAGAGCTTCGGATACGGTGCCGATGTCGGAATCGGGTATAATGTCTTTAGCACGTCCCGTTGGGGACATCTGCAGTTGGGCGTCGCCATGCAGAACGTCCTTCAGCCTCAAGTTGAGCTCCCCGATGACAATCCCCTTCTCATCGAAGGCAAGTACAAGATTCCCCGCAACCTGAACTCATCCTTCTTCTGGCGTGGTTTCAACCACCGTCTGGAGTTGGCCGGTTCGGTCAGCGTCATCGACATCACCCATGACGAGGCTGAAGGCCCAGGTGGAAAAGAAATCGTTCCCTCGGTCCGCACCACCTACTATTTGAGCCCGTTGCTTGGAATCAAGGCCAAGATCACCAAGCTCGCCTATCCCGTCATCGGCGCCACAGTCAACGTGAAGCGCGTGAACCTGTTCCGCTACCTCCAGCTTGATCTGGACATGTCCCATGACAAGCTTTCCGAGATTTCGGGCGGCAAGGATGAGGGACGCGGTTTCGTCTGGAACTTCAAGGCCATTACTCGCGTCGGTCCCACCCGCGAAGAGCGCATCGGCGAAGCCCGTTACCGTCGCCTGAAGATCGAGCCGGAAGATGCCTATCGCGAAGCGATGCGCTTGTACCTGGCACGTAAATTCCTTCTTGCCTCCTATGCCTTCGGAAAGGTCATCACCAAGTATCCGTCCTTCCATCTCGTCGACCAAGCCGCCTTCTACAAGGGCAAGTCCTTCGAGAACCTACGCATGCACCAGGCCGCTCGCGACGTATATACCGACGCTTTGAAGCGCTATACGGATTCGGATCAGCGGCCCAAGTACATATTCCAGCAAATGAATATCGATTACAAGGAAGGCAAGTTCGACGAGGCCACCAAACGGTACCAGCAGATCGTCAATCTGTACCCGGAATCGGACGTCAAGTCCGACGCCGACTACGTCATGGGTCAGATGCGCTTTATCCAGAAGGATTATCATGGGGCCATCTCCCTGCTTTCGCCCATCCTTCCCGGCAACGCCAACTACATCTACGCACGCTTCACCCTCGGCATGTCCTATGTCAACCTTAAGAAGTACAAAGAGGCCGAAACGGCATTCCAGGACATCATGGAAAGCAAGCCATCCAACTCTTCCGAACAGGAAATGAAGGAAGTCACAGCCGTCAAACTCGGTCACATCAACTTCGGCAAAGAGCCGCCTCAGTTGGTGAAAGCCGCAGAGTTCTACGGTTCCGTGTCGCCCTCCAGTTCGAAGTACGATGAAGCCCTACTCGGTTTGGCCTGGTCTTTCATCAAGGTCTCCCGGCCCAAGGAAGCCGCCGGATACGCCAATGACATCGTATCCAAGACTCCCAACAGCCTGCTGGTACCAGAAGCACACCTTCTGCTCGGCTATTCGGCCTTCTTCGATAAAGACTATGACAAGTCCATCAAGGAGTTCGACAATGCAATCACTCTGGTCGAAAAGAAGGTCGTGGCCGTCGCGGATATCCAGCGCAAGAGGGAAGAGAACATGGCCAATAGCACCGAATTCCAGGACGTGCAAAGGGAAGCCCTGCTCCTCTCCAACCAGTTGCCCACCCCGCGCGTAATCGCCAAGCGCGAAGATCTGCGGCCGAAGTTCGAGAAAATCCACAAGAAGATCGAGGTTTATCTCGAGTTCCTTCGCGAAGTCGAGCAGATCGAAAAGTTCCTGCAAAACAAGGATCGCATCATCAAGGATGCGAAGTTCACCAAGGCCACGGTCATCAATATCCGCGGTGGGGCCGGTGAGAAAGCCGGACCTTCGAAGCAAGAACTCGAAGGATTGGACGTGAAGTAAGGGCCTAGTCCCTCCCTTCAAAAGGTTAACCATGGAGACAGTTGTGACGAAATCGAGCCTTTACCTCCGTTTGGCCCTTGCAGGGGCCTTCGGGCTTTTGTCTGCCACCTATTCACAAGCCGCAGTTTCGATCCAGGATCTGAAAAAGCGCAAGATGGAGTTGGACCAAGCCTCAGCCAAATGC
This sequence comes from Fibrobacterota bacterium, assembly GCA_030854955.1. Taxonomy (GTDB): domain Bacteria; phylum Fibrobacterota; class Fibrobacteria; order UBA11236; family UBA11236; genus Chersky-265. The sequence continues at coordinate 28,682 of JALYSE010000010.1, read as the reverse complement.
GATGCGATGGACGAACCGGATAAGTCCGATTGCATGGCCAAGCGTCAAAAGAAGGTGGACAAGTATCGCGAAGACCTCGATACTTATAAGGCCGATCTTGCCAAGGAGCAATCCAGGGCTGCGGAGCGGCAGGCAAAGTCTACTCCGGCCGACAATGCCAGCAAAATGGGATTTCGCGACCAGAGTATCAAGGAGTTCCAGGACTACGTCAACAGCTGCTCTGAAAAGACCGATCGTTGTGCTTCGGCATTGTTTCAGGTCGCCAACCTGACTTATCAGAACGAAGAAGACGGATTCCTAATCAAGCAATCCAAGTACGAAGCCGATTTCATCAAGTGGGAAGATAGGGACAAGAAGGGCGCCGAGCCCGTTCAGCCACGCCGCGAACACAAGAACTCCATCCGTTTTTTTGAACGCTTCCTCAAAGAATATCCGAACCACAAGCAGGTTCCGGAAGCTCTTGTCCGTGCCGCATTCGTTTCCGACATGCTCGGCAATGAAGACCGCGCATATGAATACCTGAACTTGCTGGTCACCCGCTTTCCGGAGCATCCCCTCAACGTCCAGGCCCATTTGCGCTTGGGTGAATACTGGCTGCTGAAACGCAAGTACGCCAAAGCCATCGAACAGTATGAAAAGGTTCCCCTGGACTATCCCGGTAACGAATCCGGCCTGGCCTTGTATCACCGCGCCGAAGCCTACTACAACTTGGCCGATTTCGAGAATGCCGCCAAGTGGTATTACGAATACGTGTCCCGTGCCGACGCCGGCAAGATGAAGGGCGACCTTCGGGACGAAGCCATGGCTTTCATGGCCGCCAGCTGGGCTGATTTGGACAATGGATTCGAAACCGCAGAAAAATTCCTTAGTGCCAAGGGCAATCCAAAATGGGAGAAGGATGTCTATTATGAAATCGGCATCAAAAACAAGGGCCATGACCGCTTGGATGAAGCCGTAAAGTCCTTCAGGTTTCTTCTTGAAAAGGATCCTGCCTACGCGAAGGCTCCTGTCGCCGATCTGAACATCGTCGAGATCCTCGTGATCCAGAAGAAGGCCGAAGAGGCCCAGGAAGCCCGCCAGGCGTTGGTCCGCCGCTACGAATCAAATTCGGAATGGTCCCGCAAGAACTCTGGAAATGCGGCAGCCATGGAAGAAGCCCAGAAGGCGATCAAAATCGCAATGTACCATATTCCCGTCTATCATCACCAGAAGGGTGACGAGGGCAAGGGCGATCCGGATCAACTGCGGAAGGCCGAAGAGCACTACAGGAACTATCTCTCCCGTTACAACAGCGAAGCGTCCTGGGATGTCTACCAAGTGCATCAGAACCTGGCCGTGCTTTATAACAAGTTGAAGGACTTTAAGCGTTCCGCCGAGGAATGGCAATGGTGTGCATCGGCGAACACCGATCGTTTCGGTAAATTGCCTGCTGAGAAAAAGGATATCGTAACCAAGGGCGATGCCTCCTACAATTCCGTCTTAATGATGGATGAAGCCCGCAAGGAAGCCATCAAGCGCCTGAAAGAGGACAAGGTCGCCGCTTACAACTCTCCCGAGACCAAGGATTATTTCCGCGCGGTCGAGAAGTACATGTCCCAATTCGGAAAGTCCAACTCCGCTCCTGAATTGGCGTACAATGCCGCCTTCGTCGACTATGAAGCCAAGCAGTACAAGGAAGCGATCCAGAGCCTTACCCGGTTGGCGGAAACCTTCCCCAACCACGAACACAACGTGCTGATTCGTCGCGCACTGGCCCAGAGCCTTTTGGAAGACGGGCAGTACGACCTCGCCGAAAAGCAGTTTGCAGTGCTGAAGCAGAAGCTTTGCCCGGCGGACAAGCAGTGCGCCGAAATCAAGAAGGCCCTCGCTTCCACAATTTTCAAACAGGCCGATACTCGTGCAAAGTCCGGAGACCATGCTGGTGCCGCCCAGAAGTACATCCAACTCGCCCGCGATTTCCGCGATGTCGACATTGCTGACAAGGCCCTGTTCGAGGCTGGTGTTAATTTCGACAATGCCGGTCGTACCGAAGACGGCGTCCGTACCCTGCTCCGCATTCATGCGGAGTACCCTAAATCCGAATTGCGCACCAAGTCTATCTTGAAGGGCGCATCAATGTACATGGCAAAGAAAAAGTTCCGCGAAGCGGGGGAGACCTTCCTCCTTATCCAGAAGAACTACCCGGATGACTCGCTTGGCTTCCAGTCCATCGCTTGGGCCGCTGATGCCTATGAAAAGATTCCGGATCCGCACAAGGCCGCCCAGACTTACGAGTCCGCTTACCGCCTCTATCCAAACCACATGAAGACCCCTTCATACCTATACAATGCGGGCCAGCTTTATGAAAACAACAAGGAATATGGAGATGCGATAGCTGTTTACAAGCTGATCGGTGAAAAGTTTCCCAAGAGCCAGTATGCCATTGAGGCCATTTTCTCCGTCCCCCTTCTCCTCGAAAAGCGCGGCGATTATGCAAAGGCCGCCGCCGCATACGAGAACTTCGTCCGCGAGTTCGAGAACGACAAGAACAAGCTCATCCGCGCGCACCTCGGTGCCGGAAAAAACTTCGAGGCCCTCGGAAACGAAACCAAGGCTTTGGATCATTTCGGCAAGGCGATTGCGGTCCAAAAACGTGACGGCGAAAAGGCGCTTATCCCGCCCGCCATCGCTGCCGAAGCCGCTTACCGCTCAGGCGAGATCTATTTCAAGAAGATCAAGAAAATCCGTCTGGACGGCACCAAGGATCAGAATGCCCGCCGCGTTGGCGAAATGCAGAAGAGCCTTGTCCCTTCCATCCAGTTCTACGCCAAATCAGTTGAAATGGCGGAGGAGGAATGGGCCCTTCGCTCCACCATGCGCATGGGTGACTTGTTTTACGCCATCGCTTCCATCTCGGACAACGAACGCGCAGCCGGCCTTTCGGGCGACGACCGCATCCGTGCCAAGATCGAAAGCCAGGCCGGTATTCCCGGATACCTTGAAAAGGCCCAGGAGCTTTACAAGAAGAATTTGGAAATCGCGAATAACCAGGGCATCGAAAGCCCTTGGATCGATAGCTCCGGATTGCGCCTGATGCAGGCCTATGCTTTCAAGGGCGAGGCCCTGGAAACCTTGAGCAAACTGTTTCTCCAAGTCCCACTGCCCAAAAAAGCCGGTGAGGAAGAGCGTAATCAGTTGAAACAGGCCTCTGAGGAAACCAAGGGCAAGGCCATCGAAAATTACAAGGAAGGCTTGCTCGCCGCCCAGACCTATTACATCGACAATGATGCGCGACAGAAGATTCAAAACCGCCTTCGCGACCTCGCAGCCGATTCTCCCGAGCTGAACACCCAGGTTACTTCCCGTCCCAAGTCCGCGCCCGTTCAGGGACCTTCGGGAGAGGCCCCGGTCGCGATTGAGTTCAAGGATGCTAAGTTCGACGCGAATATGAAGCGCATCACTAAAATCTATGAGAACTCGTCTTTAAGCGAAGAACAGAAGGTCGAACTGCTTCTGCAGATGGAAACAGAAGCGAAGCGCGAAATAGCCGAAATCACCACAGAAATAGGATCCCTAGGTGATAATGCAAAGTAAATCATTGGATTAAGGGGTCGATGGGGCGGACTCCCGCATCGATTTATTTGACAAGGCAGGGTGAACCCCTGCCTTCTTTGTACCAAATACGAATTGTGATCTCTTCTCCAACACCGGTTTTCCTGGCGCTGGAGGTTTTGGTATATTCCCTCCAGCGCTTCATTTATTAGGGAAAAAACTTGAATAAAACCCTAAAAATTACCAGCGCGAAGGAAAAGTCGAATATATCTTTATCACGGACGCAAAAGACCACTCCGGGCTTTTGAAACAAATCCAGCAGGCTCAGTATACGCTGACCGGCGGATTCTCAAACAGGCTTACAAAACCTAACCCAGTCGATTTAGAGAGGACATTACAATGGAACTGATTTTGAAGGGCTTTCAAGGCGAGGGCAAATTTTACATGTCGGTCATGATGGTGATTGGCGTCATCTCATTGGCCATCATCGCTGAGCGCTTTTATTACATCTATGTGAAATCCTCTGCGGGCCGAGCTAATTTCATGCGCAACATTGCACAACTGCTCCAGACCGGCCGTGTAGCTGAAGCCGGACACCTGTCCGCCAGCCAGAACACCCCACTCGCAAAGATCATCGCCGCCGTTTTGGCCAATAAGGCCAAGGGCCAGGTCGCAATTGAGAAGGCCGTGGACGAGGTCTACCTGACCGAAGCCCCCCGTATCAACCGCTATCTGAACCTGCTGCCCGCCTTCGCGAACATCTCGATGCTTTGCGGCCTTCTGGGCACCATCTTCGGACTGATCATGGCTTTCGACGCCGTGGCCAACCTTCCCGCCGCTCAGCGCCCCGCAGCGCTTGCCAACGGTATCTCCATCGTTATGGTGAATACCTGGACCGGCCTCGCCATCGCTATCCCGATTTTGCTGCTCCATGGCTTGCTCGCCATGCAATCCGAACGTCTCCAGGAAGAGATGGAAGAAAAGGCTGTAAAGGTGATGAACCTCCTCTAGAAATCGTTTGACAGGGTTGGCATCCAACCCTGTCTCACTTTCTAAAAAAGGTAAGGCTATGAGAAAAACACACAAAAAACACAAGGACAAAGATCTTGACCTTATCCCGGTCATGAATCTGTTCTCGATCCTGGTGGTGGTCGTTATTTCGATGACCACCTTCGAAAAGTTGGGTGTTCTAGAATTGTGGCTGCCCGAACGCGGACAAGCCCAGCCTGAGCCCAACAAGACGGATATCGATGAATCCCTGCTGAACCTTACGGTGGTCATCACCAATAAGGGCGTAACCATCGGTGCGGCGGGCGGCTTCCAGCCCACCATTTTCTATCAGGAAGAAATCGCGTACCGTAGCCGCTCCGATCAACACGTTTTCCGTAAGGTTTTCGTGGCGGGCGAAGAGGTGAAGTCCCCGACCGATGGCAAGATAATGACTCCGTATGAGCGCGAAACGATCATGTTGAATTCTGTCGTCAAGAAGGATTCCTCAGATCCTGGAACGTATCAATACGCCGCCATAAGCGCCGAAGGCAATGCATTGATGGACACCGCAGGAAACTGGTATTCAAAGTTGCCCGCCGTTGGCGAACTTTACCGCGTGGTAGGAGACGAGACTTTGCGCCGCATGGACGCCAGGAATCTTCCTTTCTGCAAATTGGAGAAGTTGTCCGCCTATCAGGAAGTGGCAAAGACTCTCGAGAAAATCCATACACTCTACAGCCAAAAGGATCCTTTGCCTCCGGATGTGGACGACGTGGTGATTCTCGCTGATGAAGAAGTTGTCTATGACAAAATCATCCAGATGATGGATGCCTGCAAGTCCGCCGGTTTCGACCGCGTCGCCTTGTCCTTAATCGGAGGGGAAGTTTAATGGCAAAGAGACGAGTCAAGAAACAGGGCGAAGCCGGACTTATCATCACGTCGCTTATCGATGTGTTTGTTATCGTGCTGGTTTTCCTTATGCGTTCAGTTGATTCAGAAGGCAACCTGATGACATCGGCGGATAACCTTGTCCTGCCGATGTCCCAGCGTTCCAAAACGCCGACCGAAGTTTCCCTGACTATCATAGGGGATCATAAGAACATCACCGTGGATGACGTCGTACTTGTCGATACCGATGTGGTTCGAAAGCAGGACAGCCTTCTTGTAAGGCCCATTCTCGATGTCCTTACAAAGAAGCGCGAAGAGGAACGCAAGGCCGAAGTCCTGGGGCTCATCAAAGAAGCCACCGGCAAGGTCGTGGTCCAATTCGACAAGAATATCCCTTACGATATCGTCACCAAAGTCATGGCTACCTGCGGCTACGCAGGATATAACAATATCAAGTTCGCGGTGACCAAGCCGATGGAGGAGGGCTAAGTGGCACAAGATATGATGGGAATGCAGTCCGCACCCGCAGTGGATCTAGTCAAGAAGCTCGAGGTCGAATCCGACAAGCGTCTAGGCAAGTACATGGGACTTTTCACAATTGTCGGAGCATCCTTCATCGGATATGCGCTTACCGTGGAAATCATGATCCCGATGGCGATGTATACGACTATGGGTGAAGATACCAGCACCGTGGTGATGAAGCTCGCCGACGTCGAGAAGGCCGAGGAAAAGAAGAAGCTTAAGAATGCCCCTCCCAAGCCCCGGAAAAAATCCGGCGGTGGTGGAAAGCCCCGAGGTAAAGGTGTTCCGAACGCTCCTGTGACCCAGGCCGCATTGAAGTTAATCACTTCACGCACCTCGTCTTCGTCACTCTCAAGCTACGACTTGATGAATCAGAAATTCGCCAAGGACCTTGATAAGGTCATCAATAACGTGTCCGGGTTGACCAAAACGGGGCAAACCCGTCTGGGTGCCCGTCGCGGAAAGGCCGATGGAGGCTGGAACGACGGTTACGCTGTCGGCGGTTCCGGTGGTGTTGATGATCTGTTGGGTGGTCTTTGGGGCGGCGACGCCGGTCCTCTCGGGGTGAAAGCCAAGGGCGGTCTGGGGTTGAAGGCTCCCTCGGCTTCCGATATCGACATGGGTCAGGAAAGCGGCCAGCGTTCCACGGAGTCCATTCTCCGAGTGATCCGGCAGCATACCCCCGGCCTGCGTCATACCTATAACAAGTTCCTGAAGACCAGTCCGGGTTTCAAGGGTAAGGTTACCCTTAAGTTCGCGATTGCACCGAGCGGATCCATCGTCGAACTCACTATTGTGGGAACGACGACCGGAGTCTCGGAATTTGATCAGGAAGTGCGGAACAAGGTCAGGACGTGGAGATTCGAGCCCGTCAAGGGCAAGTCGAACGACGTCGTGACGGTGCCTTTCACCTTCTCTGAATAGTTTAGGCGGGATTTGGTTTTGGAAACCGGTGCTCTTCCCAGAGCACCGGTTTTTTATTTTCTGGCCCTACCGATTGCAATGGGGCCCAAAATTATGTTAAATTTGCGGAAACAGGAGATTAACCCATGGTTCATAATCGGCTAAAGCTCACGGTACTGGGATTTCTCGTTTTAGGAACGATCCAGACTTCCTGGGCGACGTATTCCCGTGTCGAATCGATGGGAAAACATGCCGATTTCTTCATGGACGATATCAGTATTTTCGACAATCCCGCAAATATGAACATCTTTCCCAACTTCCTGATTGGCGAGCTAGGCGTTTATCGACAGGAAGCCGGCGACACTTCGGCGGATGTTCGCCGCAATATCGATCCTGCTGGCAGTTGGTTCGGCGGCATATTTTCATATTCCCTGTCCAAGAACAAGGAGTCTGGGAACCTGTATCCGCAGGTAAGCCTTGGCGGCGCTTTCAACCGCACGGATGAGGAATTGGCGGCCTTGCTACCCGACAGTGCCGATGGCAAGGTTATTCCTGAACCGGCTACCAATTTCGACGGATTCCTGGGTATGACCTTGTCCAACGGCGGCATGCTTGGATCCCATGTCTACATTGCCATGCAGGAAGGCGCCAACCTTAGAAATGGCAATATTTCCTCCGCTCCCGGAAATATCGATCCGGAAATCAACCTTTACGTTCTCCGGGGCGACATCGGCCTTAATTGGCCCATTGCCCGCAATGTGGATGGCGAGCTTTCCGTCGGCGCCGCTTCGATCAGTTATGGACCCAAATCCATCGACCCCAAAATCTCCTTCTATGTCAAAGGACGGGCGTTTTCGACCCTTGAGATCATCAATGGGGAATTGGTGCCCATTTTCAATTACAGCGTCTTAAAGGCACCTGGACGCGAATACACCAAGCTTCATTTCGGTTTGGGTGTAAATGTCTCCCTGGATCGCGGATTCTTCTGGTTGGGCGCTCAAGGCCTGTTCGATGAGAACACCTGGAATGGAACCCGGGAGAATTCGGACGGAACCGTTTCATATAACCATCTCAACTCCACGCAGACGAGCCAAACCATTCGCGGCGGACTCATTTCCTTCGGAATCGAGCGTAATGTCTGGTGGGATTGGTTGGTTTTGCGGGTGGGAGGTCAGAAAGAAATCACTTACCGGGATCAGACCAGCACGCTTCCGGATGAAGACTTCAACTTTATCTTCACGAATCCGACCAACGATGGCTCCATCAATGACGCAGTCGGCTTCGGCGTGGGGATAAACATTGAAGAAAAGCTCAAAGTGGACGCGACCTTGGCGGAAGACCTGCCGTATACCTTTGGAAACCTGTTCTCCGGGCCGATTCACCACCTGGTCTCACGTATTTCCGCTACGTATTCCTTTTAGTATCTTGCGGGCAATGACCCGACTAGGCACCATTCCGCACGCGACGTCTTCGCCCGCCGCGCCTGCGGAGAGTGGATTCACCTTTCCCACCTCCCTGCTTTCTTGGGTCACCCTGGCCGTGTGGGCTGCCCTCTTTATGGGCTGTGGCTCCTCAACGGAAACGATGCAGAAGAAGCTTGAGGCTATCGCGGCGGAGGATTTAAAGGATATCATCAAGGAAGTTCCGGACAAAGCCCGGAAGGTGATCTTGGCCAAGCCCTATTACAAGATCGACCATTACCAGGAGTTCCATGGAGACACGGCCATCGTATTCCAGGCCAATGCCAGCGTGATCTTCTTTTATCTCGATCCGTCCTTGAACCTTTGCCAGACGCGGAAGTACCGATATAGGAGAACTTCCGCCATATGGGACCGATATGAGGTGAAACTCATCCATTTCCCCAAAAAATACTCTGGCATCGAGACTCAATAGTTTTTAAAATACTGTGGAGCAGGGAAACATTAGTTTCTTGGTTTTTTTGAACTCCCCTACGGTTTAAGGAGGGAACTCCCCTTTGTTCGGCTTCCTTTCCAGCGATATCGGAATTGATTTAGGCACTGCGAACACCCTGGTGCATGTCAGTGGCCGCGGAATCGTCATCAACGAACCCTCCGTGGTTGCTGTTGAGAGACGTACAAACAAGGTTTTAGCCATCGGATCGGAGGCCAAGCGCATGCTGGGCCGCACCCCCAGTGAAATCATCGCGGTCCGTCCCATGAAGGACGGGGTGATTGCCGACTTCCAAATGGTAGAGAGCCTGCTGACCCGGCTCATCCAGATAGCCCAGAAATACCCCCTTTTCTTCCTTCGCCCCCGCATTGTCATCGGCGTGCCTTCCGGCATCACGGAAGTGGAAAAACGCGCGGTTTTGGAGTCGGCTCAAAAGGCCGGTGCCCGCGAGGTCTATCTGGTGGCGGAGCCCATGGCGGCGGCCATTGGAATGGGCATTCCGGTTGAAGACCCCAGCGGAAACATGATCATCGATATAGGCGGGGGAACCTCGGAAATCGCCGTTATCGCCCTATATGGAATCGTCTGCGACGCCTCGGTGCGCGTGGGCGGGGATGAGATGGATGAGGCCATCATCAACTATTTGAAAAAGAACTACAATCTCTTGGTAGGCGAGGGCACGGCCGAGAAGATTAAAATGCAGATCGGCTCGGCCTATCCGCTGGATCACGAGCTGGAAATGGAAGTGCGCGGCCGCGACCTGATGGCTGGCATTCCCCACACCTTGAAAATCACCTCCGCGGAAATCCGCGAGGCCTTAGCCGAACCGGTAAATACCATTGTTGAAGCCGTTAAAAGGGCCCTGGAGCAGACGCCTCCCGAGCTTTCCGCGGATATCCTGGAAAAAGGCATTGTCATGACCGGCGGAGGCTCCCAGCTGCGCGGATTCGACGAATTGCTGCGCCAGGAAACCAACCTTCCGGTCAATGTCATCGATGATCCCCTGGTGTGCGTGTGCAAAGGCACCGCGCGCATCCTTGAAGATATGGACAAGTATTACAAAGTGTTGATGGAGGCTAGCCGGTAGTATGGCGACTGTCCTTGCGAGCGCTGGAAGCGCTCGACGGACCGTCGCATTTAAGCAGATAAGTATGGCGACTGTCCTTGCGAGCGCTGGAAGCGCTCGACGGACCGTCGCATTTAAGGAACCAGCCTTTCCACGAATTACCCCCTCGGACCCCAAGTGAGCATTTTCGATTGGTTCATGAGGCTCTTCACCTTGGGGAAGGGAATTATTTCCCTGCTGATTTCCATCGTCTTTTGCGCGGTTCTGATCTCGCTCAAGCCACCGGAGCGGCAGACTTTCCACGACGTGATGATCAGCACGTTCCTCTATCCCGCGCAAGCTATACTTTCCCGCTTGAACAGGACCATCTTCGTATTCAAGGAGAACGGGGATTTGAAACGCCAGAACACGGCCCTCCGACTCGAGAACGATTTCCTGGTGCAGGCCATCAAGGAACTTCCGCGCGTCCAGGAAATGGAGTCCTTTGGCGCGCGCAGCGGCCTGCGGCTAAAAATGGCCCAGATCAGCGCGGAGGATCCGGGGCGTTTTACCAAGAATTGGGTCATCAACCTGGGCCGCGAGGATTCCGTGGACGTGAACATGCCAGTGATGACCGCATTGGGCGTGGTAGGGAAGACCGCCAAGTGCTATCGCAGCCATTGCCTTGTGCAGGGCCTGAGCGATCCCAGTTGCAAAGTTTCCGTTCTGGTCAATCGCAGCCGGGTGAACGGTATGCTGGAGGCTTGGCCCGGCGGCCGATTAATTGTGCGGTTTCCCGTGGATGCTGACGTTGGAATAGGGGACACCCTGGTCACTTCCGGTATGGGCGGCGTTTTTCCGAAGGGTCTTGAGCTGGGAGTAGTATCCGGCGATCACAAGGATGCAAGCGAAGGTGGAGACATCCTCAAAGGCATGGAAGTCAAACCGTTCCAGAATCCCTACCGCGTCGAAGAGGTATTCGTTTTGATCCGGCCCGATTCCTGGACCTTGGGAAAAGAGCAATGAACTTCCTGAAAAGCATGAGCTTCCTGGTGCTTGGCCTGATCCTCCAGCAAACACTGATGCAGATCATTTCCATCGGATCGATCAAGCCGGACCTGGTTATGGTAGTTCTGGTGGCCGTTTCCATGCGCTATGGTTCCGTAGTGGGATTGTTCAGCGGCCTGACCATCGGACTCGTCCAGGATGTCTACGCCATTGAGGCTTTGGGGGCCAATGCCATGGCCAAATGCCTGGTCGGATACTTCACCGGCCTTTTAGACGAAAAGGTCATCAAGGTCATGCCAGCGACCAAGGTCCTTTTCCTGGCGGTGGCTTTCATCGTCCATGACAGCGTTTTCGCCATCGCGGCGGGATTCCATGGAATGGCTTTCTGGCAGGCTTTTGTAACAAAAACCATTCCCTCGGGAATCTATACCCTGCTGGTCGGATCGCTGGTCTTCTATTTCCTTGTGGCTCCCACGCGGTCGGAGATCTGAGCATGCAGGCCAACCCGTCATCCCGGCTTGACGATCCGTTCTACCGCGGGGCCATCGGCCGCAACATTGTAATCATTCTTGGTTGTCTGGTCCTGGGCCTGACCATCCGGCTCTTCTACCTGCAGATCATCAAGGGCCCTTATCATCAGAAGCTTTCCGAACAGAACAGCATGCGTCTGCAGATTGTGCATGCCCCCCGGGGCCTGATTTTGGACCGGAACGGAATTCTGATCGCTCGCAACCGCCCGTCCTATCAGGTCGCCATCCTTCCCACGCAATTGAAGGAGCCGCAGCGGATGCTTGCCAACCTGATGCGGTTCCAGGACACTGCGGGTGTGCGCATTTTTGATTCGGCCCTGGTCGCCTGGAGCCTCGAGCGTGGAAAATGGAAGAAGTTCCAGCCCCTGGTCATTCTGGAGGACGCCTCTCCGGAAATCGTAGCGATGGTTGAAGAGCACCAACTGGACCTTCCCGGTGTCATCACCGTGATCGACTCCAGGCGCTCGTATCCGTTTGGATACAGTGCGGCCCACGTTCTGGGTTACATGGATGAGATCAAGGAAGACGAGTTGGAGGCCTATGCCTTGATCAAGGAAAAGACGGGGGACAGCCTTCCCTATGCCAAAGGCGACCGCATCGGCCGAAAAGGCCTGGAAAAGACTTATGAGCCCATTTTCCGGGGCAAGGACGGAATCCGCTATATCAAGGTCAATGCCTTCGGGAAGGAGATGGAGGTCATCAAGGAGATGCCACAGATCCGACCCGTTCCCGGAAGCAATCTCGTCACCACACTGGACATGGGATTGCAGACTCTTGCCGATTCCCTTTTGGGCGACACCGTCCGTGGGGCGGTGGTCGCGATTGATCCGAGAAACGGGGAAGTGATCGTGATGGCGTCCAGTCCGCGAATGGACGCCAACATCTTTTCGCTATCCAAGGACCGTAGGTCCAAAGAGTGGGCAAAGCTCGCCCTGGATCCCGCCATGCCGCTCAACAACCGTGCCACGGTGGGCGGATATGAGCCGGCGTCGACGTGGAAAGGCATCATGAACATCGCTGCGCTTCAGTCTGGAAAAATTTTCCCGGCTGAGCATATGGCCAGGGGATGCAAGGGGGGGTACCGCTTCGGCAACCGCTTCTGGCGGTGCTGGGATCCCAAGGGCCACGGGTCGATGTCGATGACCGAAGCCTTCACGGAATCGTGCGACGTCTATTATTACCAGGTGGGCCTCATCATCGGAATGGACATCATCAACAAGGTGGCAATGGGATTCGGATTCGGGCAGACTACGGGCATCGATCTGGATGAAGAGCGATCCGGCATGCTGGTGGATTCCGCGAGCTACAACAGGCGCTTCAAGAAGAAGCGGGGATGGACCTGGACCAGGGGACTCGTGCTCAACCTGTCCATTGGCCAGGGACAAATCGCCACGCCTCTTCAGCTCGCCAACTATGCGGCCGGGCTCGGCAACGGTAAATATGTCTTCAAGCCGCACTTGATCAAGGAAGTGCGCGACCGGGAAGGAAATACCTTGAGGCGTCATCAACCCGAAGTCCTGCATGAGCTGAACATGAGCAACGAAGAGCGCGAGGTGATGCTCAAGGCGATGAATGCCGTGGTCAATAGTCCCAGGGGAACCGGCGGCCGCGCAAGAATGCCGGACATGGTCGTGGGTGGGAAGACGGGATCGGCGGAAAACCCCCACGGAGGGAAGACTCACGCCCTTTTTATTGGATTGGCGCCTCTTTACCAGCCGGAATTGGCCATTGCGGTTGTATTGGAAAACGTAGGCCATGGAGGTTCCCTTGCGGCACCTATTGCAGGGGCGATTTTCCGCGAGTTCTTCAAGCGGAAGATGGCAGGAGAAAAGCAGCAAGTCCTTTGATTTGCCGCTACTCATCACACTCGGCCTGATCATCCTGATCGGGCTGGCGACAGTCTATTCAGCCACCTGGGATGAACCCGGGAAGCATTGGCTGAAGCAGGCCGCCTATGTGGTGATCGGACTTATCGGTATGGGAGGGATCTTCCTGGTTCCTCCCAAAATCTTCTATGCCATGGCCTATCCTTTGTGGGCCCTTTCTCTACTTCCGCTTCTCTACATCATCATTTTCAAGGCGAATTCGGTGGAGCGCTGGATCGCGCTACCGGGAGGATTCAACTTGCAGCCATCCGAATTGACCAAGGTGGCGTTGCTTTTGGCCATGGCCCGCCTGCTGTCGTTCCAACCCATCACCCTGTCCCGCCCCAAAACCGTGATTGCTCCCGCCTTGCTGTTCATCTTTCCGTTCATCCTTGTCATCAATCAACCGAACCTGAGCACGGCCTTGTCCTTCGTCGCCATGACTGCGGTGATGGCATATTGGTCCGGTCTTACCCTCCGTGAGATTTTCCTGCTGGCTTCGCCCCTCATTTCGGTCGCCTTGACCTTTCATCAAGTCGCATGGGCCCTTATGTTCATCGTCTTGATCGGCATCATCGTCGTCAGCCGCATCAACCTGAAGGTCGCCGCACTTCTATTGCTGGTCAACATCATGGCCGGATATGGCGCAATCTTCGTTTGGAACAAAATCCTCTATGAACATCAAAGGGGCCGCATCATGACCTTCATCGATCCCCAGCGGGACCCCCTGGGAGCCGGTTACCAGGTATTGCAGTCCAAGGTGGCGGTCGGATCCGGGGGGTTGCTCGGCAAGGGTTTCCTGAACGGTACCCAGACCAACCTGAGCTTTCTGCCCGAGGAGCATACAGACTTTATTTTTTCGGTGTTCGCGGAGCAGTTCGGTTTCTTGGGCTGCGCGGCGGTGCTTTCACTCTATCTATTCATGCTGCATCGCATCCTCCGGGTCGGTTCCGACGTACGCAACCGGTTCGTAAGTCTGGTTGCCGTGGGAGTGGCGGGAATCCTGGGATTCCACATCATCGTCAACGTCTCCATGACCATCGGCCTTATGCCGGTGACGGGACTGCCCCTGCCTTTCATGTCCTATGGGGGTTCCTTCATCATCTCCTGCTTGATCATGATGGGACTCCTGATCAATTTGCGCGCTCATGGACAGAATCTCTAGGGCCGCCCGTTTCCTGTCCTCCCTGTTCATGCCGGCGCTTTGCTTGCATTGCCGCCGAGATCGTTGGGGCGCGACTCCATTATGCCTTGCCTGCCTAAGACGGGCAGATCCCTTGCGACCACCTGTTTGCGGCATTTGCGGATTTCCGGAAAGTGCGGACGCCCACGACTCTTGCGGCGGCCAGGAGGAAGACGATTCCCCGATCACTTCCATGCGGTTTCTGTTCCGCATGGGTCCGCAACTCTCGACCTTGATCCATGGCTTCAAATACCGGCATATGCGCCGGAATATCCGTTTCTTATGCGCCTATCTGCGCTATCGCCCAGACATGCGGGAATGGTCGAAAAAATTCGACGTCATGGTGCCGGTTCCCATCCATCCCACGCGCAAGCGGGAGAGGGGATACAACCAGGCCGCGGAAATCGCCCTGGATGCTTCCGCCTACCTGGGACTGCCTGTGCTTAAAGACGCCCTCAGGCGCGTACGTGCGACCCTTTCGCAGACCAGATTGAATCGCCTGGAACGTGGGAAGAATCTGGACAACGCTTTCGTATGCGGAGATCCCGATGCGGTGCGCGGAAAGCGGGTCCTGGTGGTGGACGATGTTTACACGACCGGCGCGACCGTGGGGCGATGCGCGGAGCTTCTATTATTGGCCGGGGCAGCGTCGGTCGGAGTACTGGCTTTGGCGAGGGTGGAAACCGACGGGGATTTGGACGATTTCGAACTGGAGATGGAAGCGGTTTTGAGCTACGCCGGGTGATGGAATCAAGGGAACCGGGAGGAGACCAACGCGGAGGGTGAGGGACTCGAACCCCCAAGCCTTTTGGGCGGCGGTTTTCAAGACCGCTGACTTACCAGTTAGCCTAACCCTCCTGGCGCTGATTTCCGACCAAAAGCTAGCATATCAAGCCGGAGCCCGCAATATCGGCTTTGTCAGCCAAGGTGAAATTCCCCAAAAAATTACGGAAACGCGCTTTACGATTGGGCTATAATGGTCTGGTTATCCGGTATTCCGGCCTTGGTTTTTAAAGGAGAGCGTGATGCTATATTTCCCCCGCAAGCAATATCCCTTGCTGGTACCTGCGGTCCTGATGATGGCCCTGGTCTTGATGTCCTGTGTACCTGGAAAATCCCTCGATCCCACCCAGGCCGTGACCACGCCAACGGGCACGGACAAGGACGCGAAGATCGAAGTGGTATCGGCACCCTCCTCGGTGCTTCCCTCCGATACGGCGACCATCGAGATTGCTATTACCGATACATCCGGAACCGCGCTCAAAGGCGCCAAGTTGTCCATTTCCAGTACGCAATTTTCGTTGATCTCCGCATCTTCGGCAAAGGTTTTCAATCTGGATTCCGTGCCTGATGACGGCAAGGTGACCTTCCGGGTCTACTCCTCCACGCCCGGAAACGGCACTATAAACGTCCGGATCATAGCCGGCAGCAAGGTGACCACGAAATCCATCGCATTGATCATCACGGAAAAACCCGTCGCGCCCAAGATCGTGGAAACCCTTCCCAAGACCGTGGCGGCAAATGAACCCACCTTGGTGGTCTTCATCGTGGTTGATTCGGTCCTGGAAAAGCCATTGTCGAATGCGGTGGTGACCGTGTCGAGTTCGCTCTATTCCATTTTCGACCCCAAGACCAAGGACACTCTTACCACCGACACCACGGGTGCCGACGGCAAGGCAGCTTTCCGTGTTTTTACTACGACCTCGGGAGGCGCGGGAACCCTGTCCGTAAAAGTGAAGACCGCTGCGGGCATAACCCGCAACGTGACCTACACCCTCGCCGTTTCCGAAGACACGGTGAAGGAGCGTCCGCGGAACATGGTTTTCACGGCATTGCGCTCCAGCCTGCGCGCAGACGGAACGGATTCCACTGAATTGCGAGTGCTTGTCAAGGACGACAATAATAACCCGATGCCGGGCGAAAAGCTCCGCTTCACCGCCACCGGAGGCGTGGTCAAGTCGGATGCGACCACCGATGCATGGGGCCTTGCCACTACCGTCCTGAAGTCAGAGCGGGTGAACAAAAGCGTGGTAGTAACCGCCACCTTGGAGAAGACAGGGGCCACCGCCCAGCAGTCCGTATCCTTCGACGGCGTCACCATCACCATTAACGCCTCGAGGCGGGTATTGATGAAGGACAGCATCAACCCGTTGCTGTTCGAACTGCGGGATGGCGGCAACGTGCCCATGTCCGGGGATTCCATTGAAATCGTAGCCCACGGCGCTTACAAAGGGTTAGCCGGGAGCGGCAAGGATTCCCTAGTTGTGGTCACCGATACGCGCGGCCAGTACCGGTCCACCATCACCAGCCAGGATGCCAGGGACATCATTGTCATCGCCCGGGGCCTGGGTACCAAAACCCAGGATACCGTCACCTATACGAACAACGTTCTTTCGCTTTCTGCCTCCAAAACGAGCATCAACGGAGACGGACTCGACCAGGCAACCATGACGGCGACCCTTAAGAACGGTTCAAACGCCCCCATCGTAGGTGCGGAATTGCGGTGGACCACAACCTTCGGGAGCTTTACCACCGCGCCGTTCACCTCGACCGATGGCTCGGGTCAGACCAGCATCGTCCTGAAAAGCCCGCAAGGATCGGGGCTGGCCATCGTCAACGTGGAAGCGTACACTAAAACCGGATTGACCCGCACCCTTCTTGCCAGCGGAAACATGACCGTGCAGGTCAAGGCCCTGAAAGTGGCCCGTCTGATCCTGAAGGTCACGCCCGACAATATTCCGGTCAAGACCGGCGAGACCCGGCTTATCGCCATGGCGTACGACAGCTCGAACAATTACATGGCCGGTGTCCTGGTCGGATTCCGGATGATCAAAGGGGCTGGAGGCGGGGATGAGGTCATCAGCCCCCCGGTCGCCTACACCAAGGCCGGACAGGCGGAAGCCGTGTACAAGGCAGGAGGCGTCATCAGCCTCTATCGCGGCGTCAAGCTGGCCGCGGTGGCCCTGGACATCTCCGGGACGGATACCATGGTCATCGCGTCCTCGGATACGGTCGGACTTACGGTATCGGGACCTCCGCACCGCATTAGCATCGGTGTCAACATCCACAAAGGGGAGAATCCCGATGACGGAACCTTCGCCCTTCCCACCGCGGCGGTGGTCACGGATGTCAACGGGAACCTAGTCGCAGATGGCACACCGGTCAATTTCAGCACCACCCCGATCGCGGCCATGTATTTCGGTACAACCTATACGGCGACCAATGAGTGGCCGTACTATGTATTGGGCGATACCCTCTGGTACCGGTTGCCATGGACGGATTACAACGACAACATGAAACTGGATTCGGACGAGGAGGTAAGCGCATACGACCTGACGCGCAGCAGGCCGTATCGCGGTGAAGATAGGGATGGAAACGGTGTAATCAATATCGCGCCGGAAACCTTCATCGACATCAATGAAAACGGCGTTTATGATGCAACCAACGCGGAGCCTTTGGTTCAGGTGCCTCCGGGCGATACAACCGGTCGGCAATCCTTCGTTGATTTCAATCGGAACGGTATCCGAGACACGGCGGAAACTTTCTTCGATTACAATGGGGATCTGATTTGCCAATGCACCGGCACCCGCGATGGCAGCGGAGCCCTTTACGAAATGGCGCATTTCGGCAGCACTCCCAACCATCCCTTCCCCGGCGAGGTTTCCGTGGGAATCCCCAGGCAGCTCCCCACCGCTGCGGGCAAGGCCACCACGAAAATCACCTACGTGCAGTCGATGGCCCGCCACGTGGCCGTCAGGATCACGGCCGAATCGAACGGCATCCGGGCATTCGTTGAGGCGGACTTGCCCATCATCAAGAGCGACGAATGAGGGACTGCATGAAAAATCGGATTCTGATGACCGCTTTGCTGGTTCCGGCGTTGGGCTCCTGCTTTCCTCCGGGGTCGCCCATGTCGGAGTTCGGACCAGCCCAGGTTTCGCTGGCAGCCTATTTCGATCATAGCGGCCAGGATCTCTTCGTTGACCTATCACCTTCCGTCCTGAATTCGACCGGCCTCAGCGTCGATTACGGACCCTGGTCGTTCATGCAATTCGGCATATTCCTGGGCGCGACGGAATTCGATGTCGCACTTCCCGAAACGCGCCTGAGCGACCCGGACGCATTCGCCTATAATGCGGACTTCTCGCTATCGGCGGGCGGCTCCCTCAAGCTGGCCACTCCCCGCTTCGCGTCCAATACCACGCGGGTGGTGGCTTTTGGTTCCACCACCTATCTGAACAGCGAAGACGTGCATGGAAACTCGAAGACCGGCTTGATTTACAATGCCGGCGCGACCATCCAATACCTATTTCTCAACCGAGTCAATTTCGTGCTGGGCGGTGAGTTCTACACCCTTATTGGCGAGCAGAAGCGCGCCAACGATGGCAGGGTTGAGGTCTTCGGTACTTCGAATCCCGCAGGAGTGGTCGATTACGGCCGGGGAATCGTGGGAGTGGAATACTACTTCAAGGGCAGCAACCGCCCGTTCGTCAGCGTCGCCTTTCGACCTACGGGCAGCATAGGATGGCATGATGAACTCGGCCTGCGCGGGGCTTCGATCTCAATTTCCCTGGGAGCCCTGGCGTCCTTGGGCAAGGAAAAGTTGGATGCGGACGAAGAAGACGCCGGCATGATCGATCAGTAGCACCCTACCCGTTGTTCAAAAGCCAATCCTCGACCACGTCCAGGAAAAGCTCCCCGTCCCGTTTTCCGCATTCGATCAGCTCCTTGGCGTATTCGCCGTCGAAGAGGAGGTAGGAAAGCAGTTCCGAGGAGATCCATCCTCCGAACAGGTAGCGGAGGGTCTTGGGAAAGCGTTTGCGGTATTTCGATGCGATCAGGCTGAAGTCCAACATGGGACCGACCCGGCAGAGATCGATGACTCTCACGTCCTTTTCCCCCTCGGGCACCTTGCTGGCCAAGAGGTTGATCCGATTCATGAATTGCGAATCGATGTCCACGGCGTCCAGGAACATCGAGTCCAACATGGTGGCGGCGATGCGGCCCAGGGTGGGGGCGATATTGGTCTTTTGCTGGTAGGAATCGCCGCGCAGGCTGATGTTGATGATTCGCTCGGCGCCAAGGCGGATGGCCGCGTTGAGAGGCGTCATGTTGCGCAAAGACCCGTCTCCGTAGTAATGCCCGTCCATGACCACGGGAGGGAAGATGAGCGGAACCGCGCAGGAAGCCATGATGTGTTCGGTGGTGAGGGACGTGCGCACGCCCCTGACGGTGGGCCGTTCCCAGGATGGGCAGACCTCGCGGGTCTGGTAGAAGGTCACGTTCTTCATGTCCGTGTAGTCGAAACAACTCAAGGCCAGGGAATGGTCCGGAAGGGTGCGCAGTCGCTGCTGCACCTGGCCCATATCGGTATTGCGTCGCAAGTAATCGTAGAGCGGGGCCGTGTTCAGAATGGCATTGACGAGCGAGGTATCCGATCCCCGGTTCCGCTGATGGCGGGAAGAACGCAGCAACCGGACCAGGTTCTTTGCCACCGCCTTGAAATCGGATTCGAAGATCTGGTCGGGGGTCAGGGTGGTCCAAAGATGGGTGATGGCATCCACGCCGCTGGCGTAGTTGGGCGCGGACTGCATGAGGCGGACGGCGTTGATGGCACCGGCGGATACCCCGACAATGATTTCAATCTGGCCGTTCCTGCGGAATATGTCCTTCCAAGCGCTCAGGATGCCCGCTTGGTACGCGCCGCGGGCTCCGCCTCCGCTCAAAATCAACGCGACTTTTTTTCTGGCCATTTCCCTCTTCTGCTCCGCTTCAGACCGCCCGGTTGGACAGCTCCGCCTCGCGTTGTTTTGCGGCCCGCGCCTTAAGCGCCTTTTCGTGCGCAATCAGCCAATCACGGATCAGCAAGGCCGCCATCGCACTGGCGTGGATTCCCGCGTATTCACGATGGACGAGCATGATGGAGATGGCCAGCCCTTTGGAGGGGTCATCCTTCAACTTGACGTATCCCACGAACCAGTCGAATCGGCCCTTGATCACTTCGCCGTCCAGGGAACCGGTCTTTCCCCCTGCGATAATTTTGGCCATGTGGTTGGCTTTTAGATTGGCGTGGAACCCCTTACGAGAGGTCCCCTTGCGCACCGTCGCCTCCATGAATCCTTGGAGCATGGGCAGGTTCTCCGCCGAGACGAAGGCGCAACCGGTATCCGTCTTGATGGGGATTTGAATGTGGGTATCCGCATTGGTTATGCTGTTGGCGAAGGAGCAGGCCCGCAGGCGCCCGTCATCCCCGGCTCCCCGCGCGATTTGCAGGGCATGCCATGGGGAGATGGTGGTCTTGGCCGTGAAGCCGCAGGAGGCTTCCGCCAGGGAGAAACCCGAATCCGGAAACTCAATGCGGCTTCTGGCCACGCTGGACGGAAGGATAGGCTGATTGAATCCCATGCGGCTCGCGGTCAAAAGCAGGGCTTGGGCACCCATGGACATACCGAGCATGCCGAAAGCCGGATTCACGGACTTGGAGAATGCTTCTTCCAGGGTGATTTTGGGGAACCGACCTTGGCCTATGGTTTTCAATTGCCGGCGATACAGGGTATGATAGCCTCCCAATTGGGGAATGCTGTCGGTCAGTTCCTTGGCGTTAGATTCCAGCGCCGCGGTCGCGGTCAGGATCTTGACCAGGGATGCGGCCGGATACCCTCCGCCATAGGCCAATCTCGGAGTTGCCGCGATGAGGGAGTCTTCCCGTTCGCCCATGGCTACAACGTGGCCCGTACCCAAGTCGGCTAACAGGATGACCCCGATTTCCGGACGATAGCGCTGCAGGTATAGCTTTATCCGGGAGTTAAGCAGCGAATCCGGAGCGTAATCCGCAATCAGGGAATTACCCTGGTAGTTGAAGGTATCGGGCCGGGGATAATTGTGCATGGGGGCCTGCCACTCCAGGGCCGTCGCCGCCGAAGCGGGGGTGGTGCTGGAGTGGCCGGAGGATCCCGACCCCGATCCGATGCCGAAGGAGGCGTTCGCCGACTTGTCGGTTTGCGGGGTGCCTCCGGAAGAGGGGATTCCGAGGAGTTTCTTGAAACTAACGAGGGCAACCAACACGCAGAAAACGGCGATGCCGCGTATCATCAGGGTGCGCCTTTTTCCGAACGGCCCATGGCGCGGGGAAGGCCGGCGGCCGTTGCGTCCCCCGTAATCGTAACGTTGCAGTTTCAGGGCAAGCACCTCCGGAAAATTCCATCTTGAGCGCGGCTCGATATATCCATTCGCGACCCTTCCAGTTTAAGATTTTTCAGGACGGAAAAATAGGAATAAATGCCGATCAGACCGCCGGTTGACCGGAAGGTGGAAGGAAGATGGAACTGCGGTAATAACGGAGCTCGTCCACCGATTCGCGGATGTCCGCCAAGGCCAGGTGGGTTTCCATTTTCTTGATGGGGGGAAGTTGGGGATACCATCGTTGGGCGAGTTCCTTGACGGTACTGACGTCGATGATTCTGTAGTGGAAGAACCGGTTAAGTTCCGGCATGAGGCGATCGAGGAAGCGGCGGTCCTGCCAAACCGAATTGCCGCAGAGGGGAGAAACCTTGGGCTTGCAAAAGCCGCTGACGAAGGCGAGGGTCTTGGCCTCTGCCGTCTGCAAGGTTTCCTGGGAGGCCCGAACCCGGTCCAAGAGCCCCGATTGACCATGATGCGTCTGGTTCCATTCGTCCATCCCCTTCAGAATTTCTTCGGGTTGGAAAATGGCCAGGTTGGGGCCTTCGGCGATGATGTTCAGCTCCGTATCGGTGACCAGGGTGGCGATTTCCAGAATCTGATCCCTGTTGGAGTCCAGACCCGTCATTTCCATGTCCACCCAGATCAGGTTATTTTCCACTTTCAGCCCCTTTTCCTATCTTTTTGACCCGCCCGTGCCATTGCTGCGGGCGGATGTTAAACATAGCAAGGCCTCCAAGGGACAAAATGGATAAGCAAAGAGAAGTCGTCATCACCGGAATGGGATTGGCCAGCCCCCTTGGGCATACTCCAGAAATGTTCTTCGCAAACCTGCTTGCAGGCCGGTCGGGAATCTCGAACATAACGCGTTTTGATACCACTGCTTATGCGGTTCACTTTGCCGGGGAGATCAAGGAGTTCGACGGTTCCGCGTGGTTCGATGCAAAGGAAATCGGACGCACCAGCCGATATATTCAATATGTCGTCCACGCCGCCATGACGGCCGTGGAACGTTCGGGTCTCAATGACGGCAACCTGGATGTGAACCGTGCTGGCATGGTGCTGGGCTCAGGCATGGGCGGCATCGAAGTTTTCACGGAAAATGCCGGCCTTTTGGAAACCAAAGGGCCCAAGCGGGTTTCCCCTTTCTTTATTCCCATGTCCATTACCAACATGGGCAGCGGTATTGTGGCCATGCGCCTTGGATGGCGGGGTCCCAACTGGTCCGTATCATCGGCGTGCGCCTCGGGCAACCATGCTTTTGCCACCGCCTCGGATCAAATCCGCTTCGGCCGCGCGGATGTGATGTTGGCGGGCGGTTCGGAGGAAGCCGTATGCGCCGCTTCCCTGGCTGGTTTTGCCAATATGCGGGCCTTGTCCCGACGCAATGACGATCCCGCCACCGCTTCCCGTCCCTTCGATATCGATAGGGATGGATTCGTGTTGGGGGAAGGTGCCGGCGTGCTGGTTCTGGAAGCCCGCGAACATGCGGAGCGTCGGGGCGCGAAAATCCTGGGAGTGCTCAGGGGATTTGGCAACAGCTGCGATGCCTACCACATGTCCGCCCCGTTGGAAACGGGCGAGGGCGTTTGCCAGGCAATCGGGATGGCCTTGAAGGAGGCCGGAGTCGCGAAATCGGATATCGGAGTGGTAAACGCCCATGCGACTTCGACTCCGCTGGGGGACGTCGCGGAGGTGAAGGCATTGAAAATGGTGTTCGGGGACCATCTAAAGAACATGAAGGTGCATTCCACGAAGTCGATGACGGGCCATCTGTTGGGAGGGGCGTCTGCCATCGAGGCGATCGCCTTGGTGATGACACTTAATTCCGGGGACGTGCATCCCACCATGAACGTGGCGAACCAGGATCCGGAAATCGAGATCGATTGTTCACCGAATGTGAAGTCACGGACGACTGCGCGGTTTGGGATCAGCAATTCATTCGGGTTCGGGGGTCACAATAGCTGTATTGTGATTGAGAAGGGATCCTAACTAAAAAGCCCCGGGTTTGACACCGGGGCTTTGGTTCTGAAAAGCGGAGCTTCCCTTAGGCGGAGAACAGGGTCTTGCCGGAGGAGTTGAGGTCGTCGCAAGCTTCCTTGATACGCTTGGCCATGCCCTTTTCGCCGGCCTTGAGGAAGGCGCGGGGATCATAGGCTTTCTTGTTGCCGACTTCGCCATCGATCTTGAGCACGCCGTCGTAGTTCTTGAACATGTGGTCAGCCACGGGGCGGGTGAATGCGTATTGGGTGTCGGTGTCCACGTTCATTTTGATGACGCCGTATTCCAGGGTCTCGGAGATTTCCTCTTTGGAGGAGCCGGAACCGCCGTGGAAGACGAGGTCGAAACGGGCGTTGAACTTGTTCTTGAGCGCATCCTGTCCATCCTTGAGGATGACGGGCTTGAGCTTGACATTGCCGGGCTTGTAGACGCCATGGACGTTGCCGAAGGTGGCGGCGAACATGTAACGGCCACCCGGGACGGTGGACAGGGCCTTGTAGACCTCGAGCATGTCTTCCGGGGTGGTGTAGAGCTTCTCGGCGGCGACACCTGAGGTGTCGTGGCCGTCTTCTTCGCCGCCGACCACTCCGGCTTCGACCTCGAGGATGATTTCATTCTTGGCGCAAAGGGCCATGAGTTCCTTGGCGATCTTCATGTTCTGATCGATGGGGAGCTCGGAGCCGTCGAACATATGGCTGTTGAAGAGGTTCTTCTCGCCCTTGGCGCGGCGGCGTTCGGTTTCGGCGATCAGGGGCTTGAGGAAGGTGTCGACCTTCTTGGGCTGGCAATGGTCGGTGTGAAGGGCGATGTAAACGTTGTATTTCGAGGCCATCAGGTGGACGTGGTTGGCCAGGGAGATGGCGCCGAGCACCATGTCCTTTACGCCGGTTCCGGAAGCGTGTTCGCCGCCGCCGGTGGAAACCTGGATGATACCATCGGATTTGGCTTCGGCGAAACCTGCCAAGGCGGCATTCGCGGTTTCGATGCTCGAAACATTGATGGCGGGATAGGCGTATTTATTCTTGTTCGCCGTGTCCAGCATCTTGCAATAGGTTTTGAAATCCACAATGGGCATTGATCCACTCCTTTTTGGCGCTTATCGCCTATATTACATCGGCAGGAAATTTACATCGCGCCGGCATTCCCTTCAACCTGGAAGCCCGGTGCGGCCGGAGTTTCCGGCGGGCAGTGAAGCGTATAATTTTTAGTTTTCCCTGCATGGGGTCGGACCTGCCAAAACGTGATATCGGCGCTGGACCCTTGGAAAGGGTTGATCCGGTCAAATCGGGGTCAGACAAATCCCCCAAAGTCTTTTCCATCACCCAGTACAGCCGGAGTGTGGAGCGCCTGCTCAAGACCCAGGTGCCGAAAATTTGGGTCAAGGGCGTCCTCACCCAGTTGAACCAGAGGGGAAAAATCGCCTACCTCACCTTGGGCGAGTTCGAGGAAGGTGACGCCCGCCCGCGCGCGGTCCTGGAAGTGACGATGTGGACCTCAGAGCTTGAAATTTTCAATTTTCGGTTCGCCAATTTGCCTATTCCCTTGACCTTGCGGGTCGACCTGAAAGTGGCCTTGCTGCTGGAAGCCAACTTCTACGTTCCCTCAGGAAGGTTCCAGCCCCGGGTCTTGGACATCGACGAAAAGTTCACGCTGGGGGAGCTGACCCTCACGCGCCAGAAAATCCTGGAACGGTTGCACAAGGAAGGACTGATTGCCCGGAACAAGGCCCGGACCCTGATCGACTGGCCTCTGCGGGTGGGCCTGATCACCGCGCCCGGATCGGCCGCCTACCAGGATTTTACGACCTTGCTTCTGCGCTCGGGCTTTTCCTTCCGCATCGCCTTCGCCGGCGCCAAGATGCAAGGGGAGGCGACCGAAGCCACCGTTCTCTTTGCTCTGAAGTCGTTGGAACGCCTTTCCCTGGACGTCATCTGCATCGTCCGCGGCGGCGGCGCCAAGACCGACCTCGTTTATTTTGATTCCGAAAGCATCTGCCGCGCCATCGCCGCCTGTCCCGTACCCGTGCTCACGGGCATCGGCCATGAAATTGACAACTCCCTGGCGGACCTGGTGGCCTTTTCAAACAAGATCACCCCCACGGATTGCGCCAAATTCCTGGAGAACCGGCTCGGCGAGTGCTATGCGCGCCTGACCGCCTATTCCGGCGAACTCTCCGAGACATGGCGGATGGGGTGCCAGCAGGGTTGGCATGAATTGTCCCAACGTGCTTCGGTGCTCAGGCATGATTGGGAAGGGCGCAAGGCGACCGAGGAGATGCGTTGCCGGGAACAGGCTCGTGCCCTGGGTTCCCAAGCCCGCCAGGTCTTGAGGGCGGAAGTAAAAAGACTATCCATAGACCGGACGGGACTCATGCGCGGTCCGGAGAAGATCTTGCGCTTGCAGCGGTTGCGGTTCGCGAACCGGACCCAGGCCATGGCCCACGCATGGCAGCGGTTGAAGATCGACAGCGTGCATGGATTGCGGGAAAAGTACCTACGCTTGCAGGAAAGAACCTCCCGGCTGTTGGGCGGGGAAGGGGAGAGCCGCTCCCAGGCGCGCCGCCTGGTGCGCTCCTGGTGGCGGCAAGGGCTGAGCGCGGGTAAGGACGCCCTTGGCCTCAAGGACAGGCTCATCCATGCAGCCGATCCCGCCCGGATGCTGGCGTTGGGGTTCAGTCTGCTCCGGACCAAGGACGGAAAGACCCTCCGCAGCATCGCAGAGATCCTGCCGGATCAGATCGTTGTGAACCAGATGAAGGATGGAAGTGTTGAGAGCCGGGTCATCGCCAAAAAGGAGCGGATATGAAGGAAGAAAAAAAAAGCTATAGCGAGGCCATCGCCCGGTTGGACGAGATCCTCGAGGACATTGATCAGAGCAAGGTGCCCATCGATGTGCTGGCGGAACGGGTGGTGGAAGCAGCCGGATTGCTCAAGCGCTGCAAAAGTGTATTAACCGAAACCGAGGCCAAGGTCAAGGACGTGCTCCAGGATTTGGACAAGGAATTCGGGGATGCGGAAGCGGAAGACGACGAAAAGGAATAAAGTATTTTTGCCATGGCCGCCGATTCTGTCATCTCCCTGGAAGATCGTCTGGCTGCGGACGTGTTCCGGAAATCGTACCGTCATTTCCTGGAACTGATACCCACGCATTACCGTTGGAGCCATCTGGCGCCGCAAAGCGTCGCCCATCTCCAGGAATCCTGCGACCGGCATTGGTCGGTGGAAAAACTTTCCGATTACCTGCATTGCCCACCCGAAGAGGCCGGAGCCTGTCTGCGGAGGTTCAATATGTCAAAGAAGGTGAACGAAAAGGACACGACCGCCGGCCGCATGCGCCAGGCAGTGTTCGAATGGATCGGTGACGTGGCCGACCTCGATGAGCGATTGAAGCGCAGATTGGCCGACGATCTCGCGAAAATGATCGGTAACCAATTGTTCGTCGCCGCCCAGGCCAAAGAGGACTTGCTGCGGCTTTCCATGGAGTTGGAGGGCAAGGAGGCCGAAACACCTCCTCCGCGTAACCCGGAGCCACCGATGGAGCAGGCGCCCAAATGGGGCCCGCAATGGAAGGATTGATCCGGATCTGATACTCCATCATTGAAAAGCACGGACTTTCGCAGGTCCGCCCAACCGCCAAACATCGCCACCCGCCGCCGATCCACCTAAGCGTGAAACCTTGCCGCCCGCCTCCAATCCGCATTCGGATCCGCTTCCATACGCCTGGCCTTTGAGGGCCCTTGCCGATTGACTTCTCAAAAATCGGCGTGATAGAATGGACACCAGAATGGCTGCGAACCCCTTGGCGGTGAGATTGAAATCGTATGCGTGCCTGATTTTATCGATGGCTTGCCTTTGCGCTTGCCAAAAGAAAACCGAACCCATCCCTCCGGTTCCCGCCACCATTGAGAATCCGGCGGCGGAACCTCTTTCGGAAATCCCGGAATCCGATGCGGTCGACGCCGAGGTTATTCCGCCACCCGCGCTACCGAAAGCCGCAACCGCAAGCCCGGGACTGCAATTCACAACCCGTCCCCCCGCAAAAGCCTATCCGGGCAAGGTCTTTACTTATCGTCCCGCCTTTTCGCAACCCGGCTCATTCAGGTTGCGGGTAGCGAAGGGACCCGATTCCACCATGAAGGTCGAGAAGGGGCGGGTTTCCTGGATGCCAAGCAAGGTTGGCCGTTATCCCGTCATTCTCGAGGCGACCTTGGCGGCTTCCGGCGCGAATGACCGCGCCAAACGGATCCAGCAGGAGTTCGTCATCGCGGTCGAAAAAGTGCTTTCCTTCGCAATGAAGCCTTTGCAGGCGAAGGCGGACAAGGGGGATACCGTGACCTTCGATTTCCGCGCCAGTTCCCATCCGGCCTGGGCGGCCTCCATGGTCACGATACGCATCGACTATGAAGGGGACGGCAAGTGGGATACCGAAGCCCTGCCCTTGACGGCCAACCTCCTACATCGCCATGTCTTTGGGGCGGTAGGCCGTTTCGCGCCCAAGGCGGAAGCCAGATACCTGGATCTGGAAATTCTGACCGTCGAAGGGTCCATCTCAATCGTGAGTTCGGTGATGCCTGTTCTCAGGATAAGCCAGGACACCCTGGAACCCGGAGCCGCAGTCGCCATCGATGCGTCGGAATCCAAGGCCGACGGCCGATTGGTCTTTTCGCTGGACCTCGACGGCGACGGAAAGGTCGATTGGACCGATTCCGTTTCCGGAAAGGCCATGCTCAAGGCACCGGGATCTGGAATCTATACCGCCGTGTTGACAGCGAAAAATCCCATGGGCCAGGAAGGCAAGGCGACCGCCGTCCTTCGTGTCAACGCGCGCCCCAAGCTCGAGCTCAAGGTCAGGAATCCCAAGGAGAACATGGCAGCAATGGTGGAATTGAAGGCCCGCGCTTCGGACGCCGATGATTCCCTCTCCCAGGTGCGCGTCAATTACACAGGAAATCCCAAGGATTGGAATCTCCGGACGTCCGCTCCCGACAAAATCGTCTCATCCAGGGAGTGGCTGCTCCGGTTCAAGCACGCATACGGAAAGCCCGGTAAATACACGGCCTCGGTTTGCGTGACCTCCCATGATGGCCGCGAGGCCTGCCATAGCCAGCTGGTCGAGGTATTCAATGC
>JALYSE010000167.1 GCA_030854955.1 Fibrobacterota bacterium | reverse complement strand
TATCCGTATCCGCGTCCCGTGAGGTTGTAATACCAAAACCAACCGGGGATTGCTCGAGCGCGTTTCCGGTTGTAGGTACCGGGAAGGTTACCCCATCAGGGATTTCAGCTTCCGGCAGGTACCTGGAATGTCACCCGATCCGAAAATGGCGGTCCCGGAAACGATCACATTCACGCCCGCAGCGATGACTTCCTGCACATTTTTGGGACCGATACCCCCATCCATCTGGATGTCCAGGGACTTGCCCAAGGCATCGGCCTTCGCGCGCAACTTACGGGCCTTGTCCAAGGTATAAGGGATGAATTTTTGTCCCCCGAAACCGGGATTCACGGACATGATGAGCACCAGATCCAGCTCCGGAAGGAGGTGCTCCAGCGTTTCGATGGGAGTGGCGGGATTGAGGCTGACCCCTACCTTTACGTCCCGGCCGTCACGGGTCTTGAGCGACTTTACCGTCCTGATCAGGGAGTCCAGATGCACCGTGGCTTCCTGATGCACGGTAATGGAATCCGCCCCAGCTTTGGCGAAATCGGCGACATATTTTTCGGGATTGGAAATCATCAGGTGGCAATCCAGGGTCAATTTCGTGTTTTTGCGGGCTGCCTCTACCATTATGGGGCCGAAACTGAGGTTGGGGACGAAATGGCCGTCCATGACGTCCAAATGGAGCCAGTCGGCCCCACCCAGCTCCACGGCCGCCAATTGATCTTTCAAACTGGCCAAATCCGCATTTAATATGCTGGGAGCCAACTTCTTCGCCACCATCATTTTAATAGCCTCCTGATGCCGGGAAAAATAGTTTAATACTAAAGCAATGGGTTTACCGATCATACTAAAGGCCTTCGGGTCCAAATTTCACGGGCTTATCAAAGCCCGTAAGATCAAGTCAGCGATTTTTTCCGGTACCCCGGTCCTTACTGGAATCACCGCTCTCAAAGGCCCACCCCAAACATGGTCCCTGCTCTACCGCAACGGACTCATGCTCACCTTGGGCGAAGCGGGTATCCTGGATTATCAGGATCGCAAGTTCGGCCATTTTATGGGCGGTCCGGGCAAAAGCGCCGCGCCGGACAATCGCGAGTTTCTGGTGCAGCTTCATAAAATCGTACTTAAGAGCCTGCTCAGGTACATCATTCATCCGGGCTTGAACGCGGCCGAACGCGAGCGTGCTGCGGAAGCGGCTTCCAAGCTATGGCTGGCTACAGAGGAGCGTCCGGGGGAGACCCGGGACTACTCAAGGGTAGACGACGGTTCCTGGAGCGCCGGCGCTTCCCGGGAATCCGCACCATATCGTTAATATCAGGTTCCTGTGGATACTGCGGGCCGAGGCTCGCCGCTTGGCCGGCAGCCACCCTGGGCTGGAGAAAACCTTGGCGCTGGATATCCACACGGCTATCAAGACCCGCATCGCCGCGCGGCTATTTTCACTTTAATCGTCGACTATTTTATTCCAAAAAGGAATGCCAGGAGTAACTTATCCTCATCCTTGGGATTAGTCCCGGATACGCGCTGCGCCGTATCCGGGACCCGCTCGCGGGAAACGCGCCTGGTTAAAGGTAGGAGTTGAGGAGTATTTCGAACTTCTCCTGCTTGGCCGAAACCTGCTTTGGCTCCCCGGCCTCCATGATCCACTTTTCCAGCTCCTTGAAACCGGTCTTGCCAGATTCGATCTTGGCCCCGATACCGCTTTCGTAGCTGGCATACCGTTGGTCCACGAGTCCCGGGAGAACCCCGTCCTCTTTGATGCGAGCCGCTGTCAGCAGGCCACGCGCCAACGTATCCATGCCGCCGATATGGGCGATGAAGAGATCTTCCAAATCGGTCGACTCGCGACGCAGCTTGGCGTCGAAATTGAACCCTCCCTGGCCCAGGCCGCCATGGTTGAGCAAGGTCAGCATGGTGAGGGTTGCTTCCTTGGCATCCATGGGAAACTGATCCGTGTCCCAGCCCAGGAGCGGGTCGCCGGTATTTGCGTCCACGGATCCCAGCATTCCATAACGCGCAGCCAGCTCCACTTCGTGGTGGAAAGAGTGGCCGGCCAAAGTGCCATGGTTGCATTCGAGGTTCAGTTTATATTCCCCCTCCAGCCCGTAACGCCCCAGAAACCCGATGACGGTGGCGGCGTCGAAGTCGTATTGGTGTTTGGTGGGCTCCTTCGGCTTGGGCTCGATGTAGAGGTGTCCCTTGAACCCGATTTCCTTCTTGTATTCCGACGCCATGCGCAGGAAATTGGCCATGTGGTCGAGCTCGCGGCGCATATCGGTGTTGAGAAGGGTCTGGTAGCCTTCACGGCCGCCCCAGAAGGTGTAGCCTTCGCCGCCCATCTCCATGGTCACTTCCATCATCTTTTTGACCTGGGCCGCCGCGTAGGCGAATGCATGGGCGTCGGGATTGGTGGCGGAGCCGTTCATGTAGCGGGGATGCGAAAAGAGGTTGGCCGTCCCCCACAACAGCTTGATGCCGGTCTCCGCCTGCAGCTCGCGGGCGACCTTGGTAACGGCGTCGAGGTTACGGTGCGACTCCGCCAGCGTGGCCCCTTCGGGGGCGATATCGCGATCGTGGAAGCAGTAGAAGGGGGCGCCCAGTTTCTGGAGGAACTCGAAAGCCGCCCGGACCCGCACTATGGCGCCATCCACGGTATTGCCCTTTTCCCAAGGTCGGACTATGGTGCCGGGACCGAACGGATCCGCCCCGGTGCCGCGGAAGGCATGCCAATAGGCGACCGAGAACCGGAGGTGGTCGCGCATGGTTTTGCCCAGCACCATCTGGTCGGCGTTGTAATATTTGAAGGCGAGGACGTTCTTAGACTCGGGGCCTTCGTACTTGATGCGTTCGATACCGGGAAAGAATTCATTCATGAGAGAACCTTTGGATTGAGGTGAAGGGGATCGGAAGCTTCCAGAAGCAGATACAGGATGGAACGGTAGGGGGCTCCACCAAATGCGGACAAGCCGATTTCGCAAGTGCGGCTGGAAGAGTAGGCGCCCGCCGATGACATTTCGTCCGCCCGGCCCGATGTCGTCCGCAGGGAAGCGCAGGCCGCACGGGGAAGTTCGGGCGTGGTGAAGATACGATCACCCGCCACTCCGCAACAGGAGATGACGGCGGGCGAAGCGACCTTTTCGGCGCAGGCCTCCGCCAAGGTCCGCAAGCTCGATGACAGGCCCATGCGGATGACGCTGCAGGTGGGAAAGATCAGCGCCTGCCCCGGCGCCTTGCGGATTTCCAGACGGGGCAGGATATGGGAGGCCATGAACCCGACGGCATCGTGCAGCCAGTCGGGGTTGCCCAGGCTTTCGCGCAGCTGCTGGGTGCACGGGCTCATGTCGCAGACTAGGGCTGCGCATCCTTGTCCGTGGCGATCCCAGGCCGCCTTCACTTCGGCAGCCTTCGAAGCGCCCAGGTCGGCCATCCCCTTGGATGCGAAGGGCAGGCCGCAGCAAAGCCCATCCACTTCGGGAGGGATGGATACCGCGTATCCTGCGCGGCGAAACAAGGTCAGCAGCGCCTCGGACAGGGGAGGATCGCCTGGCTGTGCCGGTCCGAAGAGGCGATTGAGGCACCCAGGCAGGTAAAGGATGCGCAGGGCCCCCGGTTTCGCGCTTCCAGGCCGGGCAGCCTGCGGCCTCAGAAACTTCCCTGGGGCCGGGAGGTAACGCATCCCCGGAGGAAACACTCCCCGGCTCAGCCGTCCCAGCGCATCAAGGGACGCGTCTACAAGGCGACGTCCGAAAATGAGCCTGAGCCCCTGCAAAACTCGGAGAGCCAGCCGCAGGACGGCCAGGGCCGTCGCGAAATCCCCGGCCACGGTCTTCCCCACCCACCGTTGCCATCCGCGCAACTCGATGCGCCTGATTTCCTTGACGAGCGATCCCGTATTGATGTCTACGGGGCATTGCACGGCGCACAGTCCGTCGGTGGCGCAAGTTTCATTGCCCTGATAGGCAAAGCCGCGGACCAGGGAGCGAAGTCTGGGCCGATCGCTCCGGAGGGTGGTCAGCCTGGCAATTTCGCGCCAGACCACGATGCGCTGACGGGGGGTCAAGGTCGCGTCTCTGGAGGGGCAGGCGCTTTCGCAGAATCCGCATTCGGTACATTTGTCCACCAGCGGGTCCGCTGCGGGAAAAGGCTTCAGGTTATTCAGGTGGATGCGAGGGTCTTGGCTCAGGACCACGTCGGGGTTCAGGATGCCGGGCGGGTCGAAAAGGGTCTTGATGCTTTGCATGATGGCATACGCCTCCCTTCCCCATTCCTTTTCCACGAAGGGGGCCATGTTCCGACCCGTACCATGCTCGGCCTTCAGCGATCCTCCGTATTTTCCCACCACGAGATCGGCCAGCTTTTCCATGAAGTCGGCGTAGCGGA
Source organism: Fibrobacterota bacterium (assembly GCA_030854955.1). Taxonomy (GTDB): domain Bacteria; phylum Fibrobacterota; class Fibrobacteria; order UBA11236; family UBA11236; genus Chersky-265. The sequence continues at coordinate 5,807 of JALYSE010000167.1, read as the reverse complement.
GTACCTCGGATTCCCGGCTGAAGTCGGGCCAGAAGACGAAATGGAGGTTACCTGCCAAGGCATGCCCGTAGATGATGGCTTCCGGATATCCCTGTACCTTAAGGAGACGACGCAAATCGACCAGGCCTTCCGCCAACCGATCCATCGGCAAGGCGATGTCCTCGATGAGAAGGGTGGTCCCGCTTGGCCGTTTCGCCCCGACAGTCGGGTATAGGCCCTTGCGCAGCTTCCATAGGGAATGGTATTGCGCATCCGAAGCTGTGAAGTAGGGCGGGACGATTGCTGGAAAGGACTTCAGCAGGGCCCGGACTTCCTCGCGGTGTTGCTCCAGGGTTTCCGAATCTTCGGCCCGGATATCGATAAGGAGGGCGTAGCTTTCCGCATCGATTTCCCCGAGCGCGGCAATTTGGGGAGACCCCGCGACCGCCCGAAGCGAGGCTGCATCCATGAGCTCCACGGCCGGAACGGCATGGGAGGCGCGCTCGGCCAGGAGCCGGACCGCACGTCCTACCGAGTCCGCATCCGCAAGCCCCACCAGGGCCGCAGCCCTCCACTTGGGATCGGGTACGGTATGCAAGGTGAGGGACGAAATGAATCCCAAGGTCCCTTCGGATCCTATCAGGAGCCGCGGCAGGATGTCAAAGGGGTCGGAGAAATCCACCAAGGCATTGAGGCCGTAACCCGTAGTGTTTTTGACGAGGTATTTCCGGCTGATAAGCGAGCGCAGGTCCGGCTGGCCATTTATCCTACGCGAAAGGTCGAGGAGGCCTTGCAGGAGCCCGGGATGGGAAGCCGCGAAGCTGCTCCGGCTGGCCGGGTCGGAAGTATCCAGCACGGTGCCGTCGCTCAGCACCATACGCAGGGAATCCAAGGTCCGGTAACAGTTCTGGGAGACGCCGCAACACATGCCGCTGGCGTTGTTGGCGGCGATGCCGCCTATCATGGCCGCGTCGATGGAGGCCGGGTCCGGTCCGATTTTCCGTCCGTACGGCGCCAGCCGGCGATTGGCCTCGGAACCGATGACCGCGGGCTGGAGGCGGATTCGCCGCCCCCCTTCCAGTACTTGGGCGGCGCGGAATCCCGGCCCTATCTGGACAAGCACGGAATCGGACAGTGCCTGCCCGGACAGGCTCGTGCCTGCCGCCCGAAAGGTTACCGGCACCTTGAGTCCAAAGCAGGTCTTGAGCACCTGGACCACCTCCTGCTCGGAAATGACCTTGACCACCAGCTTGGGAAGCAACCGATACATACTGGCGTCGGTGCCGAAGGCTAACCGGGATACGGCATCGGTCAACAGGCGGGCCTTGGGAATATGGAGGCCCAATTCCCGCATCAATTCCGGAAACGGCTCCCCCGTCCTAACCCTCTCTGTGCTGGTTCCCGTGTCCATTGAAAAATCCCGAAGATTGATTTTGATTAATATATATATTTCAATCATGTTTGCTCATGAACGGCATCAGGAAATCCTCGACGTCCTCGAGCGTCAGCCCAGCATCTCGGTCCAGCGGCTGACCAAATCGCTCAAGGCTTCTCCCGCGACCATCCGTAGGGATTTGGACTTCCTGGAGAAAAAAGGCCAGGTGGTCCGCATCCGCGGAGGCGTGGTCCATCCCGACAATCAGGCCGGTGAGCCCAGTTTTGAACAAAGGCTGAAGGATTACCCTTCCAACAAAAAGGCCATCGCCCGGACGGCAGCGAATCTGGTTCCCGAAAAGAGCACGGTGTTCATCGATGCCGGAACCACCTGTCTCGAACTGGGTCGATTGTTGCTTGCCCGCGAGGATTTGACCCTGTTCACCAATTCATGTCCCCTGGTCAATATTCCGACCCGTCGCCAAGCGCGGCTCATCTGCGTGGGCGGGGAACTGCGCGAAATCAGCCGGGCCATGGTCGGGGGCTTCGCCCTGGATTGGCTCGGAAAGCTCCAAATCGATATCGCCTTCTTCGGCGCATCCGGCCTCGCGCCGGAAGGCGCATCCACCACCGAGCTTAGCGAAACCGAGGTGAAGAGCCAGGCCATGGCTCGTTCGCGGCGGTGCATCCTGCTGGCGGACGGGTCCAAGTGGTGCAAGCCCAGCACCTTCCTCTTTTCGGAGTGGGGTGCATTCGACACATGGATCACAGATGCACCGGAAGTTCGGAAGGATTACCTCGCTTCGCCCATTGTTCTGACCCAGGTGATCCTGGCCAAATAGTCCCGAAAGGAAGTCCCCGTTTTGAAACAGTTTCGACTCAATCGTCTTTTCCAACCTAAGTCGGGCCGGTGCCTCGACGTGGCCATCGACCACGGATTCTTTAACGAGGCGGCCTTCCTGGGCGGAATCGAAAACGTCCCAAAGGCCGTGGCTGCCTTGGTGCAAGCCGCTCCCGACGCCATCCAGCTCACGGCCGGGCAGGCCCACCACCTGCAGGCATTGCCGGGCAAGGATAAGCCGAGCCTGGTGCTGCGAACCGACGTGGCCAATGTGTATGGCAAGGTTCTGCCGCGACAGCTGTTTAGCCGGGTGATTTCCCAGGCCGTCGAGCAGGCCCTGCGTCTCGACGCCGTCTGCGTGGTCGTGAACGTCTTCCAGATTCCCGATCAACCCGACCTTCATGACCAGTGTCTGCGCAACGTGCTGGCCCTGAAGCCCGAATGCGAACGATACGGCATGCCTCTGATGGTGGAGCCCCTGGTATTTGCGCCCAACGCCCGGGACGGAGGCTACCTGCCCGACGGCGATCCCGCCAAAATAATTCCGCTGGTTCGGCAGGCCGTGGAACTGGGGGCGGACATCATCAAAGCCGACCCGACCCGTGATCCGGCGGAATACCACCGCGTAATCGAAATTGCGGGAGGCATTCCCGTGCTCGTGCGCGGCGGGGGACGCGCTCCCGACGCGGAAATCCTGGAACGGACGGCGATGCTCATCCGACAAGGCGCCGCAGGCATCGTCTATGGAAGGAACATCATTCAGCACCCCGACCCCGTTGGAATGACCCGGGCTTTAATGGCCATGGTGCACGCCAATGCCACCCCAACCGAAGCGGCACGTCTCATCCGCAATCCGGAAGGCCATTGATGGAAGCCCTGCGCATGGGAATTATCGGGGCTGGCCTCATGGGCCGCGAGATGGCGGCGGCCGCCGCGCGTTGGTTCGTACTCGAAAATTTCCCCGTGAAATTGGAGCTCGTGGCCGTGAGCGATCTGGACCCTGACCGATTGGCCTGGTTCGCCGATGTGCCAGGAGTGACCTTGCTGACCCAAGACTACCGGGAACTGTTGGCGATGCCGAGCCTGGACGCCGTATACATTGCGGTACCCCACCATCTTCATGAGGAAATCTACAGCGAATGCCTGCGCGCGGGCAAGGACCTCCTGGCCGAGAAGCCTTTCGGCATCGATCTCGCTGCGGCCCGCGCCATCCGCTCCCTGGCCGCCCGGCATGGCCGCTTCGTGCGCTGCAGCTCCGAGTTCCCCTTCTATCCGGGGCCCCAGGCGGCCTTCAAGCAGATCGAGTCCGGTTCTCTGGGACGGATTCTTGAGGTCCGAGCGGGTTTCCTCCACTCCAGCGACCTGGATCCGAATAAACCGATCAATTGGAAAAGGCAGATTAAGACCTGCGGAGAGATCGGGGTCATGGGAGACCTGGGAATGCATGTTGCCCACCTACCCCTTCGGTTGGGTTGGCGGCCGACCTCCGTTTACGCCCAGCTCCAGAAGATTTATTCGCAAAGGCCAGACGGCCGCGGCGGCCAAGCCGAATGCGACACCTGGGACAATGCCCGTCTCCACCTCAACGCCGAAATCGGGGGTTTCCCCGTTCCCATGACCTGGGAGACCAAGCGCATCGCGCCCGGAGAAGGCAATACCTGGTACTTCGAGGCGGTAGGTCTTAAAGGCGGGGTGCGCTACTCCACCAAGGAACCGAAAACACTCTGGACCTTCGCGAGCGGGGCGCGGCAGGCCTGGCAACGCTATGACCTAGGTTTCCAATCCTGTTTCCCAACCATAACCGGGGGCATCTTCGAAGCGGGGTTCCCCGACTGCTTCCTGCAGATGCTGGCGGCTTTTGCCTGGGAACGAGCGGGCAGCCCGGGACACCGTCCCGAGGCCTTCGGATGCGCCACCCCGGATGAAGCCGTGGCCAGCCACGAGCTTTTCGCGGCCGCGCTGGCTTCACATCGCTCCGGTAAGGTCATCAATCTGGAAAGAAACCGGGAAATTCCCGATCCGGATTGAACATGCGCACGAATCCAATTCCGCGCCCTGAGCGATCGGGAATCCTGTCCGGAGGCAACTGGATCCTCGACAGGGTGAAGGTCATTGACCGTTACCCCGAAAGGGAGCGCCTCGCCAATATCCTGTCCGAATCCCTGCATAACGGCGGAGCGGCCTACAACCTATTAACCGACTTGTCCAAGCTGGGCGCGCCCTTCCCCCTGGCGGGCGCGGGCCTAGTCGGGGAGGATGCCGAGGGTGAACATATCCTCGCCCATTGTCGAAGCCTTTCCATCGATACCGCAGCCATGCGCCGAGTTCCCGGGGTGTCCACCTCCTACACCGACGTTTTCACTGAACGGGACTCGGGCCGGCGCACCTTTTTCCATTCCAGGGGGGCGAATGCCCTTCTCGATCCGGCCGATTTTCCGCTCGACACCTCGAGCGCTCGCATCCTGCATCTGGGATATCTGCTACTGCTGGATAGGCTGGACGCCCTCCACGAAGACGGAAAACCCCGCGCCTTCCATCTCCTGCGGAAGGCGCGGTCGCTGGGCTTCCGGACCGCCGTGGACGTGGTTAGCGAAGAAGGCGATCGCTTCCCGAACGTTATCCTCCCGGTCCTTCCCGCCGTGGACATCCTGCTGCTCAACGAATATGAAGCCGGAAAAATCACCGGCCTGGACCTCACGGAAGCGGACGGCTCCATCCGCATGGAAGCGTGCCGCGCCGCCTTGGGCATGCTCATTGAAAAGGGCGTGCAGGAATGGGCGGTCCTGCATTTTCCCCAAGGGGCCTTGGCGATGAGCTCGCGGGACGACTACGTCTTCCAACCCTCGGTCCGGGTTCCCCCCTCCCTCATCGCCGGAACCGTCGGAGCTGGAGACGCCTTCGCTGCGGGAGTACTGTACGGCGAGCATGAAGGCGCACCGATGGAGGAATGCCTTCGCTACGGGGTTTGCGCTGCGGCAGCCTGCCTATTGCATCTTTCCAGTTCTGAGGGCGTGCTGGATTTACAGGGCTGTCTGGAACTGGGCGCCCGTTATGGGTTCCAAGACCGCCTCGGGTTTGACCCCAACCAGGGTGGACGCTGAGTATGTGCCCGTGTGTAAAATCACCCATTTATTTGTCTGCATATGGACATCCAATCAACCCGGGGGATCGGATGACTACTCCATCTTCGGGCAGTCAAACTGAGGGCTAAGCAAACGAGCGCGGGAACCAAGGCCTGTTAGCCTAGGCGTTACTGTGGCAAGGGATCAATCTCAGGGAGATATTTCCGCACCCAAGCAGTTGAAATTTAGCTTGAGTTGAATTCTGGGTGACTGATTCGATCCGGTAACTTTAGCCAACGGGGACGTAATTCAGGTCTTTGGATTTGCGCTTGAAATATTCCAAGGGCGTAAACCCGGAAAAACGTTTGAGGTCGTGGATGAAATGCGCTTGGTCATAGAAACCGCATACTCGCGCCACAGTTAGCCAATCCGCGCGGCCGGATTTTTCGATTTCTAGGACGGCCTTCTGGAAGCACACCAAGCGAGCGTAGGTTTTCGGCGGCACGCCGGGAGTTCGATCAATAGCTGATTATTTCAGCGGAGATATATAC
>JALYSE010000009.1:14611-40143 GCA_030854955.1 Fibrobacterota bacterium | reverse complement strand
GACGGATGTCCATCGGGTTCGGAATCGAAAGAGAATCGGGCGAAGTCGACCGCATCAATGGATAGGGTCGTCCCAGCTCGTACTCTAGATCGCTTTGCCTCGTCTTCCTGTGAGAAAGGAAATCAAGGCCAGGACAAGGAATACGAAGAACAAGATCTTGGCTATGCCAGCCGCGGTTCCGGCGATACCGCCAAATCCTAGAACGGCTGCTACCAAGGCAATAATCAGAAACAATACTGCGGCATTCAACATTTCAACCACCTTTCCGTTGTTAACTCCATTTTGAAGATATGTTTTGGCTGCACGAGATCAATGGAAAAATTATTCCCGTAAAAACGGCGAAATCGGATGTGAATCGCCCATTGCCACCGTCACGAGTCGGAAAGGCCGAGGCTATCGTCGGCCCTCAGGCGTTCAGCAGCCATTCCGCCAAAGCGTGGAATTCCTCAGCCTGCACTCGGATGAGCGGTTCGGGTTCGGAGGATCCGCGGGCGTTCTTCCGAACCTCCGCTACGAAGGCCGCTGGAGACCATTTTCCCAAGGGGATCAGGATGTCTCGGGTTTCGCCGATCGGGGCGGAGGCGAGTCTCCGTTCCAGGATAGGGTAGCACGGATGTTTCCCTACGCTCCTGAACCAGTAATCGGAATTGGCGAAGTCCCCTTCCCGGCGGTGGAGTATGGCATGGAGCAGATCGAAATCCCGTTCACCTTCCCGGGATTGGGCGATGTCGTGGGCGTCGTCCCAACGATCATGCCAAAGCAGGGACAGGCCTTGCAGAAGCAGGAGCCGATTGGGCTCAAGAGGCGCACCGTTGTGGTCCGCCAGGGAGGTGGTTTTGTCCAAGATCGTATTTTTTTCCAGGGTCCCGGGACGGGGGTGCGACCCGGGCGGGGCCGTCAGCACCAAGGAAGGAGTCCCCGCAGTCAGGATGGCTCCGGAAAAATCCTCGATGGATTGGGGGGCTTCCATGGATTGGAAATATAGTCAGGAGGAGTATATGCAGAATCCGCGTTCGCCACTATCCACCGTATTCGCCACCTGCCTAGTGGTTTTTGTCGTCGCAATTTCCCGAATCCCGGCCGCGCCCAAGGACGAGGACAGGGTCCATCCCGGATTCGATCTGACTGTCATCCGCCCAAAAGGATTCGAGCCCCGGGTGACCGGAATGGAATTCCTGCCCGGGGGCCGCATGGCGGTGAGCACGTGGAGGCCCAACGAATTGTTCATCCTCACCGGATACGATGGCCCCGTTAAGGGAGTGAAGGTCCGCAAGGCGGCAACTGGGTTCAAGGAAATCATGGGCTTGTGCGCCTTGGGAGACACGCTTTTCGCCGCCGATCAGGACCGGATATACGCTTTGACGGATAAGGACGGGGACGGGTTGCCGGAATCGAAGTCCTTGGTGGGCGCGCTTCCCTTCTCTGGCTCCTTCCATGAGTGGTCCTTCGGACTGGTCCATAAGGATGGCCGTTTCTACACCGGCCTTTCCGTGGCGGCGACCCAGACCGGCAGGACCTTGGCTCCCCAGAAGGAGGCGCGCCGGGGATCGATCGTTTCCATGGGAAGGGACGGCTCAGTCGAAGTCGTCGCCACCGGATTGCGGGCTCCCAACGGAATGTGCCTGGGTCCGGACAGCGGCATCTTTGCGACCGATAACCAGGGAAGCTGGCTTCCGGCTAACAAGTTCATCCACATCGTTCCCGGGCGCACCTACGGCCATCAAACCACTCCACCGGGCGAGTTCGATGAGGGATACCCCGAGCCTCCCGCTGTATGGCTGCCTTACGTCACGGTGTCGCGATCCCCCACCCAACCGGCCTATACTCCGTCCGGTCGCTATCCCGGCCAATTCTTTTTCGGCGACATCGCCCAAGGCGTGGTCAACCGGGTGTTCCTGGAAAAAGTCGTAGGCCGTTGGCAGGGTTGCGTTCTGCGCTTTTCCGGCGGTTTCGAAGCGGGGGTCCACCGCATGCTGGCGGGCCCGGACGGTTCCCTTTATTTAGGCGGTCTGGGCAACGGCGATGACCAGAACTGGGGATGGCGGGCGAAGATGTTCGGCCTGCAGCGGCTCAAGCCCAACGGGAAAACGGTTTTTGAAATCCAATCGGTGCGAATCCGCCGCGGCGGATTTGAGGTGGCCTTCTCGTCTCCGCCGGGGCCCAAGGCGCTGGAACCCGCGCGTTACGAGGCGAAACAATGGTGGTACCAGCCTACCGATGCCTATGGCGGAACGCCGATGGACGTTGACCCAGTGCCCGTCAAGTCCGTGCGCGCGTCGAAGGACGGCATGCGCATCTTTCTGGAGATGAGTGGATTACGTCCGCAACAAATCGCGCACGTGCGCTTAAAGGACATCGAATCGAAAGAAGGGAAGGATATCTGGACGCCGGATTTCTGGTACACCATGAATGCATTTTCTGCGGTGGAATTCGAACCGTGAATATTCCCTTTCGATTTTCCAACTCATAAATTTGCTAAAGCCTTTTCCTTTGCTTAGTTTAATGTTTTAGTAGTTTTGCAATCGCCCGGATGGAACGGACTCCCCGGATACGTGCGGATTGCTCCGAATAATCCGGAAACTTCAGAAAAAGGAAACGGCATTGGCTAATACCAGAAAAAAAGGAAACACGGGAAAGCGCTACACCGATGATCAGAAGCGCCAGATCCTCGACTTCGTGGACAGCCGGGGCCGCGGCGGAATCACTGCGGCGGGAAAGAAATTCGGGGTTTCCTACATCGCGTTGCGCCGTTGGATGAACGACGAAACCGGGGGACGCAAGGCCGGACGCCCGGCTTCGAAAGGCCTGGACGGGCGCAAGGTCAAGAGCGTGAAAGCCGCCATCGCCGCCCTGAAGTCATTCAAGAAGCAGATTACCCTGCTGCAAAAGACCTTGAAACTTATCAGCCGTTGAACCCCATCTTGCTAACGCCCGGCCAGGAAGGTTTCTTCCTGCCAGCGCGGCGGCGTGATGGATGCATTCGCGGGATTGACATATTCCCTATACAAATGGTTCGCCAATGAGAAGCGGAACCAGCCTCCAGCCCCGGGGCTGAAGCCTTCCGCGCTCACCACGGGCAGATCCTACCGGATGGACCCGTCGGTGCCCGTGGCCACGGTGAACCGGCCCCATTCCCTTTTCCTCGTCATGGTATATTCGCTCCGGCCTTCAGCTTTCCGAAGCCCGGCGGTGCCGAGTTCCGCGCCGATTTCAATTTCCAGGCTTTCGCAAATGGGGAAGACGTCCGCAGATGTCTTCTGGAGCAGGTCCAGCTTGATTCCCCATAGTTCTCCTTGGCCGTTGAAGGAAAGGCGTATCTGCGCCTGGGTCGCGCGCCGATCCGGAAAGGCGATGACTTGCGCGGTAATTTCCAATTCGTCCGCGCGGACGTTCGAGGCCTGGTACAGCCCCAGGTTGGCTCGGCATTCCTTGGAGCCCATACCCCAATAGAACCCCATCATTCCAACGGGTACCCGCAGCTGGTCCGCACCCAGAAGGTCCAGCAATTCCTCGGCCTTGGAATCGAACGTTACCGCTCCGTTCCGGTACTCTTTCATGGCCATCGGGGCTCCGTCCGCGTCCCAGGTGCGATAGGATCCGTTGAGGCTTCCGTTCTTGTAATAGGCCAGTTCCTGCAACCCGCCTTTGCGATACCAGACCCGGCTTGCGCCGTCCTTCCTGCCCTTGACGAAGCGGCAATGCAGGCGCAGTTTTCCGCCTGGGTGCCATTGGAAGAACTCGCCGTCAAGCTGGCCGGTCACATATCGGGCGGAATACAGCCGGGCCCCGTCGGGATACCATGCCGTTTCCACACCCTCCCGGTGGCCCCCGCGGAAATCGCCCTTGAGCCGGGTCTTACCGGTTGGGTACCATTCATGATACCCCCCGTCGGCCTTACCCTTGCGGTATTTCGAAATCGATTTGCGTTGACCATCGGGAAACCATTCCTCCCATGTGCCTTCCTTTTCGCCTTTACGATAGGCCGTCGACCATTGGAGGTTTCCGCTGCGCGACCATGTGCGCCACCTGCCGGTGGGAATATCGTCCAGGTAAGACCCTTCCAGCCAGGGTAAGCCGTCGGCGTATAAGGCTTTCACGGAACCGTGGAGACGCCCGTCCCGGTAAAACCTGGATGCCATGACCTTGCCATCCCCGTACTTCATGGTGCAAAGGCCGTGTTTAAGGGGGGCTAGGCCGGGTTTCGACAACCAGGCGCAGGATTCCTCCGCCATTATGGAGTCTCCGGCGGATCCCAGGGCCTTCACGCGAACGGTTTTGATGGTGAAGCGCCGATTCGCGGAAATCTTCCCCGACTTGTCGTAGAGCACCTCCCGTACCAGGAAGTCCCGATCATATTCGCCTTTGAAAGAGAGTTTTCCATCCTTGTCCCAAGCGCTGGCGTCGCCGTCTTTTTTTCCTTGTTGGTATTCGACGGTGCTTTCGAGGCTGCCTGGTCCAAGAAGGTACAGGCGGAAGGCCAGACCGCCTACGACTCCATCTCCAAGGGCAGCAAGGACGAATTCACCAAGTACATCTTCAACCTGGCCAGCACGGGATATAAGCCCGAAGACATCAGGGAGTTCGGCACCACCAACGTCGAGGAGCATTACTTCCGCCATTTGCAGGAATCCACCATCCTGAACACCATGGCATCCATGACTCCGGCGTTCGGCCTGGTGGGGACCCTGCTCGGACTGATCGTAATGCTTGGTAAGTTGGAAGACCCGTCCAAGGTAGGACCGGGCCTGTCCATGGCCCTGACCGCCACACTCTACGGCCTGCTCTTCGCTCGCTTTGTGTTTATGCCCGCTTCCACCAAGGTGAAGCAGACCTTGAGCATCGAGCGTTTCCGGCACTACCTCATCCTGGAGGCGTTGGTCCTGATCATGGAAAAGAAACCCGCCATGTACATCCAGGACAAGATGAATTCCTACCTCGATCGCAAGGAACAGTATTCCATGTTCGGCGAGAAGGCCGGAATGGCCGGGGCCAAGAAGAAGTAAGCGCGTCCATGGCCGTCAGCAAGCACCACAACCGCCACCGCGTCCCCGAGCACGAAGGAGCCGAAGAAGACTGGCTCATGAGTTACGCCGATCTGGTGACCCTGCTCATGGCCTTCTTCCTGGCCATGCTCTCGGTATCCCATGTGGATCCCGCCCTTTTCGAACAGGTGAAAAAGGGCATGCGCACGGACATCGGCAAGGAAAAGGACGTGAAGACGCCCCTGGGCGAGATCAAGCACGATCTGGATTCGCTGCTGGAGCAGGAGCGCAATCGCGGCGAGGTATCCATCGATCTGGGCCGGGACGGGATCATCCTCGAATTCAGCAGCTCAGCTGTCTTTGATCCGGGCAAGGCGGAGATCGGCTCGGCCGCGCGGGCCAACATGGATAAGGTGACAGGCGCAATGAAGGGCATCGAGTACTACAAGTTCGCCGTGGACATCGAGGGCCACACCGACAACATCCCCATCAAGACCCTGCAATTCCCGTCCAACTGGGAGCTGTCCGTCTCGCGTTCGACCAATATCGTAAAGTACATGATCGAAAAAGGGATTCCCTCGGAGCGGCTGAAGGCGGCGGGCTACGCGGACACCAAGCCTAAGGCCCCCAACATCGATGACGCGGGGAATCCGGTTCCCGGCAACCAGGCCAAGAACCGGCGCATCGTTCTGAAAATCCATTAAAATGGATTTTATCATGCGATGTACCGTCGGGAAGTCCGGTGATCCATATTTTGCTTACCGGTCTCCGGGCGTAACTTTTCGGTTACATCCTTGCAACCGGGATCCGGCGCCCTAATCCGGCTGGTAATAGATGGATTTCGCCGGTCCCCTACCGGTGCTCGTGCCGCCGGTTTTAAGGACGAGGCGATAATGGTAGAAGGCGGGAGCCTTGGCATCCACGGATTGATCGGTGTAATAGTAGGCTGAACCCGCCCCATCCTTGCGGATCAACTCGTACGAGGCTAAATCATCGGCCTTGCCATCGCTTTTCCAAATCTCGACGGTATCTCCTAAGGCAGGCGTTGAATAGAAGATGTCCACGCCATGAGACAGGCTGCTTAGATGCTTGGACAGGGAGATGACTTCCGGCGCGCCCGTGAACTGAACCCGTATTGGCGGGGTCCGGGCGATTGAGCCCGCCGTTCCAGTCGACGTCTTACTCTCCACCCAATAGAACCATACACCATTGGCTGGCACGTCCTTGAGGAGCCTGGGCCCGGTGTCGCTTGCCTCCACCGAGTCCACGAGGAACGGATCGGAGTAGTCGGCCGCGACGCTCCGTTTCAGGTAGAATCCGTAACTGGTTGAGGCCAGATTGGACTCCACATGCGGACCCCGGTTCGCGATGGTGGCGACCAAGGTGTTTTCGTAAGAGACGCGATAGCTCCAGGACTGGGGCGTCAACGCGGGCGGTCCCGCATCGGTGAGTGCGAAGGACCGCGTCAGGGTCCTGACCCGGTAGGACCAGAATCCGTTCCGAGGCGGCCGGTCCGACAAGGTCTGCTTATTGCTCACCTGTGAGGAAACCGTGTCGGCCACGGTCCAGCTTTCCGAGGTGTCCGGGCTTCTTTCCAGGACGTAGGCCAGCGCCTCCGGATCGGTAATAAGGACCACGTCGATGCCGCCGCCATTCAGGATCAGGGAGGTGATGGGGGGGCCCACCGGCTTGCCCGTAAAGTCGATGCGTACCTGATCCGAACGCCCGATGGTATGGGAGCTGCCGAAAGGTTTTACCTGGCGATAGACGCGGTAGTACCAGGTTCCCAAGGGCGGTTTGTCGGACAAGCGATCGTTGCCATCTCCATCGACCAGGCTGTCCACCACGATGGAGTCCCCGGCCGTCGCTTGGGCTTTCCGGTACAAAAAGAACCGGGCGCCGGAATAGGGTAGGATGGAAACTTCGACGCCCGCAACGCCCCGGTTGAAGATGGGCGATTCGATGCGTTGGTAGTAAGGCTCGAGCCTCAGGAATCCGGTTTTAAACCACTCTCCTGGATCCGACGGTTTTCCGTTGACGATCACCATGATGCGGTAGAACCAGTATCCTTCGCCGGGCGGAAAGTCGCTGAAGGATGGGAATGAACCCGCATCCGCAGTTCTGAGGGTATCCACGTCCGTGACGGCGTCCGTTGTGTCGGCGGCCCGTTGCAGGATGTATGCGGATGCGGCATGATGCAAGGAGGTTTCGATGTAAACGACCGATGTGTAATCAATGGTGGACCGGATTTCAGGGCCGCGGTAGTTTCCGGTGAAAACGAGTTCCTGGGGTGTGGATCTCGCGCTCGTCCGGCCATAGGGATCCTGGGCCTCCACCCAGTAATAGTAGCTGCCGGGTTCCGCCACTGCGTCCTGCAGGGGCTTGGTGGAGGGTGATCCGTCCATGGGCAGGGAATCGACCTTGACCTTTCCTCTGCGGGACGAACTGGTGTTGCGGTACAGATAGTAGAACGCCTTCCCGGAATACTTCAGGGGATAGTCAACCTTGACCCGTACTTCCATTCCCAAGTTGGTGTAATCCGGATACGGGGCGTATGTCCAGGTCCGGTTGCGGATCCGCACGGAATCCCAAGGCGTGGGATCCAGCCAGGTTTCCGTGAAGGCGTCCATGGCCACGGCCCGGTAATGGACAACCGTATCCAAAGGAATGAAGGCGGTATCCACCAGGGCGAGATTATAACCTCCCGATTTGAACAAGGTATCCAGAACTTCCGTTTTCCCCTGGGCGCCGATCCTTCTTTCGAAATATGCCTGGCTGATGAGATCTTCTGGGGCGTTGGACAGCCTGATTTGGACTAATTGATCCTCTCCGTATTCCAGGTCCACGATTCCGGACCGTGAATGACCCGGAAAATCATAGATATATTCCGGCGATTTCCCTCCGAGGAAACCCGCCCGGGTCCCGTATTGCACGTAGTACACGTAACGCCCGGGCTTCGTGAGGGTATCGGCGAGACGGTACTGGTATTTTCCCTGTACCGGGCCCATGTTCGAGGGTTGATCCAGCAGCGATTCGTTACGCCAGATCCAGACGTTCTTCTCGTCCCCGTATTCCAGACCGTAGACGTCGATGAGGAAAAGGGTATCCCTGGCCTTGTAGACGACCTTGGGAATCCTGGGCTTTCGCTCTCCATTCGAAAAGACGGAGGCGGTATCGAGGGTATAAGGCGAATCGCCGCCGGATCTTTCCTCGGTCACGCAGCCTATAAGGGTGGAAAGCGCGGCGATCAACAAAAGGGCCGAAAGGAATGGCTTCATAAGAGGTCTCCGGATGATATTGAATAGCGCTTCAGAAGAAATGCATAAATCGAATGGATTGGTCAAACGGTCAGCGGCCGATCAACCCTGATTCTTCATTTCCCCGGCGGGAGTTTCGCGCTTTTGGGATTCCAGCCATGGCGTTCCAGGCTCAGCTTCCCGTTCGCATCCACATCCAGCCCTTCCTTGAGCAGCAGGCGTCGCTGCAAGGCGCCCGCCCCTTCCATGGGAAGGGAAATGCGCCCATTACGGTCGACCACGCGGTGCCAGGGGAGATTTTCCCGATCCGAAAGCGCATGCAGGATGCGGACCACCTGGCGCGCGCCGCGGGGGCTGCCGGCCAAGGCCGCGATCTGACCGAAAGAAGCGACCTTGCCGATGGGTATCCGCTTCAATATGTCGAGTATCCGCACAGTCAATGGGGGTTTCGATACGATTGATTCCACAACTTCCCCGACTCTTAAAATCTGGACGAAATCCAGTCCCTGCTACCCACTTGGAACGCCAGCACTAATTACCCATATCAGGGAACATCCAACCCCAAGGCAACGCCAGGCAATCCTCCCCCAGTTCGCGCGGCTCCTGGCCGCCATACAAAACGATGAAGCGGACCAATCCTTTCTTCTTTCCCAAGGCTTCGCGGAACGCCAAGAGCCCTTCGGTATCCCGGGGCCCCACCGAAGCTGCGCTCTTGATTTCCAGGGCCACGATTCTCCCCTGGTGTTCCAGGATGAAATCCACTTCCCGTCCCTGGCGGTTGCGCCAGTAGTAAATGCGGCGTTTGATTGGGTCCAGGCTTTTCCAGGTCTGGAGCGTCTGGTAGATAGCCTGTTCCAACCAATGGCCGCCTTCGAACCTCTGGGATACATCTTTCTCCGACCCGATTTCGGCCAACCAGGCAGCCAACCCGCAATCGTTCCAGAAGAGCTTCTTCGCCTTGACCAAGGAAGTTACCGGATTCGTGGCGTAAACAGGAAGCCGCGTGATTTGGTAGCCTGTTTCCAACAAGTTCAGATATCGATGCGCCGTGGCTTGCGGCAGTTCCATGTCCCTGGCCAAGTCGCTTTGGTTCAGGAGTTTTCCGGTACGCTGCGCGGCCAGTCGCATCAAGCGCTGAAAAGGAGCGAGGTCGGCGATGCGAGCCAGATCACGGAGGTCTCTTTCGAGATAGGTCTGGACGTATCCGGAAAACCAGAGTTCGCGATCTTCGCCCGATTCCATTCGGAGCGCCGGAGGGAAGCCTCCGCGGAGAAGCCAGGGATGCCAATCGCCTTTAGACGCGGGCCATTCTTTCGGCTTGAATCCCTCTTGAAAAAGCCTGTCCAGGGGTGCGAGCGCATGCGCCTCTTCCGAGGCCCATTCCCTGGGGCAAAATGGCGGTAACTCAAGATGCAAGGCCCTTCCCGCCAGGGACTCCGATACCCTGTTCATGAGACTCAGGTTTGCAGAGCCGGTGACTAGGAACATTCCCGGTTTGCGGTTTTCATCGACCCTGTGTTTAATGGCTAACAGCAAATCGGGTTCTCGTTGCACCTCGTCCAAGGTAAGCGGCGTTTCCAGGACGAGCGATTCAGGATGCGAACGCGCCTGCTCCAGGATTTCCATCCGGTCCAAAGTGAGGTAACGGCGCCCCGGATCCCCATGCAGGTCCCGCACCAAAGTGGTTTTCCCGGTTTGGCGCGCACCGGTAACCACCACAACGGGCATGACCTTCATGCCTCTGGCCAGTAAGCCGGATTGCAGTCGGTTTCGAGAGTCATTCATCTCATGAATAAAATTAATTCACAGTATGAATAAAGTAAACTGTGACCCAATTGAAGACGGTAAAAAGCCATTGATTAGGCGAAAATATTGACTTTTTATCATAAGCCGGTTATGATATGGTTATGGATGCAACCCTTAAGGAATACCTATCAAAAATCGGTCGCCGAGGCGGTCGCATCAGCAGGCGAAAACTATCGGTGGAGGATGCCCGCACCATGGTGAAGATCCGGGATGCCGGGCGCGCCTATCGGAAATTCCATGCGCGTTGCTTCTGGTCCTATAAGCCGGATCTGAAAATTTCGTCAATAGATGTAGCATGGGTGGCAGAGCAATTGATGAAGAACGGTGGTCGCGAAGCATGGCAGTGCGGAGCCAAGCTATGCCGTTAACGGAGTATCAAGCAAAATTGGGACTGCTACTGTCCAACAACCGGAGCGAAGATAGCTATCTCGCCGGTGGCGCCGCCATCTTGGCTGCTCCCAATTCCCGTCGCTACAGCCAGGACCTGGACTATTTCCATGATACGGCGGCCCGCGTCGCAACCGCCTACGAGTCTGATCATAAGACCCTTGCAGGTCATGGTTATGCAGTCGAGCCGGATATCCTGCAGCCGGGATATATCCGCGCCATCGTGAGGAAAGGGGGCGAGGCCACCAAGGTGGAGTGGGCCCAGGATTCCACGTGGCGATTCATGCCGGTGATGCGTAGCGAGGCATTCGGATTCCAGTTGCATCCCGTCGACCTGGCAACCAACAAGATTTTGGCATTGGCTGGGAGGGACGAGCCCAGGGATCTGGTGGATACCCTGTATTTAAATCAATATGTGCTGGATTTGGGGCCCCTGGTTTGGGCTGCGGCAGGCAAGGATCCCGGTTTCTCTCCGCACTCGCTGCTCGAACTTTTGCGTCGACGCGGCAAGATACGACCTGAGGATTTAGAACGGCTCGATCTTACCGTGGAGTTGGATGTCCGACAACTCAAGCAGGAATGGTTAAAGGCTTTAAATGATGCCGAAAACTTTGTCGGAACGCGTCCGCCCGATGAAGTAGGATGTCTGTACTATTCTAGTGAGACGGAAGGGTTTGTGAACCCAAATAGCACCGATAAATCGGTCGTGCCGCATTATGGACGTCCGGGTGGTGTGTTGCCCAAGGTGGCGGAGTAGGATTAATTGGGTTTAAGTCCGATTATCAGGGCTGTTTTTTACCATTGAACCACCGATGAAGCCACTGTCATAGTGGAGAGGCTTGTTGCAAGCGACCATATGGAATCTGAAAACATTAATATCCGGAAGTGGGGAACTATCGGAGTTGGGGAGCGCGTGGTTCAGAAGGAGTTGCGTCGGACCCTCTTGAAATACAAACTGTTTCGGGGATTTATGCCTTATCCATCGAAAGCACCGCCAGGAACGCTTCCTGCGGAATCTCCACGTTACCCACGGCCTTCATCCGCTTCTTGCCTTCTTTCTGCTTATCCAGCAGCTTGCGCTTGCGCGAGATATCGCCGCCGTAGCACTTGGCGGTCACGTTCTTGCGCAGAGCCTTGACGGTGGAGCGGGAGATGACGCGGCTGCCCACCGCAGCCTGGATGATCACTTCGAACATCTGCTGCGGGATCAGCTCCTTCAGCTTTTCGCATAGGGCGTTGCCCCAGTTGTAGGCCTTGTCCTTGTGGATGATCACCGAGAAGGCGTCCACGGGATCGCCGTTGAGAAGGATGTCCAGCTTCACCAGGGCTCCGGGCCGGTAGCCGATCAGCTCGTAGTCGAAGGACGCGTAGCCCTTGGATACGGATTTCAGCTTGTCGAAGAAGTCGAACATGATCTCGCCCATGGGAAACTCGTACTTGAGATCCACCTTGTCGGGCGTAAGGTACTCCATGTTCTGGTAGATGCCGCGCTTCTCTTCGGCCAGCTTCATCACCGCGCCCACGTATTCCTTGGGCAGGATGACCTGGGACTTCACGTAGGGTTCGTTGATGCCCTCGTACTTGCCCGCGTCCGGAAGCTTGCTGGGATTCTCGACGGTGAACTCCGTCCCGTCGGTCATCTGCACGTGGTATTCCACGTTCGGCACCGTGGAGATGACGGTCATGTTGAATTCTCGATCGAGCCGCTCGCGCACCACTTCCATGTGCAACAGGCCCAGGAAGCCCACGCGATAGCCGAAGCCGAGCGCCAGGGAGGTTTCCGGCTGCCAGGACAGGGCGGAATCGTTGAGGGCCAGTTTCTCCAGGGCCTCGCGCAGATCCTCGAAATCGTCGGTATCCATGGGGTAGATGCCGGCGAACACCATGGGCACGATGTCCTTGTAGCCCTTGAGTGCCTCGGTGGCGGGATTGCGACGGTCGATGATCGTGTCGCCGATCTTGGTGTCCTTGACGTTCTTGATGTTGGCGACCATGTAGCCCACCTCGCCCGCAGCCAGGGAATCCTGGGGTTCGCGCGTCATGGTGAGTGTGCCGATCTCGTTGATTTCGAATTCCTTATCGTTCGCCATCAGCCGGATGGGGGCCTTGAGATTCAAGACGCCGTCGAATACGCGGATAAAGGCGATGGCGCCGCGGTAAGGGTCGAACTTGGAATCGAATATCAATGCGCGTGGAGGCAGGTCCCGGTTTCCCTTGGGAGCAGGAATCTCTTCGATGACCCGGTCGAGCAGTTCCTTGATGCCGATGCCTTCCTTGGCGGAAACGCGGAGGATGCGATCCGGCTCGTAACCGAGCAGTTCCCCGACGGAATCGGCGATGTCGTCGGGATGGGCCGAGGGCAGATCGATTTTGTTCAGGATGGGAATCAGGGTCAGGTTCGCGTCCATTGCCAGGTAGAGATTGCTGAGTGTCTGGGCCTCCACACCCTGGGTCGCATCCACCACCAGGATGGCGCCTTCGCAGGCCGCGAGGGACCGACTGACCTCGTAAGTGAAATCCACGTGCCCGGGGGTATCGATGAGATTCAGAAAGTACTGTTCGCCCTTATAGGTATAGAGCATCCGGATCGCATGAGACTTGATGGTGATGCCACGCTCCCGCTCCAGATCCATGTCGTCCAGCACCTGGGCCTGCATGTCCTGCTTGGTGATGGTCTTGGTCACTTCCAGCATGCGATCGGCCAAGGTCGACTTGCCGTGGTCGATATGGGCAATGATGCAGAAATTGCGAATTTTTGAGGGGTCTGGGCGCATGGGGTTCCGTCAGAAAGAGGGTGAAAGGTACGAAAATCCGGGGAGGACGTCAGGCGTGGGGCATCCAACTACCCTTGCTGACGGGTTTTTGACGGCGATGTTTACTAAATTCATCCTCGGTTTGAATCTCCCCCTTCAATTCGGGTCCAAATTATGAATTCAAAGAATTTCCTTAAATGGTCGGTTCTACCGGGGTTGGCTTTGGCGCTTTCGGTCCTTCCGGCCGAGGCTCAAGGTCGCCAGTATTCCCGTGACTACAGCAAAACCAAGCAGATTTTCGCGGAAATCAAGACCCACGAGGGCACCATGAAACTGGAGCTTTTCTTTAAAGAGGCTCCTAATACCGTTGCCAATTTCATTCATCTTGCCGATTCGGGCTTTTACAAGGGCCAGGCCTTCCACCGCATCATCGAGGGCTTCATGGCCCAGGGCGGGGATCCCAATGGGGATGGAACCGGCGGTCCGGGTTGGAAGGTGGATGATGAGCTCAACAACCTGAAGCACGAAGCCGGAACCCTTTCGATGGCCAATGCCGGTCCGAATACTGGCGGGTCGCAATTTTTCATTTCCCACATGCCCCAATCCCATTTGGATGGTCGGCATACCATTTTTGGCAAATTGGTTTCCGGATTCGACGTTCTCACTCGTTTGGAGCGGGGTGATCCCATCCAAGAATTGAAAATCACTGAGGTGAAGTGATTTTTTCCCAATTTGGGGATGGCCGATCAAGCAAACGCCCAAAAAAGCGTGTTTGCATTACTACCTTCTCGTTCTCCTTCGCGGTTAAGGGCGAGATTGAAGGGAGTGGGTCCTAATATGGCCTCGGCGAAAAAAAATGCCAAATCCGGCAAAGTGGTGCAAAAGCCTTCCAAAGGGGACGCGCCGAAACCTGTGAAAAAGGAAGATGTGAAGCAGGGATTCTCCAAAAACAACCCAAAGCAGAAGCTGGCCGCGAAAGTCGGTGCTGCGCCGATCAAAGCCGCGCCCACCGCCAAAAAAGTCGCACCGGCCAAAGTCGCACCGGCCAAAGCCGCTCCGGCCAAAGCCGCCCCGGCCAAAGCCGCCCCGGCCAAAGCCGCTCCGGCCAAAGTCGCTCCGGCCAAAGCCGCCCCGGCCAAAGCCGCCCCGGCCAAAGTCGCTCCGGCCAAAGCCGCCCCGGCCAAGTCGGTTCCTCCCGCCAAGGGTGCCGCCTCTAAAGAGGTTCCCGCTCCGGCCGCCAAGAAAAAGATCGAGGCGCCCCAAAAGGCTGCCGCTCCCGCCAAGGTCAAAAAGGAAGAGGCCAAGCCCGTCATTGCCCCGGCTAAGGTCGCCAAAGCCGTTCCGGTCGCCAAGCCTGCCAAGGTCGCGGTAGTGAAGCCCCCGAAACCTCCCAAGGCGGAAAAACCCCCGAAGGTTCCCAAGGTGCCAAAGATTCCGGTGGCCAAGGGTCCCATGGAAAAAGCCCAGCGCAGCCTGGCGGCCACCGCCGCCCGTGCCGCCGCCAGGGATAAGGTCCCTCCGAGCAAGGCTATGAGCGCGGTCAAAGAAGCTGTTGCCAAGCAACAGCTCAAGAACCTCCCTGCCGACGCCAAGGTCGCCCCCAAGAAGGTGGCCAAGAACTTCTTCCACGAAGTGGCCTACGGCGCCGAACGTGTCATCAAACGCGGCGACAAGACCACGGCCTCGCCCATCCCGGCCGATATCCAGAACCGCCGTCGCGGTGGCGGAGGCGAGGAAAGCCCCGAGGAATTGGTCGAGCGCATCGAGCGCGAACTCGAGCACCAGCACATTTTCAAGCGCAACATGCTGCGCCCGCAGCTTTGCACCAAGTGTGGCATCAACCAGGTTTCGGAACGCTTCACCATCGACAAGGAACTGGGATACTGCGACGATTGTGCGGAAATCCTGCATTTGGGCGAAACCAAGGAAGCACGCAAAATCGACTTCCACCCCTCCTTGATGAAAAAGGACGGGGAGCCCGCTGCCGGAAGCGCCGAAGAAGAAGAGGAAGAAGAAGGTCCGCCCACCGGTCCAGTCCCCGAAGTGGATTGATTATAACAGGGAAGGCTCTCAAAGCCCTTCAATGGCTCCGCTTTGGCGGGGCCTTTTTTTTATTCGGACCGGGAACGGGATGGGACACACCTGACAATCCGCGTTTCCGGTAAAGAAACTGCGCTTGTCCCAGAGCTTTCTATTCGGATATAATGGAAGCCAAGAAGCCCCGGTAAACGTCGTGGTGGCACCCGCGAGGCGATCCTTTTAATTTTCAGTCTACTCTTTCCAAATGGACATCTTCATGCCCGACGTTTTCACCTCTACGCGATTCGCTTCGATGAGGGTCTTGCTGGCAGGCATTCTCCTGTCGATCGGCGCCACCACGGCGTTCGCCCGGGCCGGGTACTTCGATGGAAGGCATTATCCTATCGTCACCGACGCCATGTTCACGGCGGACGAGTTCATCCTGGATCAGGCGAAGTTCTGGTTCTCCATCTATGCGGAAGTGGGCGACGATGAGGGCCTCCTGCATGATCCCTTCTACCCGGACATGGTTTTCCGCAAGGTGCGCGCTCCGGGTCAGGGACGCGCGGCCTCCAAGCTCGTGGACGTTCAAGTGCGGGCCTTGCGCGAGGAGATCCGCGCCATGCTCGCCAAGGACACCGCGACCTGGACCACCGAGGAGCGGGCCGTCAAAGCCGTGTTTCCCTCATTCTGGGACAGTACCGCCATCATGCTTTCCGTGGAACGCATCCGTTTCCAGCGTGGCCTCAAAGGCAAATACCGCGCGGGCCTGGAGCGATCCTATCGCTACCTTCCCCTCATCGATTCCATCCTCAAGACCGAGGGCGTTCCCGATCGGCTGAAGTATCTTCCGCACGTGGAATCTTCCTTCTATCCTTTCGCCTATTCCAAGGTCGGGGCCGCGGGCATGTGGCAGTTCATGAAATCCTCGGGCCTGCATTTCAAATTGAAGATCGGGTATCAGGTTGACGAGCGTCGGGATCCCCATGCCTCCACCCAGGCAGCGGCGCGCATGTTGGCGGGAAATTTCGCGCGGCTGAAAAGCTGGCCGCTGGCCATCGTCGCGTATAACCACGGTCCGGGAGGCCTTGCGAAGGCGGTCCGCCAGACCGGCACCAAGGATCTGGGCACCATCATCAAGAGCTATTATTCAAACTCCTTCGGATTCGCTTCCAAAAATTTCTACGCCGAATTCCTGGCGGCCTCCAGCATCGCCTTGAAGGCAGACTCCCTGTATCCCGACTTGCGCAAAATGGAGCCCTTGCAATTCCACCAGCTTGAGCTTGCCAAGCCCCTGGGCACGCGCTTTCTCAGCACCGTCACCGGCCTTTCGCCCGCCGAACTTGAGGAGTACAATCTAAGCCTCAGGCCCGCTACCTTTCGGGGCAACGCGCAATTGCCCAAGGGTTTCGTCCTAAAGCTGCCCTACTCGGTCGACCTAACGGCCGTTGCCGCCAAGCTGGGAGGCGGAGAAACCCTGGCTTCCCAAACCGCCAAACCGGCTTCCACCACGCCCGTGGCCGTGGCCCATGACAAGGTCGGCAACCGCCAGGGAGAAACAGATCCACTCGCCGGTGTGGCACCGTCAAAACCTAAGCGCGCGAAGAAAGGTGCCAAACCGGCAGCGCCCGTTCCCCAATCCACCATCAGCGCTACGGGTTCCGCTTCCGAGGTCCAGGCGGACGCTCCCGTGGGGCGAGAGTCTCCCCAGGCCATGGTCGCCTCCGGCCGGCCGGAGGTCGCGCCTACTGCGACCGCCCCTGCGATCCTCGTGGATTCCACCCTGGCGTTGCAGGCATCCGACATGGACAAACTCGCCCATCCCATGGATCGCTTCAATGCTTCGATTTATCGATTGGACTTCACCTATGCGGACGGGACCCTGAACATCCAGGTGGGCACCGAAGAGACCCTTTCCCATTATGCCGAATGGGCGTTGGTTCCCGAAAAGACTCTGCGGCGCATCAATAAAATCAAGAGCGCACGGGACTTCCGCTTGGGCCGTCGCATCCGCATTCCCCTGGCGGAAGAAAAAGCCCAGGAATTCGTGAAACGCCGGGAAGAGTATTACCGAGCCATGGAAGAGGATTTCTACGGCAATTATTATGTGTCCCTGACCGAACCTTTGAAGGTGGAGAAGGGCCTGAACCTGTGGGCCTGGGCCCAGGAGCGGGAAATCCCCTTCTGGCTAGTGCAGAAGCATAATCCCGGAAAAACCTTGAATGTACTCCGTCCCGGCGATACTTTGAGCCTGCCCGTGATCGAGACCGGCGTGCGCAAATGGGGTTTCACGCGGTACGGTTCGTCCAAGGAATACCTCTCGGGGATTTCGCGCTTCCTCGCCTCGGGCAAACCCGAAGCTTATTGAACGCTCCGGGAGACCGCCTCTCCCGTTAATTCTACCTTTGCCCATAATGCCGGCGATTGACCTGTCAACGGCCGCGACCCAAGCCGCGCCCCGACCTAAACGCGATACGGCCCTGGATGCGTTACGGTTGATCGCGGTGCTCCTGATGGTTGCTTCCCATTCTTCGCGCCTCATCGCCTGGGACGAGCGCCGGGAATGGAGCCGGTTCTCCCTTCTCATAGAGCCCCTGACCGCTTCCCTTTTCCTCGTCCTGGTGGGCGCATCCCTGGCCCATTCCTGGCGGTCTTCCCGGGAGTGCGGACGCTTTCCCTGGTACCGAAAGCAGGCAACCAGAGCCGCGGCCCTGTGGGTTGTTTCCTGCGTCTTCTATACCCTGGAGGACGGATTCCGCTTGCCTGACGCCATGACGATGAGCGGGATCCTGGCGACCATCGCCTATACCATCCTCTTGGTCATGCTGCTGGTTTCCTCTCCCCGGCCCATCCCGGTTCTGATGACGGTTTCGGCCGCGCTCATCGGTGCGCATGTCTGGCTGGATCTCCGTGGAGCCAAGGTTTTCGTCCTGAACGCCGGGAACAGCCCCCTGCTCCCGCTGTCCCTCTTCGCCTGCCTGGGCGCCTTGGGTGCGCTGTCCGTGGAGAGCCGCAGCCGCGCCGTCAAGGCCGCCATAGTAACCGCCGCGCTACTGTCCCTGGCGTACCTCCTCAGCCGGCACTCCTTCACCGAGGTTTTTTCCAAGCCCATCGGCCGCTTCGAAACGTCCCGGACCTTGACCTGGATGAAAGGAGGCGATGCAATGGAGACGAGCGTCCCGTATTACAATCTGAAGCCCATCCTGGTCCCGGTGATTTCGTCCCTGATCGTTCTACTCTATGCGGTCCTGGCATGGCTGAGGCCGCTCTTGGACAGGTCCGCCCGCTTTCTGCTGCCCCTGGGCCGGCACAGCCTGGACGTCTACATCCTGCATCTCTTTCTCTTGGCCATGCTGGTTCTGCGCGGCGGCAAACGTCCTTTGCACCAGGCGTGGCAAGGGGACGCGGTCATCCTCGCGGTTTTGGCGATCTGCTACGGGTGGGTTTTGCTGCGGGAACGGTTCCCGTTGCGCCGCCGCGGCATGGCCGGGTCGCTGAAGGTCGCCGGGCCGGACGAAGAGGCCCAACGGGAAATCGCCTGATCGGAAATCATAGCTTCGGCTTGGGCGGATGGCACCCAGACCCTCGAATTGACGGTGACCGAAAAGGCCGACCAAACGGAAGCCTTGTCGCGTACCAGCACCTTGAAGGAGGTTTTCCCGCGACCCTTTTAATCTACGGAAGGATGACGCCCGCGCCCGTCTGGACCGTGATGTCCTTTGCCGAAATCTTACTGGCCGCAGCCACGACCGTGATGCGGAATTGCCCCAGCTTATCGCTCCCGTCCAGGGCATGCACGGTGATCAGGGTCGTCCCCAGGCCTGAAGCATAAATGCCGCTCGGACGCACCACCGCCACCGACCCTTTCTGGCTGCTCAACTCATAATTGCGCGAAGTGACGTGGGCCGGAAGAAATTGCACCTGGGCCTGACGGGTCTCACCCACAGACATGCGCATGTCCGGCGCCGATATCGATTCCACAAGTACGATGCCGGGTTTGGATTTGCCCGTATCGTCCCCTGGGTCCCCCACTCCGCTCTCCGATTGGGCCTGGGCCAAAGTCAGACAGGTTTGGGCGTCTCCTTGGCAGCCAGGGGCGTATTTTTCGACGCTGTCGGCCACGCCGTTGCCGTCCAAATCGCGGGCCCAATCGGATCCCGCGTACTCCGGAGAAGTGGGCACATAGGGACGGTCGAAGTCCCGGTTGCATCCCGCTAGAACGAGAAGGACAAGAATCAGAACACCCATACGGCGACTCCCAACGCCAGGCTGAGTCCCCCCAGCGCTCCGTATTGTTTCGCCTGGGTATCGTGCTTGAGCACACTCTGGCGCGCCAGGGAGGCTTCCTGCTCGGAGCGCGCCACCTGGAACCGGCGGTATTCCTTATCCGCGTCCTGTTTGTATTGGTAGGCCATGTAGCCCATGGCGGCGCTTGCGGCCGTGGCCAGGCTGATGGACGCGATTTTTCCGAAGAGCTTGACCTTGGAACGGCGGGGGGGTCCGGGGACCTGCGAGCTTGGAGCCTGGTCGCCTAAGGCGGTAAGGAAGCGATCTTCCATGCTCAGCAAGGATGCGAAGTCCGAGGATTTCTTGGATGGCCAATGGCGGACGAGCTTGCGGCCCGCCACGTCATACAGGGTCAATTCGGTCTTGTATTCGCGTCCCTGGTTCTTGACCCTGCTCCAAAGCAGGTAACGCACTCCCATCTTGGTTCCGATGGCGAGCATGTCCGCGGAGCCATCCGGTGCGGACCTGGATCCGCCGATGCCGGACCCGCTTGCATTGCCGGTTCCGTCTTTGGGGCCGGTGCCGTCGGCAAGCGATCCGGACGCGCGCTTGGGGATGTCCAGGGCGGCCAGCAATTCATCCAGTTCCGCCGGGCCGAGCAGATCATAGGCGCGAGAGGCATAGGCATGGGTCAGGGCCCGGTGGAGCGCGACCCGGGAGTGAGGCGTGGATTGCCCCGCGTCCATAACGCCCAGAAGGCCGAGGGTCGGCCGTTTCTGCAAATCCAGGGCCCCCGGATCCAAGTCCGAAACCGCGAACTGGAGGGTTCCTTCCAGGATGTATCCCTTGCGATTGTGGCCTCCCGACCGCTTGGGCGCCTGTCCCACGCGCGACCAGACCACCTGGGAGGAGGGGACGTGGACGAGGTCTAAGGTATAGGCGTGCATTTCCGGAAGGGAGGTGGTGGTGCCGAACAGGATGAATTCGTTTTGCAAGGCGTTTCCGGCATCGTACGCGCATTGGAATTCCGTGCAGGGCAGATGCGGGTCCAGTCCATACTCCCGTAAGGTTCGGTCGGCATCGTCTCCGGGCAGCACCTTCCATTGGGGATTCTTGGCTAGGGTCGCTCGCAGCAATTCACCGGCATCCGGATCGGGCAGGCCGGTAGTGAGATCGACCGGATTCAGGATGGAGAGAGAGCGCGGACCGCTGGCGGAGAAAGCCTGATGCGTTATCGCCGGATGGGAACCGTTCTTGGCCATGACGGTCAAGGGAAGGGAAACCGCTAAAAAGATCACGGCCAACTGGAATGCCGAACCCGAAGTTTGACCCGATTGAAAAGCCGAAGCACGCACCGGAGTCTCCCTTACCGCAATCCGGAACAAGCGGAACCATTGCGGGCATTCAAATACCATACGAGTACTCATAGTGAAAAAAAATATTCCTGGAACCTTAGCAACCACTCACTTGCCAAATCTTAGGAACCCCTCAGTAACCGTGCCAAAGACCCTAAAATACCCATCTTTGAAGGTCGGAAAGCTAGTTGAAAAATCTCCCTTCCCCGCCCGATTGCTATTTTTAGCCCCTGATACCCGGATTTCCCTAAGGAGCCCCTACTTGTCAAAATCCTCCGGCCGCATTTCCGTTCTCGTGATTGCCATAGTCATAGTGGGATTGGTCCTCTATTTCCGTCCCCATAAAGCCGATGCGCCCGCTGCTGGCGCCCCTGGCTCCGCAAGCGTTACGGGAAGAAAGGTTCCAACGGGTCAAGGAGGATCGACCGGTCCGGGAGGGCCGGCGGTTCCGGTCACCGCCATGATCATGCAGCCGGAGCGCCTGGAAAACAGCCTCACCAGTTCGGGCAACGTGCTCGCCAATGAGGAAGTGGAAATCCGGAGCGAGGTGCAAGGCAAGATCAGCCGTATCGTGTTTAAGGAAGGATCCCGCGTCAAGAAAGGCCAGTTGCTGGTCAAGATCGAGGATTCGGAGCTCCAGGCTAGGTCGCTTCAGGCGCAATCCCGCCGGAAGCTTGCCGAAGACAATGAATACCGAATGCGCATGCAACTGAAGATCGAGGCCGTATCCCAGAAGGATTACGATCAGGCTTTAAATGAACTGAACCTAGCCAAGGCGGAATCGCAGCTTTTGCGCGCGCAACTGGACAAGACCGAATTGCGCGCGCCTTTCGGCGGCGTCGTAGGCCTGAAGCAGGTGAGCGATGGGGCCTTCGTAAGCCCCACCACCCTTATTGCATCCCTGCAGGAAATCGACCCGGTCAAGGTGGACTTCACCATTCCGGGAAAATATGCGGGCATGGTGAAGGCTGGTCAGCCGGTGAATTTCACCATCCAGGGATCGGAGACGCGCCACCAGGGCAAGGTCTACGCGGTGGATCCGCGCATCGATCCCCAATCCCGCACCCTGCGGCTGCGCGCCCTGTGCCCCAACCCCGGAGGCCGCATCCTGCCGGGAGCCTTCGCCACCATCGAGATGCCCTTGCAGACCCTGGAGTCGGCCCTGCTGGTGCCCACCCAGGCCATTTCCGCCGATGCGCGCGGCACCAAGGTGTTCCTGTTCAAGGCCGGCAAGGCGGAACCCCGCCCCGTACAGGCCGGGCTGCGCACGGATTCCGTGGTCCAGATCATGGGCGGCCTGATCGCAGGCGATACCGTCATCACCTCCGGCATCATCCAGATCCGTCCGGGATCAGCCGTCACCCTTTCCCGCGTCGAATAAAGGGGGCGGCACCATGAGCCTTTCCTCCATCAGCATACGCAGGCCCGTCCTGGCGACGGTCATGTCCATTCTCATCCTCGTCTTCGGCATCATCGGATTCTCCTTTCTGGGCGTCCGCGAATTCCCGGCGGTGGATCCGCCCACCATCACCGTCACCACCGCCTACCGCGGCGCCAGCGCGGACATCATCGAGTCCCAGATCACCGAGATCATCGAGGAGTCCGTCAACGGCATTGCGGGCATCCGCTCCATCACCTCCGTCAGCAGGGAACAGCAGAGCAGCATTACGGTCGAGTTCGACCTGGGCGTGGACCTGGACGTGGCGGCCAACGACGTGCGCGACCGGGTGTCCCGCGTGGTCCGCAGCCTGCCCGTGGACGCCGATCCACCCACGGTCGCCAAGGCCGACGCCAATTCCTTCCCCATAATCATGCTCACGGTCCACAGCGAAACCCGCGACATTCTGGACGTCACCGCCATAGGTACGCGTCTCAAGGAGCGCTTCCAGACCATCCCCGGCGTGGCCGAAGTGCGCATCTGGGGCGAAAAGAAATACGCCATGCGCCTTTGGCTGGATCCCAAGAAACTGGCCGCGTACAACCTGACGGTGCTGGACGTGCGAAACGCACTCAACGCCGAGAACGTGGAGCTTCCCTCCGGCCGCATCGAAGGCCAGACCACGGAATTGAGCGTCAGGACCATGGGGTTGCTCAAGACCCCGGAGGATTTCAACAAGCTCATCATCAGGGCCGAGGGTGCCCGCGTGGTCCGCTTCCAGGACGTGGGCCGGGCCTCCCTGGGCGCCGAAAACGAACGCACCATCCTCAAGAAGAACGGCGTCCCCATGATCGGCCTGGCGCTCACGGCGCAGCCGGGCGCCAACAATCTTTCCATCGCCGAGGAGTTCCACAAGCGGTTCGCCAAGATAAAGGACGACGTCCCCAAGGACGTGATCCTCAGGCTTGGCTTCGACAGCACTCGTTTCATCAAGAAATCCATCCTGGAGGTCCAGGAGACGGTGTTCATCGCCTTCGGCCTGGTGCTGCTCATCATCTTCATTTTCCTCCGCGACTGGCGGACCACACTCATCCCCGTCATCGCCATTCCCGTGTCTCTGGTCGGCACTTTTTTTGTGATGTATCTGGCGGGGTTCACCATCAATGTCTTGACGCTGTTGGGCATCGTGTTGGCCATCGGCCTGGTTGTGGACGACGCCATTGTGGTGCTGGAGAACATCTACGCCAAGATCGAAAAGGGGATGGATCCCGTGGAGGCGGGCCACAAGGGCGCGGCGGAAATCTTTTTCGCGGTAGTTTCCACGACCTTGGTCCTGGGCGTGGTTTTCCTGCCCATCATCTTCCTGCAGGGTTTCACAGGACGCCTTTTCCGCGAATTCGGCGTGGTGGTGGCTGGATCGGTTTTCATCTCCGCCTTCGTTTCGCTTACCCTGACCCCGATGATGACCAGCCGCATCGTCAAGACGCGCCAGAAGCACAGCCGTTTCTACGAGCGCAGCGAACCCTTCTTCCACTGGCTTCAAAACGGATACCGTTCCAGCCTGGATTCCTTCATCGAAAAACGCTGGTTGGCCTTGGTCATCCTGGCCGGTACCCTGGGCGCTACCGTGTTCTTCTTCCTGAGCCTCAAGGAAGAACTGGCTCCCATGGAGGATCGCAGCATGTTCATGGTGAACGCCACCGCCCAGGAAGGCTCGACCTTCGAGTACATGGACGCCTACATGGACCGGATGATCAAGCTGGTGGGCTCGGAAGTGCCGGAGTCGGACGTGCTGCTTTCCGTCACCGCGCCGGGATTCTCCGCTTCCGCCGGCGTCAACAGCGGATTCATCCGCATGTACTTGGTGGACCCCGAACATCGCACCCGTTCCCAGGCGCAGATTTCCCAGACCGTATTCGCCAAGTTGCGCGGCCTGAGCGGCGCCCGGGTCAACGTGGTCCAGGATCAGACCATCCAGGTGGGTGCGCGCGCCGGCCTGCCCATGCAGTTGATCATCCAGGCGCCCAATTTCGAAAAACTCAAGGAGGTGCTCCCAAAATTCGTCGAGGAGGCGCGTAAGGATCCCACCTTCTCGGTGGTGGACGAGAATCTAAAGCTCAACAAGCCCGAGTTGCGGGTGGAAATCGACCGGGAAAAGATGCGCAGCCTGGGCGTTTCCGTGCGCGACGTGGCCACGGCTCTGCAGTTGGCGTTCAGTGGCCTGCGCTTCGACTATTTCGTCAAGGACGGGCGGCAATATCAGGTGATTGGCCAAGTGGCCAGGGAGTTCCGGAACGAGCCCGGCGATTTGAAGAACATCACGGTCAAGAACAACCAGGGCGAGACGGTGAGCTTGGACAACCTGGTCAGCTACACGGAGCAGATCAACCCGCCGCAGTTGTACCGATACAACCGCTATGTGTCCGCCACCGTATCGGCCGGTCTCGCCCCGGGCATGACCTTGGGGGACGGCATCAAAGCCATGCAAGGAGTGGCCACCAAGGTCCTGGACGAGACTTACGTGACCGCACTCGCTGGCCCCGCGCGCGATCAGGCGGAAGCGTCCTCCGGTCTGCTGTTCGCTTTGCTGCTCGCAATCGTTCTGGTCTATCTGGTGCTCGCGGCCCAGTTCGAAAGCTACCGCGATCCGTTGATCGTGATGCTGACGGTGCCCTTGGCCTTGGCCGGCGCCTTCATGGCCCTTTGGTATTTCAACCAGACCCGGAATATTTTCAGCAATATCGGCATCATCATGCTTATTGGGCTGGTGACCAAGAACGGAATCCTCATCGTGGAATTCGCTAATCAGCGGCGGCACCACGGGCTGGATCTCGTGGCCGCAGTGAAGGACGCGGCCGCGTCGCGTTTTCGCCCCATTCTCATGACCACCCTGGCGACGGTGCTGGGTACCCTGCCCATCGCCCTGGCATTGGGCGCGGGGGCCAAGAGCCGCATGCCGATGGGCATCGCCGTGGTAGGCGGTCTTCTTTTCTCCTTGGTGTTGACCTTGTACGTGGTCCCGGCGATGTACACCTTCCTTTCCAAGCAGGGTGACCTGACGCGCAAGGAGGATGTGGATCCCGTGGATAAGGCGGTGGGGCATGGGCATGACCGGGGTTAGGGCAGTGGGAATTACGATGAAAGGTGCGAAAGGTTTGCAAAGTGGAAATCACAAATTGAAAATTGGAAGTCAGGAAGCCAAGAGCGATGGTTTCGAATATTCCGGCGGCAAACTCCGGATTATGTTCAAACGGTTGGTTGCAGGGTCTTCCGTTTCGGTATTGGTTTTTCAATTTGCGGTTTTCAACGTGCAATCTCCGGCATCCGCGCAACCCAAGCTCACGCTTGCCGAAGCGCTCTCCCTGTCC
>JALYSE010000009.1:0-14601 GCA_030854955.1 Fibrobacterota bacterium | reverse complement strand
GGGTCTCATTACTGGAAGCACAGTCCGCGCGGGAAGCGGTTTCCTGGGGCCGGGCCGGCGCTTTACCCCAGGCGGATGCCAGCGCCTCTTATACCGAGACCCTGAATGATACGCGCCAGGAACGCATCAACACCCCGGCCGAGTCCAGGAACGGCGCGAAGTCTTCCAGTTCGGCCGCCGGCGTCACCGGAACCTGGACCGTGTTCGAAGGCCTGGCCTCACTGGCCGCCTATGACCGCCTGAAGTCCACCGCCGCCCTAGCCGATGAGCGCCGGGAACAGACGCGCCAGGATGTGGCGGCCGGCGTCACGCTCGCTTACGTGGGAATCGTCCGTGAGCGCACGGTGCTGGCTGCTCTGGACTCGTCGGTGGCCCTTTCCCGCGAACGCGTAAAGCTCACCCAGGGAAAATACGGTTTCGGCGGCGTTTCGAAATTGGAGCTCCTGCAAGCGCAACTCGATTTGAACGAGGACTTGTCGGGTCGGCTGCGGCAAGCGCTCGTGCTGGGGAACGCCAAGCGCAACCTGAACCTGCTTCTCGCCAGGGAGGACACTGTCGCCTTCGAAGTGGAGGATTCCATCGCCTTGGTCGAACCGCCGCCCTTTGAAGGCCTCCGCATTGCGGCCATCGAGGGTTCTCCGGCCATCCGTCAGGCACGATTGACCCAAGCGGTGGCCTCGGCCGGATTGCGGGAATATGTGGGCAGGCTTTTTCCGAAAGTAGGCCTTACCCTGGGGTACAACTATGGGCTCATGGAATCCGAGGTCGGACTGGTCCGTTCCAACGAGGCGCTCGGATTGAGCTATGGCGTGAACGTGAAGATGAACCTATTCGACGGCTTCACCCTTCCCGCCGACTACCGCAGCGCCCGGCGCTCCGTGGCCAGGTCCCGCCTGCTCCTCGATGAGGTCCGGGACCAGGTGGACGCCTCCCTGGCGGAGGCCCATGCGGGCTACCAGGCCAGCCTGGATATCTTGGGCCTGGAAACATCCAATCTGGCCTTGGCGCGGGAGAATCTCAGCATCGCCATGGAACGGTTGCGCCTGGGCACCATCGCTTCCCTGGAATTGCGGGAAGCGCAAGAAAAATACCTGTCGGCGGAAACGCGCCTCGTTTCCGCGCGATTCGAAAGCAAACGTTCGGAAACCGAGCTTCTCCGGCTCTCCGGACGTCTCGCACGCCAAAATCCCTGAACAGTTTTTAGGATGCTTCGGTGGGTGAACACCCTAACGGCGGCGCAGCGGCAATCCACAGTCAACCTGTCTTAAGCTGGTGGCAATCCGCGCAAGACTTCGTAGCTTTAATTTTTACCCTAAGGCAAGTATGTTTTTAATAATCCGCACGGGAGAAAAAGTGGTTTTTTCCGACGGTAACTTTTACGGAAATCAAGATCGTTTGGCCTTTTGCAGGGATTTCGGCGCATGCAAAATAATCCCAGTCTTTCCTTGCCGGGAACATTTCCAAAAAAGAATTTAATACCCATGCCCGCGCAAGGAACCTCTTCCACAGGAGTCACAATTGAGCGAGTTAAACGCTGCAACTGACCCTGGCAAAGCCTCACTCAATGAAATGCTGATGCCTTCTCCGGCAGGCGCAGCAGGGGCAGAAGAACATGTGGGTTCCGTCTATCCCCATCCGGTCGCACCGGCCAAAAAGAAAATCACACTCAAGAAGGAAACCAAGGCGTCCGAACGCTCCCTGAAATTTCTGAGCGATGATTCCGGCCTTGTTGCTTACCTGAGGGAAATCAGCCAGAACCAGAATCTTTCCCTGCAAAAGGAAGCCGAACTTGCGCGTCGCATCCGCACAGGTGACAAAGAGGCCCTCCACACCCTGGTCCAGGCGAATCTTAAGTTCGTGGTGGCGGTATGCCGGAATTACCAGTATCAGGGATTGCCCCTGGGCGATTTGATCAACGAAGGTAACTTGGGGCTCATACGCGCGGCCAAGCGCTTCGATGAGACGATGAACTTTAAGTTCATTTCCTATGCCGTTTGGTGGATCCGCCAAGCCATCCTTTCCTCCCTTGCCGATCAGTCCAGAGTGATTAACATCCCTCCCAGCCGCGTAGGCGTCATCCACAGGATGGGCAAGACCAGCATCAAGCTCGAGCAGAAAATGGGCCGCGCACCCACCCTATCGGAACTTGCCGAGGAGATGGGTGTGGGGATTACCGAGATCCACGAAAGCCTGCAGCTCAGCGCTTCGCCCATGTCCCTGGACGCACCCGTCAAGGATGGCGAAGACGGACGTCTCGAGGATGTTCTCGAGGATCAAAACGTGGAAAGCCCGGACAAGAGCACCATGGCGTTCTCCCTCCGCGAGGAGATGAAGGACATCCTGGGGACCTTGGATGAGCGCGAAGAAAAGGTGGTTCGTTTGTACTATGGCATCGGATTGGAGACCACCTATACCCTCGAGGAAATCGCCCAGCGATTCAACCTCACTCGGGAACGCGTCCGTCAGATCAAGGAAAAAGCGCTCAAGAGGCTGCGGCACCCTTCCCGCCTGGCCAAACTCCAACGGTTGAAGGCTTGACCCAGATGATGCAACCCTTCCCATACGATCGTCCCGAAGACGACTCCCCCGATTCCGGGGTGAAACTGCGGGACATCACCATTCTGCTTGTTGATGACGATGTTTCCGTGCGCGCCCTGGTGGTGGCCACCTTGGAATCCCAAGGCTATGTGGTTCTCAAGGCCTTCGATTCCGACCAGGCCCTCCGGCTAAGCGACGCGCACGAAGGTCCTATTCAATTGTTGATTACCGACCAGGTGATGCCGCCGTTCATGAGCGGCAATGAACTGGCTTCTTGCCTGCGCATGATGCGGCCGGAGATAAAGGTGTTGTACATATCCGGTTATGCGGCCAATGTCGGAGTACAGGACGAGGTGGACGATTCCGCCGCGGATTTCCTTCCCAAGCCCTTCGCTCCCGTCATGCTCATTCAAAAGGTGGAGGAATTGACGGCCCCCGAGGCCGCTTCTCAAAAGGCTCGATTGGATGGGACCGGCCCTGAATCCGAGTCCGAACCGCTCGACTGAACAGCTGCCTTCGGTATGGCCCGGAACGGGAATGATGAGAAGATCCGGCACGGGATTCGGGGAAAACCGCCTTCACTCAGTCGATGGGGATTCAGGTTCTGGACCCTAGGTAACCGCCTAGGACCGAGGCTACGCCGGTGACCACGGAAATGCCGAACAACCACCATGCCGCCGAAGCGGACAATGTGCGGGCCCCTTCAGCGTCGGCCTGGGCCGCAATACGGGCCTCCTCCACGCGTTTGCGGGTTTCCGCCTCCATCATCTGTGCCCTGTCCCCGGCCTTGACCAGGGTCTCGTGGGCGAGGTCTGCCATCCTTTCGGCATCCTGCTTGGAAATACCTTCCTTGGCATAGAAGAGCTTGAAGAGGGATTCGCGATCCGTTCCCTTCAAAACATCCTGGTGGATGTCCAGGCCCGTCCTGGGATCCTCCAGCATGGCCGATACGTCTCTGCGGAAATCCCCATAATCCCGCTCCGGCCGCTTGAGAGAGTAGACACGATCGCGCAGCCGCTCCAAGGCCTTATCCGTAGACTCCTGCATACGATGCTCGCGGATCTCGGATCGCGACAGCATCCGGGTCCGGGCCGAATCCACCAGATCTGCGATGGATTCGGCTTCCTGGGAGGAGATATCCATGCGCAGGCGGAGTACCTTCACCACCTCTTCGCGCTTCATGGATTGGACGCTTTTCTCGATTTTCTCATATCCCTCTTCGGGATGAACCACCAGCATCTCCACCTCCTGTTCCAGACGCACTGGGTTCAATTCGCGCCGATCCGAAGTGCGAAGAAAATCCTTAAACACCTGAAGGCGCTCCTTGAATCCCGGTGCCACCGCGAGGGTGCCTTCGGTCTTGGCGGCCTCTCCGGAATGCGCCAGACTTCCTTCGGTCAAAGGCTTGCCGTGCTTGGCATCGACGCCCTGCCGGTTGAAGCCGGAGGAACCGCCGGTCGCCTGAGCGGTCGGAGCTGTAACCTGGGAAAATCCGGAACCGGATTCGCTTTGGGAGGCCTTGCCTGGACTGGTCGGGGATTCGACGGGCTGGGATTCGTCCCGCAAACTGTTCCAGCGTGACTGCAGGGCTTCGGCCCATTGCCCCGACTCTTCGGCGGAGATGTCCCCGCGGCTTACGATCAATTCCCGAAAGCGGTTACGATCGACCTTCTGCAATTCACCGCGCCTGGCCATGGCTTTGATTTCCTCATCGTTGAAAAGCCCATTGGCTTCCTGCTCGATCTCGAACCTGTCCTGGCCCTGCCCATTGATCTTACCGATATAATCGCGCAGGCGATCGGTCAGGCCTTGCCCCGCTTCCCGCTCCCGGAATTCCTCGCGGACCTTTTCCGCGATGGCATCGGCTCCCCTATCCGCAGCCCCGGACGCGGGCCTTACGACGGCTTTCAGGGGCCCGACGGCCAGTTTCAACCCATGCTTGAACACGGCCATCACCTCCCCCAGCAGACTTCCCAGGGCGGCGGCTTCGATCCACATCATGGCCATCATGTATCCTGCCCAAATGACCAGTCCCAGAATCACGGCCTCGGCCCGAGTTCCGAAGCGCATCAATTCCGCCGCCAGCCAGCTAGCGCAGAAAAGGGCGAGCCCGGTCGTGATCATCGCCCAGAGCCCCAATCCGGCTCCTATTTTTCTGGTTTTTGATTCGGAGCCTGACTCGTCTTCCCGATAGCGGTTCCAGGCTTTATCGGGTTTCCCCTTGGATCCCCCCAAGGCCGGAAGCCCCGTCGCGAGGAAGAGGCTGGTCAGGATCCATTGGAAGGCGAAGGCGATGAGGATGCCTGCGACCAGGCAGAAGAAGAGCCGGCCTCCTCCGATGGCGATGGGCGCCCAATTCTCGGCGGCGGGGACACCCGCGATTCCACCAAAAGCCGTCGGGAAAAGGAGTTTCCTATCCATCATCAGCCTCCACAAATTGCTTGTGCGTTTACGCTCTTAGAATCAAAATAAAGTTCTGAAGGTGCTTGGATCCTTTTACATTGGCCGCTTCATAGGGTCTGATCCGGCCTTAATCCCGCTTACCCTGGGTTCCTGCACAAATTTTCACTAGATTGTATGATTCACCTCCAATTTGGTTGTTTAAATCTATGGCTGACAACTACATACGCGTGCGCGGGGCCAAGGCCCACAATCTTAAGAACGTCAACGTCGACATCCCCAAGGACAAGCTGGTCGTGATCACGGGCCTGTCCGGATCCGGCAAATCCTCCTTGGCATTCGACACCATCTATGCGGAGGGCCAACGTCGTTATGTGGAATCCCTCTCCGCTTATGCCCGTCAGTTCCTGGGTCTGATGGAAAAACCGGACGTCGATCTGATTGAAGGTTTATCCCCCGCCATCAGCATCGATCAGAAATCCTCCGGGCATAATCCTCGCTCCACGGTGGGGACCATCACCGAGGTGTACGATTACCTGCGCCTGCTCTATGCGCGGGTAGGCCATGCGCGCAGCCCCGCCTCCGGCAAGCGACTGAAGAGTCAGACCGTCCAGGAGATCGTGGACGCGGTGCTGGCCTTGCCCCATCGCAAGCCCAAGGACGGGAAGAAGCTTCACGGTGACGTGAAACCGCTGCCCGACGAGGTGAAGATCATGCTGCTGGCGCCGCTGGTCAAGGACCGCAAGGGCACCTATGAGGAATTATTCACCCGCTACCTCGCGCAAGGTTACGTGCGCGCCAGGGTGGACGGCCAGGTATTCCAGCTGGAAGAAAAGATCAAACTGGATCGTTACGTAAAGCATAATATCGAGTTGGTGGTGGATCGACTCGTCATCAAGAAGGATACGCGGGACAACGAAGAAGCCAAGAAACGCCTGACCGATTCCGTAGAACTGACCCTGAACCTCGGCGAGCGAGAGATGCTGGTGAACCTGCTGGACGAAAAGGAGGATGTCTTCTTCTCCGAGCGCCTGGTCGATCCGGCCACAGGCAAGTCCTTTTCGGAAATCGAGCCCCATACCTTCTCCTTCAATTCGCCCCATGGCGCCTGCCCGACCTGCAACGGCCTGGGCTTCATCAAGGAAGTGGACCCCAAGGGGGTCTTCGACATGGAACGGTCCATCAACGACGGCGGTATCCTGCCCTGGCACCGCTTCGCGGACAACGGGGACTCCTGGTACATGCAGCTCCTGCGCAACGTGGCCAAGGACGAAGGCTTTTCCATGGACAAGCCCTTGAAGGACCTGTCCAAGAAGCATATCGAGATCCTGCTCAGCGGAACCGACTCCACCTACAAGGTCAAATACGAGCCCATGGGCGGCGGCGGGACCCGCACCTCCTGGAACGCCCATTTCGAGGGGGTCATCCCGAGCCTGAAGCGCAAGTACGAGCAGACCGATTCGGATTTCGTGAGGCGCGAGATCGAAGAGTTCATGGACGACAAGCCCTGCGCCACCTGCAAGGGCCTCCGCCTCAAGCAGGAATCCATGACCGTCACCATCCGCGGACTCAACATCATGGACCTCGGCGAGATGTCCATCAACGACGCGTTCGAGTGGACACGCTCCCTGCAGGAAGGCATGGAAGCGGCCGAGGCCGCTGATTCAACCTTGTACCAGTTCTTCAAGATCCCGAAAATCGATCCGCGCGAGGACGACCTCTCCGAGAACGAGCGTTCCATCGCCAAGCAAGTGTTCAAGGAAATCCTGGCCCGACTCACCTTCCTGGTGAGCGTAGGTCTCAATTACCTGAGCCTTAGCCGCACGGCCCGCACTTTGTCGGGCGGCGAGTCTCAGCGCATTCGTCTGGCCTCCCAAATCGGCACGGGTCTCTCCGGCGTGCTTTACGTGCTCGATGAACCGTCCATCGGCCTGCATCAACGGGACAACGATCGCCTGCTCAAGACCCTGCACCGTTTGCGCGACCTGGGCAATACGGTCCTGGTGGTCGAGCACGACGCGGACACCATCCGCCAGGCCGATTATGTTCTGGACATTGGACCTGGGGCGGGTGAGCATGGCGGCCGGGTGGTCTTCAGCGGCACGCCCGATCAATTGATCGCCTCCGGGAATACGGACACCGGGGCCTTCTTGTCCGGCAAGCGCCGCATCGACATCGACGAGATTATGCAGGAGATCCGCTCCCTGAAGGTGCGCTTCGCCCCCGAACGCAGCGACAAGACCATCCGCATTTCGGGCGTCACCCACAATAATCTGAAAAACGTGGACGTGGAGATTCCCCTGGGGCGCTTCGTCTCGGTCACGGGCGTTTCCGGATCGGGCAAGTCCTCGCTCATCAACGATGTATTGTCGCGGGTTCTTTCCAGGGAGATCCACGGCGCCAAGACCCGTCCCGGCGCCTACAAATCCGTCAAGGGTCTGGAGAATATCGACAAGGCCATCGTCATCGATCAGTCGCCCATCGGACGGACCCCGCGCTCCAACCCCGCAACCTATACCGGTCTCTTCACCGAGATCCGCACCCTGTTCTCCATGACCCAGGAGTCCAAGCTGCGCGGATACAAGCCCGGACGCTTCAGCTTCAACGTCAAGGGCGGCCGTTGCGACAATTGCGAAGGGGATGGACTCATCCGCATCGAGATGCAGTTCCTGCCCGACGTTTACGTCACCTGCGAAGTATGCAAGGGCAAGCGTTACAACCGGGATACCCTGCAAATCGATTACAAAGGCAAGAATATCGCCGAGGTCCTCGATATGACGGTGGAGGAAGGCCATGCCTTCTTCCAGAACCTGCCCGCCTTGGCCAACAAGCTTAAGACCATGCTGGAAGTGGGCTTGGGTTATATCCGCCTGGGGCAATCGGCCACCACGCTTTCCGGCGGAGAATCCCAGCGCATGAAGCTCTCGGCCGAGCTTTCGCGCCGCTCCACGGGACGCACGTTCTACATCCTGGACGAACCCTCCACCGGCCTCCATTTCGAGGACGTGCGCAAGCTCCTGGTGGTGCTGCATTCCCTGGTGGCCCAAGGCAACACCGTGCTGGTTATCGAGCACAACCTGGATATCATCAAGAATTCCGAATACGTGGTGGACATGGGTCCCGAAGGCGGCGAGGCCGGCGGGCGTGTGATTGCCAAGGGAACCGTAGCCGAGGTGGCTTCGACTCCCGGGTCCTATACCGGCGATTGGCTGCGCAAGCTGCTGGAATCGGAAAAAAAGTGGCCGCCGGCGAAGAATGCGGTTCCCCGCGAGTTCTGGCCGGCGGTTGCGCCCGCCGATTCGAAACCCTTAGTCAAAGGCGCGCAGGGAAAGGATCCCAAAGGCAAGGACGCGGGTGTCAAGCCGCCGCGGGGAATCCTGGCAGCCCTGACCACAGCGGTTTCCTCGGTGAAGCCGTCGGCGGCGGACCGTAATGCGGCCAAGGATGTATTCGGCCGCAAGCCCGGCGTTACCGGCGAGGAAGCCGAAGCGGAGGTCGCTCGCAAGCGTGGCCGTCCGCGCAAGACCATCCGCGTGTAGCGGATGGGCCATGCCGGAACTTCCCGACATCCGCCTTTGAGCTCAAGTCCAGACCGGTACCGTCTGACGATCATGAGTTCAAGGAGGGTTCCGGGAAGCAACAATAATTTCGGACGCACACCCGAAATGGACGCCGAATTCACGGAACGCAATGCCGCCAATCTGGCCCGGCTACGCGAAGGGTTTTCGGTCGCCAAGAACACTGGTATTAAGGGTGTAATGATCATTCAGGCCAATCCTGGCCTAGAACTGCCCGCCACCGACCCTAACCGCATCGGGCCCTACGATTTCTTCGCCGCGATTCGGGAAGAGACGATCGCCATGGCTCCACCGCGCCGGCTTTCGGAAAGGCAGGGTCAAGGCGGCCCAGAGGCTTTGCGACCCGGAATAATCCGGGGAGCCGATCTCGATGGTATCTTGCCGGATACCCGTCTTGAGGGTTCCATGGATTCTGTCCCACAAGGTGAATCCGCTCGACCAATTTGAATCCATCTCTCCCAAGTTTCGGGAATGGTGGATTCCGTGCAAGGCCGGCGTCATGATCCATCGGCGCAGCACCCGCTCCGTCTTATCCGACAGCTTGAGGTTGGAGTGGTGAAAGAGGACAGATAGGGTCAGTAAAAGCTTCCAAGCTCGAAAGGCCGGCAGGGATACGCCCAGTAAAAGGATTTGCAGAAGTCTCCAGGGAACGGAAAGCAGCATCTCCCCTGCATGGAAGCGCAATGCCGTCGAGGTGTCGAGGTCCGCATCCAGATGATGGACCCTATGGAAGCGCCAGAGCCAGGGCACGCGGTGGGTGAGAATGTGCCAGAGATACAAGGTATAATCCAGCAAGAGAACGGCCATCAGAAATGCGGGCCAACCCCGCAGCGGCCGCCACTGCAAGAGTCCAATCCCCTTGGATTGGGCCCGGGCGCAAGCCCATCGGGCCAATGGATTTTCGATTCGATTCACCACCCAGGCGCCGAGTCCGGCGATGAGCAAGTTGCGGGGTATCCGGACTCCCTGCGAAGATCGGCTGATTCGCAGGGGACGCCTCCGTCCGGCCAAGGTCAAAATCCCCAGGGACAAGGCGGTGAGGACCACTATAACGAGCTCGAAATATCCCAGTTTGGCTTTCATGCCGGGCTTCGGGTTCTGGATCCTGTCGTAGTGCTTGCATACCGATCGGCCATGTGAAGAGTATAGGTTTTGCAGTTCCCAGTGGACAGCTCGGTTTCAGCTCGGGCTCACCCTCGGTTCGTATTTTCGGCCGAATAGAAGCCGCCCTCGGGATGGGTCATGTCACGGAGGCCATAGGTCAGAATTTCCAAGGCCAATGAGCCATCTTCTTAAGCATCCCTCAGCTTCTCCCCTTCGCTCTTCTTCGCCTTCCCGCCGCTGTCCCGATTGAGCTTAAGGGCATGCTGGATCTGCGGCGAGGAGCCCTCACGCGCAAGGCCCCGCTGCATCCTCAACTCGCGCCACTTCAGCTTGAGGTCCGGCTTCAGGTGGCCCGGCGCCTCGTGCCCGAAGGCCCGGTACTTTCCCGGCTCCACCTTTCCCTTGGCCCGGACGAAGTCCCCGAAGGCGTCGGCCCAGGCGTCGAATTCCCGATACACATCCGGATTCCCTCCCATATGCTCCGCCTGGTTGTCGCTGTATTTCCGGCCCTCTCCGAACTGAATGTAGCGCCAGAGCGTATCCGGCACCTCGATACCGCCGTAGCGGCACTGCCAGACGAGGGGCGCATAGGCGTCCCGGTCGTTCGTCGGCTCCTCGGCGGGATCGAAATACTCCCGGTGACGCAGGATTTTGGGACGTCCCGAGGCGTCGATTTCGTCGCCGCCCCCGTCGCCGTAGCAAAAGAATGCCGCCGTGCGTCCTTCCATATGGTTGAGGCTCAAGCCCTCCCATTCCGGCGCGTGTTCGAGCCGCATGGCCTTCTCCGGATCCTTGTGATCGATGAGATCCTCCCTGGGATTGCCGCCGTTCATGCACACGAGGCGGTCGAACAGCAGCTTGAGATTGCTGGTGGGGCCATACCAGTTGACCGGACCGATGACGGCCCAGGCATCCGCCAGGTCGAGCCGGGCGTAAAGGTCCAGATCCCATAAGAGATCAGGCTCCTTCGAATTTTTAGGCTCGTAGCAGTTGCAGGGCCATACGCAGAGAGCCATGGAGGTGGACACGCAGGCGTTGCAACTTTGGATCCGGGCCCGGCCGAAGAGGTTGCCGAGGTCCTCGTAGTCGATCTCCCAGTCTTGCGGCAGGCGGTCCGCCATCCGGAGCATGAGGGCGCGCGCCTTGGAGTCGACTCCCGGGCAATTATATTGGCGCCGGTTGGACCCGGCGATAAGGAGAACGCGGAAGGGGCGGCGGGAGGAAGGTAGGTTGCCGTTTGCGTCATTTGGTTTCATAATCCTCTTCTTTCAGATCGGCCGGCGTCCCTCAATATGAATTCCGGAAGGGTGCGGCGAAAATGATTCATTGCTTGGTGATCTCCCCGCCACAGCTGGAGCCGGCCCCCGCAGTGCAGCCATAGCAATGGTTCGCGATTCGGATGGTGCGGGATAAGAAGGCGTCGCGATCGAACTCCGAAATGTGGGAAATGGGCTCCGAAGGCAGCTC
This sequence comes from Fibrobacterota bacterium, assembly GCA_030854955.1. GTDB lineage: Bacteria > Fibrobacterota > Fibrobacteria > UBA11236 > UBA11236 > Chersky-265. The sequence goes on along the minus strand of JALYSE010000009.1, from coordinate 3,514 downwards.
CAGCATCTGGTTGAAGTCGCAGTCATACACCGCCCCGTCCCAGCCGACGGAGATCTGGTGGCGACACATGAGGCCTTCCAAGGTGCCCGGGTTGTAGGCGCTGGCCAATACGTCCATGTATTCTTGGAACTTTCCCCGCCGGATCATGGACTCCAGGAAGCGGCTGATAGGCATGTTGTTGATGCAATAGAGGCTGTTGAACTCGACACCGAACTCTCCGCGCAGCCTCGCCTTGAACTCATGTTCCAGCTGGGCTTGGCTCGAGCTCAGGAAGAACCCGCCCGGATTGTAGACGAGGTTGAGCGGCAGTTCGCTGCCGTACCCGAGGGCATTGAGCTTGCGCAAAGCCTCGATGGAAGTCTTGAAGACTCCGCCTCCACGCTGGCGGTCCGTGACTGCCTCGGAGAAATGAGGCAGGGAGGCGGTAATCTCCACTTCGTGCTCTCGCAGAAAGCCGTACAGGTAATCGTAGCCGGGCTCTTCCAGGATGGTGAGGTTGCAACGATCGATTATATGGCGGCCAAGCCCGCGGACCTGTTCCACTAGGTAGCGAAAATCAGGGTTCATCTCCGGGGCGCCCCCGGTTATATCCACGATGGCGAACTCCGGCGTCTTGCGCAGGACCTCCAGGCATGTATCCATGATTTCCCGGGTCATGGCTTCGGTGCGGGCCGGGGAGGCGTCGACATGGCAGTGCCGGCAGGCCTGGTTGCATCTCTTCCCCACGTTCACCTGGAAGATCCGCAGGGAAAGGGGCGTAAGAGATCCGGAATCCGCAAGGCGGCCTTTGAAATCCGCGGGGAAGGCGGCGAGTTGATGCATTTGTTCCGAGGATTCCATCGGCTCCTTTACATCGACAGGTCGTCGACCTTGTTCATCATCTGGACCCCGTGCACGAGGGTGATCCCCGCGGCCATGGCGGCAGCGACGTGGACGGCCTCATTCATCTGCGCCTCGTCGGCGCCCTTCTCCAAGCAAGCGGTGGAATAAGAATCGATGCAATAGGGGCACTTCAAGGCATGTGAGAGGGCCAAGGCGATCAGGGCCTTCTCCCTTTCAGTCAGGGCCCCCGCCTTCATTACCTCGTTGAAGTAAGCAAAGAAGCGGTCTCCCAGCTCTTTGTTGGTACGGGTGATGTTTCCGAACTTCTTGAGGTCGCAACTGTTGTAATAATCTGCCATTTCACGGGTCCTTTCTTCAGCAGCACGCGCCGCCGGCGCTTTCCGGGTCGGTTTCAGATCATGCTTATTCCTTGCGGGAGTAATCCTTGGGCCGTATTTTAAGATAAATTCCCACCTGCATCCGGGGAATATTTTGGGGGTGGAGATGAGGTCCCCTCGGTAACGCCGGAACTCCCGGAGAGGGCTAAGGAACTATGATACTGCCCCTGTTTCGCTCCTGCCTCATTCTGCTATTCACCGCGATTCTCCCCTGTGCGGCTCCCGAATCCGAATCCTGGGACCGATGGAAAGTCCATGAAGCCTCCAGCAGACTTCGCATCGATCATGGAAAATGGCAGTGCTTCCTTGCGAAGCATCTGGATACGGTAGCCGCCGACGGGGTCAACCGGGTCCGCTACGGCAGGACTTCCGGCACGGATCGGAAAGGCCTTGAATCCTATCTTGCCGACTTACAATCGGTGAAGGTCTCTGCTCTCGATCGGAAAGAGCAGAGGGCCTATTGGATTAACCTCTACAATGCCAAGACGATCGCCATCGTCCTAGATAGATACCCTGTGAAGAGCATCCGCGACATCGACCTCTCCCGTGGTCTCTTGAAGAATGGTCCCTGGGACGCGAAAGTCCTGGAGGTGGAAGGCATCAAGATGAGCCTCAACGACGTCGAGCACCGCATCCTGCGTCCCTTATGGAAGGATAAGCGCATCCATTTCGCCCTCAACTGCGCCAGCCTGGGGTGCCCGAACCTGGCCTCTTGGGCCTATACTGCGAAGAACACCGACAGTCTGCTCGAGAAGGGCGCACGGGACTTCATCAATTCCAGGCATGGCGCGCGTGCGGAGGGAATGACCCTCACCCTCTCCAGCATCTTCGAGTGGTACCGGGAGGATTTCGGCAAGAACGAGAAGGAGTTGCTGGATTTCCTGTCCAATTATGCCGAGTCTCCCCTCAAAGGCATGCTGCGAGGCCATGCCGGCCGGATCAAATACCATTATAACTGGTCGCTGAACGATGCGTAACCCGTGCGGTCCGGAGGATAGTGGCTTTCTTTCCGTGGAGCCGGAAGTGTCCGTGGTCGTTCCCGTGTACCGGGAAGGCGAGGGCATCAATGGATTCCTCGAGGCCCTTCTAGGGATGGATACCTCGGTCGCCTTCGAAGTTCTCGTCGTGGACGGCGATGGGAAATCGACGCTGAAACACATCGAGTCCCCTTTGCTTGCACATATCAGCGCCATTTCCGCTTCCCAGGGCCGAGGATGTCAGATGAACGCGGGCGCCGCCCGGGCCCGGGCGCCCTACCTCCTCTTCCTCCACGCCGATGCCAGGTTGCCGCCCCTGGCCCTCGAACGCATGGTCGAGGCACTACGGTACGGCGGAACCGCCGCAGGAGCCTTTGATCTCGCTATCGACTCCCCTCGTCTTCTCCTCCGTCTCATCGCCCGGCTTGCGTCTCTCCGGTCGCGCTGGACCCGCATTCCCTACGGCGACCAAGGCCAATTCCTCTCGCGCGAGACCTTCCGATTCCTGGGAGGCTATCGGGAGTGGCCTTTGATGGAGGACGTGGACCTGATGCGCGTCATCAAGGCGAGAAAGGGATGCATTAAACTCCTCCATGAGAAGGTGACGGTCTCGGCCCGCCGTTGGACGAAGGAAGGTGTGATTTCCTGCACGCTCCGGAACTGGAGGCTTCTGATCCTTTATTATCTGGGAGTGCCGCCCCGGTTCTTGGCATCCTATTATCCACCCCAAGCCCAGCGCCGCGGAGCGGAACGCCGTTTCGCTCCCCAGGACTGAGAGGGCGAAAGGCGGTCCCATCGAAGGCACCGAATTCCAGACCGCGTCGAAATAGGATTTACCCTCCGTCGTAGAGGATATTGAATACCCAAAGGACGTCGCAATTGAGTTCACTGTGCGGTTCATGGAATTCGGGGAATCCGAATCGAAGGTCGGGAATTTCGTCAACCATGTTTTTTTGATTTTTTCGTAACAGTATGATTTTATATTGTTCTGATGCCTGAGTTCGGCCCCCCTACCAGGATTACCATTTCCCAGGATTCCATAGGATCCGTGGTGGAATACGCCATTTTCCTCATTGATAAAAAGGGCATAATCGCCTCCTGGAACGAGGGCGCTGCCCGGATGAAACAATACCGCCCCGAGGAAATAATCGGCAAGCCCTTCGCCACCCTGTTCTCCGAGGATGATGCGGCGACGGGGCAGCCGCAAAAGGAAATGGACCAGGCGGCCCAGGAAGGGCGCTACGAGGGGAACTGCCGTAGACGGAAGAAGGACGGCTCGATATTCGAGGCTCATGTCGTTTTGACACGCATCCAGGA
>JALYSE010000367.1 GCA_030854955.1 Fibrobacterota bacterium | reverse complement strand
CACGAAAATCGAGGAGACGCTTTGGGTGGCATTACGGATGTTCGAGGAGCGTCGGAACCTGCTGCAAACCATGTCCGCCTCTAAGGGGGAAAAGGAAATCCCCGGGGCCAAGTCCGCTTCCGATCGAGCCAAGGATTCCGAGGTCCATATCGAAAGAATCCGAGCCATGCTGCTTTCCAGCGATAAGGCGACGCAAGACGCCGCCGGGAAGGGCTGACCTTCAAGGTTCGAAACCTTTCAATTACCAGGATTCCATCCTGAAATCGCTTAGTCGGGCCATATTCCCTATCAGGAGGGGGCGATTTCGCAAGCTGGGGTATCTAAAAGACATCAATTCCACAAAGGGCTCCGCAGCAAGCAGAACCCCAACAATTTGGTGTTTGCGGTATTTAGCTAGGGGATCGAATATGGAAGAACCTATCTTTCCTGTTCTTCCGATCCCGATTCCTCGGAATTCAGTCGACATTACTCCCCAACCGAAAAGAGCCGGGGCATGACGGACAATACCTTGGATTCCCACGGAGCGAATCCCCAGGAGGAAAAAACCATCAACGTGGTGGGCATCGGCGCATCCGCCGGTGGCCTGGAGGCCTTCACGCAATTGCTGGCCAGCCTGCCGGAGCGAACGGGCATGGCATATGTGCTGGTGCAGCACCTTGAACCCACCCATTCGAGCCATTTGACGGAAATCCTCTCCAAGGCCACGGTACTGCCCGTGGTGGAGGTGGAAGACGGAATGGCCGTAGCCGCGGACCGGATCTATGTCATCCCGCCCAACACCAATATGGCCCTGGAAAAGGGCCGACTCCGCCTGACGCCCCGGGGAGATTCCCGCGGCGTCCATCTGCCCATCGATTTCTTCCTGCGCTCCCTGGCCCAGGACCGGCAAATGCATTCCATGGGAGTCATCCTCTCCGGCACCGGATCGGACGGAACCTTGGGTCTCGCGGATATCAAAGCCGCCGGCGGCCTCACTTTCGCCCAGGACGAAGCGTCCAGTAAATTTCCCGCCATGCCCCTCAGCGCCGTAGCAGGCGGGTTCGTGGATGTCGTCCTGCCCCCGGCGGAAATCGCTCTGGAAATCGCCCGCATGGGCGGCCATCCCTATCTTGACCGCGAAGCTCCCGACCAGACCGATACGCTCTTTGCCGGCTGCGAAGATGATTTCACGCGGCTTATCGGCCTCTTGCACACCTCATCCGGAGTGGATTTCGCCCTGTACCGGGATTCCACCCTGAAACGCCGGATCCTGCGGCGCATGGCCCTGGTCAAGCTCGACACGCTTCCGGACTATGTCAAGCTGCTCAAGGAGAATCCCACCGAGCTCAAGTCCCTGAACCAGGACATCCTCATTCATGTCACGCGGTTCTTTCGGGATCCCAAGGTGTTCGAGTCGCTTACGGAATCGGTGCTCCCCGCGATCCAGAAATCCAAGTCCCCGGGAGAATCCATCCGCGTCTGGGTGGCGGGATGCGCCACGGGCGAAGAAGCCTATTCCCTCGCCATAGTCATGTGCGAATTTCAGAACATGCAGGAATCCCGGTTCGATCTCCGCATCTTCGCCAGCGACATCAGCGAATCCCCGTCCCTACAACGGGCCCGAGCGGGAGTCTACCCGGAAAACATCGAGCATGATGTCTCTCCTGAGCGCCTGCGTCAGTTCTTCGTGAAGGAGGAGGGAGGCTACCGGATCAACAAGGAGATCCGTTCCATGTGCATCTTCGCCAAGCATGACGTGACGGCGGACCCCCCCTTCGCCCGGCTCGACCTCATCAGTTGCCGCAACGTGCTCATTTACCTATCCGCCCCTTTGCAGCGGCGCATCATTCCCGCCTTCCATTACGCCCTGAATCCCGGCGGATTCCTGATGCTGGGAAATTCCGAGACCATCGGGCGGGACACGGATCTGTTCAGCCCGGTGGATCCCAAGCATAGGATCTATTCCCGGAAAATGACGGCCGTACGCCTCCCCATCCTACCTCCAAAGGGTCTGCCGCAGGGAACTCCCGGCAAGGCCAGGCCCGTCCCGCGGCCTCCAAACACCCAGGATTTCCAGCAGGCAGCGGACCGGTTCGTACTCCGGAAATTCGTTCCTCCCGGCGTGCTCGTCAACAAGGACATGGACGTGCTCCAGTTCCGCGGACGCACCAGTCCCTTTCTGGAACCGCCCCTTGGCGGCACCGCCCTTAACCTCGACAAGATGGCACAGGAAGGTCTGTCCCTGGAATTGCGGAGCGCGATCCGGGAATCCGAAAAGACCGAGGCCACGGTGGAACGGAAGGACGTCAAGGTCCTGGACGGCCGCCTGATCCGCAGGGTCAATCTGCAGGTCCATCCCATCCGGCTGCCCGACGCGTCCGAGACCTGCTTCCTGGTCCTCTTCGAGGAAAACGAGGACCCGGCCTCCCTCACCGCCTTGGCGGCGGTCCGGCAACAACGCGGCCAGCCCGAGGACGAGGAAGTGGCCGCCTTGCGGGTGGCGCTCTCCGCGGCCCGGGAATATGTGCAGACCATTCGGGAAAAATGCGAAGTCGTCAACGAGGAGCTGAAATCCTCGAACGAAGTGATGGAGTCCAGCAACGAAGAGCTGCAAAGCACCAACGAAGAGCTGGAAACCGCCAAGGAAGAGCTTCAATCGGCCAACGAAGAATTGGGGACCATGAACGAGGAGCTGCGCTCCCGCAACGTGGAACTGGTGCGGTTGAACGACGATTTGTCCAACCTCATCGGCACGGTGCAGATCCCGATCATCATGCTTGGCAGCGATTTGTGCATCCGGCGCTTTACGCCTTCGGCCGGTGAGATGCTCCGCCTGGATAAATCCGATATCGGTCGTCCCATCGGCAACGTCAAGTCCGCCATTCCCGATTTCGATCTGGAAAAGCACGTCAACCAGGTGATCGCCTCCCAGGATCCCTTCTCCAAGGAATTGCGGGACCAGGATGGGCGCTGGCTCGCGCTGAAAATCCATCCCTACCGCTCCTCGGAGGGGCGGATCGAGGGGGCAGTGGT